>JADEXA010000031.1 GCA_015207365.1 Vacuolonema iberomarrocanum LEGE 07170
CGCAATGAATCCTTGTAATTCTTCTACTGCAGTTTGGGAAGAGGTATTGACCACCGAAGTAACCTGGATACGACTCGACCTCTGTATTTTCCCTTACTCCCTTCAAAAATCAAAACGGATTGCTATAGAACAAACTTACTCAGGCTGAAGCAAGTTTTGCGTAAGCCCTAATATGGATGGTGATGTAACAGCAGGGGATGCGTTCCATGGCAGATGGATTCTTACTCAGCCGAGTATTACTCAAATTTGAAAGCGAGTCCGAGGATTTGTTGGGGGAGCTTTCGGCGATCGCCCGTACACCGGATGGCAGCCTTTGGGTGGGTTCTGATGAATTTATTACCTTGGAACGGCTGACCCCAATGGGGGATAGCGTCTATGGAAACCACACCACCTTTCATCTCAACGATTTTCTTGAATTATTCGATAACGATTCTGAAATTGATATTGAAGGAATCTCTTACGCCGATGGTTACCTTTGGCTCACCGGTTCTCACAGCTTTAAGCGCAATAAAGCGAAAGGTAAAAAGCAGAAAAAAGATATTGCGCGGCTCTCCGAAATTGAGCATGATCCAAACCGCTATCTCCTGGCTCGGTTGCCCGTCCTAAATGGTGAGATTTTGCATACCTATGCCCAATCTGACGATGATGGCAATGCCTTGACCGCGGCCAGTCTCCAGAAAGTGGATGGGCATAACTTGCTGATGGAAACACTCGCCGAAGATGAACATCTGGGAGTCTTTCTGAAGATGCGCTTGCCTTCGAAAGACAATGGCTTTGATATTGAGGGGTTAGCCGTGCATGGCGATCGCATCTTCCTGGGGCTGCGGGGGCCCGTGTTACGCGGCTGGGCCGTTATTCTCGAAATCGAAGTGGAGCAAACCGAACCCGGCGTTCTAGCCCTGAAGGAATTAGACGATGGGGTCTTCTATCGTAAACACTTTTTGGATTTGAATGGCCAGGGGATCCGCGAATTATGCTTCCACGACGAAGACCTGATCGTGCTGGCAGGGCCAACCATGGCATTGGAAGGCACCATGCAGATGTTTCGCCTAGAGGATGTCCTCGACAATGAGCACAACACCCTCTGGAGCCAGGATTCTGGCAAACTGCATGTGCTCTTTGAGTTGCCCTTTACCCTTGGGGGCGACCATGCCGAAGGACTCACGCTGTTCCCCTGTCTGGGCTATGACGATGGTCTGATGGTGATCTACGATTCGCCCCATCCAAGCCGTCGCCCCAGCAAACAGACTGTTTTTGCAGATGTTTTTCAGCTTCCCAACACCTCGATCAATGAGGATTGAGGGCACATACCCTGCAAGCGTGAATCCCTACAACCCTTGGCGGATGAATTGCTTGGGTGTGACGCCCTTGACCTGCTTAAAGGTGCGGGTGAAATGCGACTGATCGGTGAAGCCAAACAGATGGGCAACCTGGGCGATCGCCTCATCCTGTTTCAAGAGCGCCGCTGCCCGCTCAATCCGCCGCTTCACCACATACTTGTGTGGTGTCAGGCCGATCGCATCCTTAAACAATCGGGAAAAGTGAAACTTGCTCAATCCTGCTTCCAGTGCCAGATCCGCTAAGCTCATGTCATCCGCCAGATGAGCCTCAATGTAGTCAACAACGCGACCCATGCGCTGGCGCTCGATGAAATGCAGCCGGGAAAAGTCGACCGGACTATCAAGGCCATAATGATTGACAAAGTGAACCGCCAGAGCCGTCGATAGGGTATCGACATACAGCTGCCCATTTGGCCCACCTAGCTCCGCTTCCACCACCAAGGCTTGCATCAGAGCATTGATATGTCGATCTTTTGCCTGGTGTTGGCGACGAAACACCTGCCGTTCCAAGAGTGGTCGATCAGGCAGAAGCTCCAGAATTTTGTCGGGTTCTAGGGTCAGCAAAACAAACTGATTATGCCCACTAATGCGGTGGGAAAAGGGAATCCCTGCCGGATTGACCCACACATCCCCCGTTTCGTATCGATGGGTCTTAAAGCGTTTGCCATCTTTCCACTCCCATTCAAGGGCAGGGCCACTGTTCATGGCAAAGTAATGCTGCGTCACGGTGACATCTTCGGGGGTAAAGCCGTCATTTTCTCCCTTCTCAATGTAGACACCCTCCCATCCCAAGTCTTTACTCGACACCAGGACGCGCCCAGTGGTGACATCAGGTTGCGGCGTCAGGGTTTGGCTATCGACAAAGTGAATCTGGCTTTGCACAAGATTTTTCCCAAACAGCGTGTCTCAGGGCAAACGTAGCCACAGATTTTCAGGCAGACTCAACAAGCAGCCACAGGGATGAATCCGCATATTTCTCAAGGGCAAAAGGGTCAGCTATGAACCCAGCAGAACCCTTCATTGCAGCGCAGGAGAAGCTTACGGATTACTATACCTTGAGCCTTACCGAGAGCAAAGTTGCGCGCGTGGGCGATCGCCTTACACGATCTTGATAAACACTATTCAGAGATGACAGGCGATCGCATAGCAATAAGGACGGCTCATTCCCCACTCGCCGCTAACCTCATTTCTTCAGAAAACACGAAACAGCCATCCAGCTCCGGCACAAAGTCGAATACTTTAGTCACCGCATCAATATTGAGCGGGCCATAGATATGGGGAAATTGATCGTCTCCGCCTTCAAGATTTTCATCGCGAATTTCAGCGTTGACCTTCGACCGATCTACACACAACAAAATCAGGTCTGTCCGTCCGCGAAACAGAAAGTTTGCCACACGAATGAGTTGATCGGGCTTTGAGCAGTGAATGAAACCCTCAGACGCCAATGTATCGGCGGTATAACTCCCCGATAGTTTGGCCTTGTCCCACTCGGTCGCTGTAGCCATGTGAAATATGTAAGTCATCGCTTGGTCTGCGCATCTATCAACTGAATTAGATTAACCCGCAATTCATGCGCAGTTGGGTCATTGGAGGAAAGGTTGGTGCTGACTTCTACCGAAGGGATCGCTCCTCGAAGAGGTTATTTCTATAGAACTTACGCAGAGCTTGCGCAATCCTGAGTGAATTCGCTGATGTTGTGGCCGCGGCCACAACATCAACCAACTGCGTAAGCCCTGCTTCCACCGTATCTAACCTGTTCTTGGCCGCCCAAGTCATAATTAGAACTGTTCTAATAACTGCAAGTTATTGACCAATGGAACTTCGTCTTCTGCGCTATTTCGTGGTTCTTGCTGAAGAACTGCACTTCGGGCGAGCCGCCGAGCGGTTGCATTTAACACAGCCCGCTTTGAGCAAGCAAATTGCTGCACTGGAGCGGGAGTTAGACTTGGCTTTGCTGACGCGTACCAAGCGCGTCGTTCTGCTAACGGAGGCAGGGCGAGTCTTTTTGGAGCAGGCAAAGCAAATCCTCGCTCAAGCTGAGGCCGCCGTGCATCTCACCAAGCGGACGGCTCGTGGGGAGGTGGGAACATTGACCATTGGCTTTACGGCCACCGCGTTCTACACGGTTTTACCTGGCTTGCTGCGGCGCTTTTGCGATCGCTTTCCCAAGGTCGAACTCCATCTCCGAGAGCTTGCCACCGAAGCGCAGGTCAAGGCACTCAACGATCGCCAAATCCATCTGGCCTTCCTGCATCCACCGATTGATGGGCGAGGGCTAGCGCTGCATCCCATCATTGAAGAGCAATTCCTGGTCGTCTTGCCCAAACAGCATCCGCTGCTCAGCTACACCGCCATTCCAATCGCGGCGCTGGCGGAAGAAGCGTTCATTATCCATCCCCGCCACGAAGGTCCCATACTCTACGACGGATTCATGCAGTTTTGCCAACAATTCGGCATCCAGCCCAACATCGTTCACGAATCCATTTCCCTAGCAACCCGTGTGTGTTTGGTCGCAGCGGGAATCGGCGTCACCTTCGTTTCAGAATGTGTGCAGCCGATGGTGGGGAGCGAGGTCGAGTGTAGACCCCTGGTCGAGTCACTCCTCACCCTTAAATGTGCGGCAGCCTGGCGACTGGATGACCCATCTCCAACCTTACGGGAATTCTTAGCCCTGCTGCAGACTCCTACCAATTCAACCAAAACCAAAACCAGATAATTTTTTGAAAGCCGCGTGCTGCGCGGCTTTCAAAAAATTATCTGTAGTGGCTTCTTAGCGAATTGGTATCACTCATAACCCTGGCAGACTTGAAGCAGCCAGGGATAATTGTTTCTACGGAAAAGCACGATGCGCCTTTTCCAAAAACAATCTCCTCAAGCAGCAATGTCATCCTGATCATTGTCATTGTCAGGATTTCCTTTTTCGACTATTCTCAAGAAAAGACCGATCGGTTTGTATGACTAAGGCAGAAGAAACCCGAACACGAATTATTCAACAAGCCGCAGACCTGTTCAACCAGCAGGGCTATGCGGGCGCGTCGATGTCAGACATTATGGCAGCGACAGGGTTGAAGAAAGGTGGGATTTACAATCACTTTGCCAGTAAAGACGAGTTGGCGATCGCCGCCTTCGACTTTGCGCTAGAGCAAGTACAGAAACGCTATGTTCGGGCGGTGAAAGGCAAGCGGGGGTCGATCGCCCGCCTCAAAGCCATCATCTATACCTTTGCCACGGCTCCGGATGAGGTGACGGTGAAGGGCGGCTGTCCGCTGCTCAACACGGCGGTTGAAAGTGACGATGCTCATCCGGTTTTGCGAGAGCGGGCACAGCGGGGCATGTATCAGTGGCGACGGATGGTTCACAAAGTCGTGCAAAGCGGGATTGATTCTGGGGAATTGCAACCAACGGTGAATCCGGATACTGTCGCGACGATTTTGATTGCCACCCTGGAGGGCTCATTGATGCTGACGCAGTTGTATGGCGATCGCATCCACCTCCAGCGAGCCGAACAGCATTTGGAACAATATGTGGATAGTTTGCAACATGTGGATAACTTGAAGCAGCAGGAGTCCTCGTCTAGATAAATCACACTAGACATTAAGTCATTCCTTTGAACGGGTTTACGTTCGCTGGCTGGCAATAGATTCTCTTTTCTTGATCACAAAAAGACCGATCGGTTTGTATTGGATAAACATTTTGCTTGTGTTCTGGCTGTCATTTTTGACTGTCGCTTGGAGGTATTGATGCTGCGCTTTTACTATCATCCCTTGTCACCCATCTCCCGCCGGGTCTGGATTGCCCTGCTTGAGAAAGCACTTCCTTTTGAGCCCATTTTGGTAAACCTCAATGGTGAGCAACGGAAGCCAGCCTTTCTCGCGCTCAACCCCTTTCAACATGTCCCGGTACTAGTGGATGGCGACCAGCGGATATTGGAGTCGCTGGCAATTATGGACTATTTGGAGGCGAAGTATCCCGAACCATCGCTGATGCCGCAGAGTCCAGAGGCGATCGCCCAAACCCGCATGGTGCAACTGGTCACGATGAATGAGTTGACTACCAAACTGCCAGCGCTGGTGATGGCGCAGGTGTCGGGTATCCCCGACGAGGACATACTCCAGCACCTGGCAACCGGGTTTGGATTTTTACAGGAACAACTGGGAGATGCCCCCTACTTTGGGGGCGATCGCCTGTCTCTGGCCGATATTACAGCCGGGGCGGCGATCGCCTTGATGGTGCGATTGGGCGTTTCGTTGACGGATTACCCAGCGTTGGAAGCATGGCATGGGCGGATCGCTGCCCGCCCCTCCTGGCAGCAGACGGAGCCCGATGCCGAAGGTTTCAGTGTTTGGCAACGCTGGGTATCGCTACGGATAAAACGGTTTCAAAGACAAAAAGCACGGACATAACGCCACTGATGCTCTCTCCTTTCCTCAAACCCATCGGTCTCTTTACCATGCAAAGTATCCCTGAGCAAAATCTCCCTGAGCCATCGGTCAGTCAATCGCTTTCTGAAGCACCCCTACCCCGCCGCCTTTCGCGCAAAATAGGCTGGATGTTGGGAGCGATCGCCCTTTTGGGAGGACTCACCCTCCTTGGTGTGCGCACTCTTTTGACACGCGAATCGGCTCCCCAAATGGTCGATGCACTCGTCGTTGAAACCCTCATGGTTGAGCCCGTCGAGTCCTACACCGTTGCTCGCACCTACACCGGAGAAGTGGTGGCTGGACGCACCAGTGAACTGGGGTTTGAACAGGGGGGCGAGTTGGTGGAAGTGTTGGTGGATCGAGGCGATCGCATTACTGCTGGAGAACCCCTAGCTCGGCTGGATACGCGTCGGTTGCAGGCCCAGCGAGCGCAACTCATGGCTCAGCGCGATCGGGCACAGGCGGAGTTGTTGGAGTTGCAGAATGGCCCCCGCCGCGAAGCCATTGCCTCGGCTCAGTCGTCAGTGCAGGACTTGGAAAACCAGCTCGAACTCGAACGTTTGCGTCAGGAACGGCGGGAGGTGCTCTACACCGAGGGTGCAATTTCCCTAGAAGACCGAGATGTGGTGGCTTTTGGCGCGGATGCACTGGAGGAACGGCTAGCGGCGGCTCGCAGTCAGTTGGAAGAACTGCAAAACGGTACCCGTCCAGAACAGCTCATGGCTCAGCAGGCAACGGTGGAACAGCTAGCTGCCAGCATTGCCGACCTTGATATTGCCATTGAAAAAAGCACTATTTTTGCGCCGTTCTCGGGGGCGATCGCCGCTCGTCGGTTGGATGAAGGAGCGATCGTCGAAGCCGGTCAACCCATTCTGCGACTGGTCGAACAAGCCGAACCCGAAGTGGAAGTCGGGCTCCCTCTAGAAGCGATCGCGAACCTAAATGCCGGAGGCTCCTTTCCAGTCAGCATTGGCGGGCAGCCTTACGATGCGGCGATCGCCGCCATCCTTCCCGAAGTCGATTCAACCACTCGGACACAGACCGTTGTGCTGCGGTTGCCCAGCACTGCGGCTACCAATCTTTCGCCAGACCAACTAGCCGATATTGAATTGGCTCAAACCATTGATGAAGAGGGCATTTGGCTGCCACTGTCTGCTTTGACCCAGGGCGATCGCGGCTTGTGGTCAGCGTTTGCTGTCCAACCGACCGAAGAGTCTGACGATGACCTGTTCCAGGTAGAGCGGCGACAGGTAGAGGTGCTGCACACCGAGGGCGATCGCGCCTTTGTGCGAGGGGTGTTGGTCGCGGGCGATCGGGTAATCACCGATGGGGTGCAGCGATTGGTTCCAGGTCAGCAGGTGCAACTCATGGATTAGAGGATGTCTGAGAAGTTATGGAGCAGCATTCTGAGCTGGGAAGATCCCCCTAGCCCCCTGAATAAGGGGGAAATAGGACACTCAAAGTCCCCCTTATTCAGGGGGATTTAGGGGGATCTTTACCCTGCAATTGAGATAGCACAACCTTTGCAGACACTCTCTTAGGGTGTTGGTAAACCGCAAAAGTGCAAAGACATAACGGTTGAATACGACAGCCAAACTATCACAAACATGCTCTTGAATCGCCAAAATTCAAAATCCAAAATCTAAAATCCAAAATCATGTTCAGTCTCTTCTACCGCAACACTCGCCTGCTCATCCTGTCCTTGATTTTGATCGTGGTGTGGGGCCTGTCCTCTTATCAGCTCTTGCCGAGATTGGAAGACCCGGAGTTGGTTTCGCGTAGCGCGACGATCACGACCCTTTTGCCAGGAGCCGATGCCGAACGGGTGGAGGTTCTCGTCACCGAAAAGATTGAAGAGGAAATTGCCGAGGTTGAGGAGGTGCTCACCTACGAATCGACTTCTCGTTCTGGCGTTTCCATTGTCACCATCGAGCTGTCGGAGCAGTTGACAGCAGCGGAGGTGAGTGGCGTGTGGTCGCGGGTGCGCGATCGCCTGGACGATGCCACGCTGGAATTCCCCGCTGGAGCCACAGATCCTGAGTTTGAGGAAGCTGAGGTCAAAGCCTATGCCCTGGTGGCCGCATTCACCTGGAACCAGGCCGATGCTCCCAACTACGCCATTTTGCGGCGACTGGCATCGTCCCTCAAAGATCGGCTGGATGCGCTGCCAGGAACCGAGTCTGTTGATTTGTTTGGGGAGCCGGATGAGGAGATTGGCGTCCAGCTTGACCCGACCCGGCTAGCAAGCCTGGGCTTAACGCCGCAACAGTTGGCGCAACAACTCACCCAAACCGATGCCAAAGCTGCCGCTGGACAGGTGCGAGGAGAGATCAACGATGTGACCCTGGAAGTGAGCGGCGAGCTGGACTCCCTCGATCGCCTAGCACGAACACCCATCCAGTTTGGCGACAGTGGGCAGGTGGTTCTGCTCAGCGATATTGCCGAGATTGAGAAGGGAACCCGCGAGCCCTTATCTGAGATGGCGATCGCCCATGGCCAACCCGCTGTTGCCCTGGGGGTGTTTGTGCAATCGAACTATCGCCTCGATCGTTGGGCCACACAGGCACAACCGCTGCTGGACGACATGCGTGGGGAGTTATCGGATGGGATTTCTCTCGACATATTGTTTGACCAGACGCACTATGTCACCACCCGCCTGAGTAGCCTCATTTTCAACCTGCTGCTGGGGGCAACGCTGGTATTTGGGGTCACTCTGGCAATGATGGGTTGGCAAGCTGCCGTGATTGTGGGGATTGCCCTGCCCCTGTCTTTGCTAATGGTGTTCGGGATGATGGGGCTGATGGGCATTCCCCTCCACCAAATTTCCATCACGGGTCTGATTGTGGCATTGGGGATTTTGATTGATACGGCGGTCGTCATGGTAGATGAGGTGCGCCATCATCTGCGCCAGGGTGTCACGGCTGAAGCGGCGATTACCCGCAGTGTTCGCCATCTGGCGATTCCCCTGCTCAGCTCCACCATCACAACTGTTCTTGCCTTCATGCCCATCGCCTTACTGCCGGGCAGTGTTGGTGAATTTGTCGGCACCATTGGCATTAATGTAATTCTGGCTGTGTCCTGCTCGTTTCTGCTGTCGATTACGATTATCCCGACGCTGGCCACGCATCTCTTCTTCTTTTGGGAACACCGTCGCCCGCCCCACGACATTCCCCCCTACGATAGCTGGTGGCGCAATGGCATGATAATCCCCTGGCTTGCCAATGGTTACAACACTGTCCTGACGCAGACCCTTCGCCGTCCTATGCTGGGCGTCGCCCTATCCCTAGCGCTTCCTGTCCTCGGCTTCCTTCAGGCTCCGTTTCTGGATCAGCAGTTTTTCCCTGCCAGCGATCGCGATCAACTGCAAATTGAACTGGAACTGACGCCATCCACTGCCCTTTCTCAAACAAGGGAAACGGTGCAAGCTATCCGCGATCGCCTCCTGCAAGATGAAGCGGTGGAAGAGGTGCATTGGTTCGTGGGCACCAACGCCCCCCGCTTTTACTACAACCTCACGGGCGGGCGCGAAGACGAATCCAACTATGCCCAGGCATTGGTGCAACTGAAGCAACTGTCTACGGCCGAAATCACTCGCACCCTCCAGGCTCAGCTCGATGCCGACTTTCCCTCCGTGCGAGCCGTGGTGCGCCAGTTGGAGCAAGGCCCGCCGTTTGATGCGCCGATTGAGGTGCGCATTGCGGGGGAAGATCTAACGGAATTGCAGACTATCGGGGAAGCGGTGCGATCGCGCCTGGTTCAACTCGACAGCATTACCCACACCCGCGCCAGCCTCAACGAAACCCTGCCGCAAGTGCAGTTCGTTTTGGATGAAGAAGCCGTGCGCTTGACGGGACTGGATCTAGGGGCGATCGCCCAGCAACTTGACCAGACCCTCGAAGGCATTCAGGGCGGCTCCATTTTGGAGGAAACCGAAGAACTGCCCGTGCGCGTCCGCATGGCCGATCGCTCCAACCTCGATGAAATCGCCGCTCTGCCACTGATTGCCGCTGCGGATCAGGAATGGATTCCACTCAATGCCCTGGGCACCCTCGCCCTGCAACCGGAACTCGCCAAAGTGACCCATTACAATGGCCAGCGCGTCAACACGATCCAAGGCTTTATTCGCGCAGGCGTACTTCCGGCAACGGTGCTGACCGAGTTTCAGCAACGACTCCAGACCGATGCTCTGACAGTGCCCCCCGGCTACACCCTCACTTTTGGTGGCGAGGCGGAAGAACGCGCCGAGGCAATCGGCAATCTGGTTTCTACCGTCGGTGTGCTCGTCATCCTGACGGTGGCGACCCTGGTGCTATCCCTGGGTTCCTTCAAACTCGCCGGACTCATTGGCTCGGTGGCGATCGCCGCCTTTGGCTTGGGGCTTTTCTCGGTGGGGCTGTTCGGCTATCCCTTCGGCTTCAACCCCATCATCGGCACTGTAGGTTTGATCGGAGTCGCCATCAACGACTCCATCGTTGTGCTGGCAGCATTGGATGAAAATCCTCAAGCGCGATTGGGCGATCGCCATGCCATTCAATCCGTCGTTCGCCATTCCACCCGCCATGTCCTCACCACTACATTCACCACGATGATCGGCTTCGTGCCGCTGTTACTGGATGGCGGTGAGTTTTGGCCGCCTCTCGCTGTGGCGATCGCCGGTGGCGTTGGGGGGGCCACCTTCTTGGCGCTGTTCCTAGTTCCCTCCGCCTATTGCCTGTTTCGACGCAATCCAAAGGCTATGGAAATGGCGCTTTCAGGAGCAGCTATTCCTCGCTCCAACGTCTAGTGATATCAAATCTGGTTGAAGAACCCAACTATCGTTTGCACCCGCTGCAGCGCAGCGGGTGCAAACGATAGTTGGGTTTTACGGTTGTTTAACCAGAGTTGATATGATTTGTGGTTCCTTCCTGAGTCCAGGACAAAAAATCGAACCCAAGCTAAAGCCCCTGATTTTGTGTAGCGCGAGCACCGCCCGCGCTACACAAAATTCAGGATTTTCTGGGTTTTGTTCTGTACTCAGGGTTCCTTCACAAATGGGTATGACTGTCAATTTTTTAACCGTATGAAATTGATGAATCTGTCAAGGTTTAGATACCCTTTCTTGTGATTTTTCTGGTAAGGTTTCTCCGCAGATTTCTGTAGATTCATGGGGAATTTTCTACCTTCCTAACTTTTCGATCAGTAACGCTCAATTAACTTAAATGTCGCTGTTCTACGAAATATCTCTGGCTACCTGATTTAGCCCAAAATGGTAAGATTGCGATGACGACTTTCGCCAAGGATCTGTCGTGACTCGCACTGCAACTTTAGCTATTCCGCCTCTTCCGTCTCTTTCAGATAACAGCCGCCTGCGATTGCTATCTGGGTCTGCAAACACCGCGCTGTCTGAAGAAGTTGCCCGTTACCTGGGAATGGATCTTTCCCCCATGGTGCGCAAGCGCTTTGCCGATGGAGAGCTCTATGTCCAGATTCAAGAATCGATTCGTGGTTGTGATGTTTACTTGATGCAGCCCAACTGCAATCCAGTGAACGATCACTTGATGGAACTGCTGATTATGATTGATGCTTGCCGTCGAGCATCTGCACGGCAGATTACGGCAGTGATTCCCTACTACGGTTATGCCCGCGCCGACCGCAAGACGGCTGGGCGCGAATCTATTACAGCCAAGCTCGTCGCCAACCTGATCACCGAAGCCGGGGCAAACCGCATTTTGGCGATGGACTTACACTCCGCTCAGATTCAGGGATACTTCGACATTCCATTTGACCATGTCTATGCCGCCCCCGTTTTGCTGGACTACCTCAACAGCAAGAATCTCTCAGATATTGTGGTCGTATCCCCCGACGTTGGCGGGGTCGCGCGGGCAAGGGCATTTGCTAAGAAACTAGATGATGCTCCCCTGGCCATCATTGACAAACGCCGCCAAGCGCACAACGTTGCCGAAGTGATGAACGTCATCGGGGATGTCGCTGGCAAAACAGCGGTCATGGTGGATGACATGATCGACACGGCGGGAACGATTTGCGAAGGCGCACGGATTCTGCGAGAGAACGGTGCGGGGCAAGTCTATGCCTGCATCACCCATCCCGTCTTCTCCCCCCCGGCCAGCCAACGGATGTCGTCGGGGTTGTTTGAGGAAGTGATTGCAGCCAACACCATTCCTGTTCCCGAAGAGCGCCAGTTCCCCCAACTCACCACCATTTCTGTCGCCAACATCATCGGCGAAACTATCTGGCGGATTCACGAAGAAAGCTCTGTCAGCAGCATGTTTCGCTAAGGCACCCAGTTCCTGTTGCTCTAAGTCGGAACACCGACGGTAATGGAATCGCCAATGTGAAAGTGCTTCCCGGCTTCGCTGGGAGGCACTTTTGTGTTGAGCGTTAGCCGATAAAAGTGATTGAAGTGGCGGGTCACCGCCCAGTCTGGTAAAGTCGCTTGCCGCCGTTGACTGAATTGCGCTTGAAATTGTGGCAGGCGATCGCCCGTCTGGGAATCCCGCGTCGGCACAACACAGCGCTGGCAGGGATGGCTACCCAGCATTGATACCTGCCCCAACTGAAACGGCAAGAGTTGTCCCGGTTCTGCCATCAGTTGGTCTTCCCAGAAGGCAGGTGCTTCGTCGATTTCCAGGTTGGTACGAAACCGTTGGCGGATTTCGCTCACGGATAAATCGGGAAACCACCCGGCAATGGTTTCTAGGCTCGCGACACTGATCAGCGTTGGCCCCGATGCGTTGGTATCGTCGGGAAACCCCATGTGGAGATTTTGTCGCAGCATGACGGGTTGCTCGAATACCTCGCTAAACCAGGCATTAAGGGCAGAGCGATCGCCATCCAGATGAAATGATTGGGGCGATCGCTCCGGCGTCCACACCCTCACCTCGCGTGCCGCCAGGTCAAACGCTGCGCGAATTGTATGGATAGTAGCGGTACGCTTGGCATTGACCACTTTGCCCTGGGCATCGAACAGCGCAAATTCCCGATCATGGGCCAGCGCACCGCCCTCCAGCACCGTGGCAGAGGACACCGCCACCCCGTCGAGGGATTTGATGGGATAGAGAAGGATTTTAGAAAGGAACGGCATAGAAGTTTGGATTATGTACGGACAAGTGCAATTCTCTCAAATTCCAGCCAACTACGGACTACTCCAGATGCCCAAGATGGGGTATGAGTGAGAGACGAAATCTTTGGACTCTCGCCCATGACCGCTTCGCCACCGCCTGCCATTCCCACCTGCGCCTGGACTCGACCCATCGGCCAGGGATGGGAGGCACCCTACACCGTGCGCTATGCCAGTAACCTGGATGACGGCCCCTTCCACGGGATGCCACTCGGAGGGTTTGGGGCTGGATGCGTAGGGCGATCGCACCGGGGCGACTTCAACCTCTGGCATATCGATGGCGGCGAGCATGTTTTCCAAACAATTCCAGGATGTCAGTTCAGTGTGTTTGAACACCAGGGCGATCGCCACCAAGCCTATGCCCTCTCCACAGAACCGGCTGCTGACGGAACATTGAGCGCATGGAATTGGTATCCAGGGGTGGGAAGCCTTGACTCAGGGGTCGGGAGCCTTCAAGGCTCCCGACCCCTAAACACCTATCACGCGCTTTATCCCCGTAGCTGGCTTCAGTATCGGCAGCCGTTTCAAGCCCAGTTGACCTGCGAGCAGTTTTCGCCCATTTGGGCGCACAACTACCAGGAAAGCAGCTATCCCGTCGCCGTTTTTCTATGGACGGCGCACAATCCGACCGATGCACCGGTGACCCTGAGCCTCATGCTGAGCTGGCAAAACTTGGTGGGTTGGTTCACGAATTCCCTCGCCTCTCCAGAGGTGCAGGTGCGGGATGACGGCAGCCCCGTCTACGACTATCAGCCACCTCTTGGGGATAGCGAGGGCAACTTTGCCGAGTGGCGGCAGGAAGGAGCACTTGCAGGCTGTGTGATGCAGCGACAACGCCAGGGCGCAGAACCGCAGGAAGGTGAAGGGGAATGGGCGATCGCCACAGAAGCCGCTGAAGACTGCGAGGTCTTCTTCCACACCCGCTGGAATCCCGCTGGCGATGGGGCAGGCCTATGGCAATCCTTTGCCACCGACGGAACCTTGCCGAATGTAGACGATGCTCGCCCCGCCAGTTCTGGAGAACAGGTAGGCAGTGCGATCGCCCTCCGCTTCACCCTGGCACCGGGCGAAACCCGACAGATTCCCTTTACCCTGGCCTGGGATTTTCCGGTGACAGAATTTGCCAAAGGGGTGGTTTACTATCGCCGCTATACCGACTTTTTCGATCGCAGTGGTCGCAATGGATGGGCGATCGCCACCACCGCCCTGCGCCAATACACCGATTGGCAACGGCAGATCCAGGCATGGCAACAGCCGATTTGCGATCGCTCCGATTTGCCCGACTGGTTCAAGATGGCGCTGTTCAATGAACTCTATGACCTGACCGATGGCGCCACCCTGTGGAGTGCAGCGACCGAAGACAACCCGGTGGGGCAGTTCGCGGTGGTGGAATGCCTCGACTATCGCTGGTACGAAAGCCTGGATGTGCGGCTCTACGGATCCTTTGCTCCGCTGCTGCTGTTTCCAGAACTAGACAAGGCCGTGCTGCGCGCCTTTGCCCGCGCCATTCCCGCCGAAGATAGTCGCCTCCGCAAAATCGGCTACTACTTCACCCAGGGGCAAGACAGCCCGGATGTCCCGCGCAAAGTGGCCAACGCTACCCCCCACGACCTCGGCGCACCCAACGAACATCCCTGGGAGCGCACCAACTACACCAGCTACCAAGATTGCAACCTCTGGAAAGACCTGGGCAGCGACTTCGTCTTGCAGGTATATCGCGATTTTGTGATGACCGGAAGCAATGATACCGCCTTCCTGGCAGACTGCTTCCCCGCCGTGGTCGCCGCCCTCGACTACCTCAAGACCTTCGACCTGGATGGGGACGGCATCCCCGAAAACTCCGGTGCTCCCGACCAAACCTTTGACGATTGGCGGATGCAGGGCGTTAGCGCCTACTGTGGCGGGTTATGGATTGCAGCTCTAGAAGCGGCGATCGCCCTCACCCAACCGATCCTCGACATGGACTCCGCCCCTCTGAAAGCCCTAGCAACCAACGCCCTCCCCCGCTGGAAGCACTGGCTGGAGCAATCTCGCGCCATCTACCACGAGGCGCTGTGGAATGGGCAGTATTACCGTCTCGACACGGGCAGTGGCTCCGATGTGGTGATGGCGGATCAGCTCTGCGGCCAGTTCTATGCCCGCCTGCTGGGGCTAACGGATGTAGTGCCCGAAGCTGCCGCGCGATCGGCCCTCAAAACGGTCTACGATACCTGCTTCCTCAAATTCCACGATGGCCAGTTCGGAGCCGCCAATGGCCTGCGCCCCGACGGTTCCCCCATCAACCCCAACGACACCCATCCCTTAGAAGTCTGGACAGGCATCAACTTCGGCATCGCCGCCTTCTTACTCCAGATGAACCACCGCGACGAAGCCCTGCGCCTCACCGAAGCCGTCGTCCACCAAATCTACGACAACGGCCTCCAATTCCGCACCCCCGAAGCCATCACCGCCACCGGAACCTTCCGTGCCAGCCACTATCTAAGAGCCATGGCTATCTGGGCGGTGTATTACTATCTGGAGTGATTAGGGTTGGGCGATCGCTTTCGCACTCTGAGCAAACGTTTTGGACAACAGATGTTATCTAAGACGTCGATGACTTTGCATTACAGGGGACAATCAAGACAACATATAGCGCTATGCGCGTTAGTCAAGCACAGAAATACTTGACTAACGCGCATAGCGCTCTAACTCCCTAGTGAGGGAGCTTATCTGTTAACAGTGACGGATAAGCTCCCTATTTTCCGTAATTAACTGTCAGAATTGACGGATAACATCCCAATTTGTGAGCTTTATACAACAAAAGTTGAGTATAAGTCCCGTAAATCAGGGTGTTATCCGTCAAAAGTGACGGATGAAATCCAGAAAGCCAAGGCTTATCTGTCATATCTAACGCTGAATATGTAGTTGGGCCTTTTGGAGACCGTAAATGTCGTTCGTAATCGAACTGCCAAATAGAACAGGGCAAGGAGATCCAGAATCAATCGATTCTTCAGGGCATATTGTTTTGATTGGCGCGAATGGATCAGGAAAGACTCGCCTCGGAATTTGGATTGAACAGTACCACCAGACAAAATATACGGTACACAGAATTAGCGCTCAGAAAGCGTTATCTATCCCAGAGTTTGCACAACTCAAGAATCTCGAACAGGCTGAAAAGGACTTAACCTTTGGCAGGCATGATAAACATGCCGTTGTAGACAGGAAAGTCATTGACCGTTGGGGCAATACCCCTGCGACTTTTCTGCTAGATGACTACGACAAATTACTGTCACTCCTTTTTGCCAAGTCAGCTGAACGCGATCGCAAGTACACGGAACAGTCTCGACAGGCTCAAACCTATGTTCCAGTGACAGATGCCCCAATCGACACAATCGTAAAAGTGTGGGGTGACATCATGCCCCATCGTGAAATCAAGTTTCTAGACGGAAAGGTACTCGTCAAGAAGACCGATGATCCTGAATACCATGGCAAGGAAATGAGCGATGGCGAACGAGTCGCTCTTTATCTTATCGGGCAATGTCTATGTGCCCGAGACAATTCAATAATCATTATTGATGAACCTGAAATTCATCTTCACAAGTCTCTTGTAGATAAATTATGGAATAAAGTCGAAGAGCTTTCGCAGTCAAAGACAATCGTCTACATTACCCACGATCTGGACTTCGCGTCGTCAAGAACCGATGCCAACAAAATCTGGATCAAGAGCTTCAGCGGAAATAATACATGGACTTGGACTGAAGTTCCTGATGAAGATAGCCTTCCAGAAAGCATGATTCTTGAAGTGCTTGGCAGCAGAAAGAAGATCATGTTTTGCGAAGGCGAAGCAGGAAGTCTTGATGCAACGATCTACCAGATTGCTTACCCTGACTATCACGTCATTCCCCGAGGCGGGTGCGAAAAAGTCATCGAGTCCACAAAGGCCCTGAGAAACAACGAGGCACTGCACCACCTCGGTGCAGTTGGAATTATCGACAGCGACTACAGAACTCCCGAGGAAGTTTTGGCGCTAGAGAGCCATGGCATTCAAACCATTTTAGTGGCAGAGATCGAGAACATCTTCTGCGTTGAAGCCGCAGTAAGGATTGTTGCCGAGCATCTAGCACAAGACCCTGATGATGCTGTGAGGCAAGTTACTCAATTCGTTTCTACTGCGCTTACCAATGAACTGGAGTTGCAGATTACCTCAATGGCCGAGCGGCGAATTCAATACTTGCTTGGCGCCTTCTCGAAATCATCGAATGACAAATCTGGATTAGTAAGTGGCCTCAATGTCACTCTCGAGCACATCGACGTTGATCGAATTTATGGCGAGTGCAAACTCGAATTTGACAAAGCGATTGCTTCAACCAGCTTGGACAAATTGCTTCGAGTATATAATCGGAAAAGCCTTCCATCGCGCATTTCCGGGCTATTGGGATTGGCCAACGGAGAGTACAAAAAGCTCCTCGTGAGACTATTGAAAAGCCCGAAGCAACAAGCAGTTGTCGCCGCTCTGCGACATTACTTGCCTAGCCTGCCGTGACGCAAGGCACAACCAATCATTCCACTGAACCTGCGCAAAAAGTCGCACGGTACGATCGCCCATCCCCATAGGCTGGGTTTTGTCCCTCAACCCAGTAATCACAAACCTTTGTGTCCTTACCTTGGTGTTGAAGCCGATGTGATAGCGAAAGCAGTGGGTTTTGTTTTGCAATGATCTCCAAATGCTCAACTTAACTATTAAGTAGGAAGGCTCAATTATTTATAAGATGATGCGGCTTCTTCATAATCGCCAGAAGCCCTGATTGACAGTAGTTGTAGATACTCTACCCATCTTGCATTTGATTCGTCCCACCTACTTAGGCGTTCCAAGTACTTGCATGGTAGTGAGATAGATTTGGGTAAGCGTCGTGGCGGAATGTAGGGTCGACAGCCAGCATCTATATATAAACGTGGTACGACCGACGGAAGCCGTAGCGCTGAACGTTTAGCATACGCACATGATGAATCCCAGCGCCCTGAAAAGCTCAGCCTATGCTTGGTGCCTCCTGCTTGGAGGCATGTGCTTCCTCGGTCGCGCCACGACCGCACTCCTCACTGGCTCACCCCCGTCAACGGGAACCGAAATCCTCTATTGGATATTCTCGCCATTGAGATGATAAGTGCATTTATAGCTCCCGTAGCTGGTATTCCAGTTCATCGTGCGACTGCCAAGCCCGTTAGAACAGTGCTGAAAGTTCCTTGCTCTTAGGTAAGGTGAAGTGGGTAATTATCTGCAATAAGTATGCCCCGTAGAGTAGTATCTCGACTGGCAGTTACAATTCCCAGCACACAGATGACCGCGTGGCGAATAAAGGCATAAATCAGTTAACCTTACAGCATTAGCATTCAGATTAAGATCATGCTGCGGGAAACCCTAAAGCAAGAAATTGATAAACTCAGCGACAGTCAGCTGAGGAAGGTAGCTGAGTTTATGAAGGCAGTCAAACCTCAGGCTCAGCAGCTAACGCAAGCAATTCCATTTTGGCAACATGCAACGCCTGCAGAACGTGCTGAGGATTTCCGCAGATGGATAGCTCAACTACCTCAAACAAGCATTACCCTAGCTGATGAAGCGTTTGACCGTGGCAATATTTACGAATAATGACTAAATATTTGCTAGACACCAATGTCGTTCTACGTTTCAGTAATCCATCCGATTCTCAGCATGATCTAGCCACTGAAGCTGTAGCTACTTTGTTGCTCCAAGGTAATGAGTGCTATCTAACAGCACAAATTTTGATTGAGTTGTGGGTTGTCTCAACACGTCCGGTGGATGTGAATGGATTGGGATGGTCGGTTCAGCAAACACACGATGTTGTCGAGCAATTGTTGAACCGTTTTCCTCTGGCAGATGAAACCTCCGAGATTTTCCCAAGCTGGTTTTCTCTTGTTACTGATAATCAAATCAATGGTAAACGGACTCATGATGCCCGTATTGCAGCTGTCATGCTGACTTCTGGTATGAATCACATCCTAACGTTGAACCCAAATGATTTTTCAGAAATCCCAGGCATTGCGATTGTGCATCCCCGGCAAGTACTTGAGGAAGCAACTAAAACTGAATAAAGGTCAGCTAGCACTGCGTTGCAACGGCGAAGCATAAGCATTTGATTAAAGTCCAAAGTTACTATCGCCGTTGAACTCCATCGTAAGCATCAAGACGATACATCGGAAGAGTTTATGGAAGAAGAAAAGCAAAAGAGTTCTATCCGGCAACGCGCTGATGAAATAAGACCCTACAGATGCAAGAACTTAATTGCAGTCATCGAGGACCCCAGCGATATCAAGAATATCGGCACGATCATACGGAATGTAAATGCCCTAGGGGTGGAAAAGGCGCATGTCATAGATCCCAGAGGAGCGTTGCCTAACGACTGGCAAGAAATGCGGGAGAAAAAATCTCTCTCAAAAACATCTGTGTCGGCCATCAAATAGAGCTTTGTCAAGAGGTTCGATAGCACCGGAGCATGCATTGAGCACCTAGAAAAAAACAACTTTGTGTCCATCGTCACCTCTCCACATGTAAAGGGGATGAAAAATGCCGTCCTCGATGAAGTTGACTACACCATCTATACAAAACTAGCTGTATGGTTCGGCAATGAAGCTAGAGGTATAAGCGACCTAGCTATACAACACAGTGAACTGTGCGTGAGCATCCCCATGTTTGGCATGATCGAAAGTCTGAATTTGGGCACAACATCAGGAATAGTTTTGTACGAAGTCACGAAACAGCGCCGTGAATATCAGAGCAAATACAAACGGAGAAATAAGCGAGGAGAAATTAAAGCTTAATCTGTCAGTTTTCCAGCCCTAAAGGATGTTTTAGCTGATCTATAAAGTGGCGATCGCGAGCATTCCAACTCTGCTAAATGCGATCGCAAATCAGGGTTTTATCCAGCAAAAATAGCGTATAACATCCAGGCAATCACGTCTTATCTACTGGATCTGAAGCTGAATACATAGTTAGGGTTTAATAAGGGTTTAGATGAAATTTCAAAATGCTTTTGCTCCATCGGAAGAAGAGCTTAGAGAATGGGCATCTGATCCTGATGCCGAATACCCAGAGGAAATGAGCCAAGATTGGGACCTGATATTAGCTGAAATTAGCTATGCTCCAACTCTTATAAAGCTTGTATGTGAAGAGAGTCCGAACAGGAAGTTTTTCTTATCTTGTCTTTACATTTTATCTGGTGACTGTGTTAGAGCAGAAGTAAACAATGCAGTGATAAGCAAAGTTAGGGATTCATTTAATTTAATCCCTGATGATGCTCCTGATGATGTAAAGTTGTGGCAAACACGGTCGGATGGTCTATTTAACGACCCTTCTCTCTATAATTATAACGACTGGGGATGAGGTAATTTAGCGCATAATACAAACGCTTAACGCCTCAAGAATGCTTGTTTATCGCTTGGCTCCAGAAGTTTTGAAAAGTGAACTTTAAGCCTCGCGCTTTAATAAGCCACGTAACCATCGGTAAGTGAATCGACTAAAATCCAGCAGTTTCCAAGGAATACGAATCTTGGCTGGAGAAAGAAATGGACGATAAATCCAGAAATAGAATCGTTTAAAGTCATTCCAGGCCGATCCTGATCCCTTTTTAAGGAAGTCCGAGATATCTACGACTAATCCACGACCTTCATACATCATGACGTTTTTGCCATGCACATCACGAGGATTTAGACCTTGATTTCTTGCATAATCTAAAGCTCGGTCAATATCCAGAATGACCTGTACAGGAATACGGAACCCCTTATGTAAACTGTTATACAGGGTAACGCCTCGCATGCGCTTGAGAATCAAAATATTGTCTTGAGCGTAAAAACATTGAGAGAAAGCAGGGTGAGTGCCAATTCTGCGATAAACCTCAACCTCCTCCTCAAAGCCAGAACGATTTGGAGCGTAAACCTTTACCGCTTGCTCTGGATAATTGGGATGTGCAAATACCGCTGCATAGTTTCCAGTGCCTAAAAGAATCCACGGTGAAGGAAGATAGCGTACCTCAACGGGGTTATGTGATTTTATACTTTCAAAGATTACCTTAGGGCGAAGCTGTCGATTAACGATTTCAATTAATTGGCTTATCCGATCTTTTTCTGTCATGGGGATGGCAGGAGAAATTGATATCATTTACTGATAACACAACATACTAATCTCCCAAGAAGGTCGGGAGATCGAGCATCTAGCCACTGCTATGTTCGAAGTGCGATCGCCCATTATCTCCGTATGCTGGTTTCGTCCCTCAACCCAGCAATCGCGAACCGTTGTGTCCCTACCTTGGTGTTGAAGCAGATGTGATAGCGAAAGCAGTGGGTTTCGTTTTGTAATGCTCTCCAACGGCCCAACTTCACCATTAAATCGCTGCATCTGTATATGACTGACCATGACTCCCTGGTGAAGATTCTTATTCCTCACTTCTGGCCGACAAGCCCTCTAATTCCTATATTTAACTACACAGAAGTAACGGATAACACCTCGAATTCCAGAGTTATACGACTACAGTTGAGTATAGGTTCCGTAAATCAGGATATTATCCGATAAAAGTAGTAGATAATATTCAGGAAACCAAGGCTTATCTGTTAGATCTGATGCTCAATACATACCATCAATTTCTTACACTATGAATCGAAGAATTAGGGCATTTGGCTGTGAGTCCAATCCTCGACTTTTGATGAGCCACAGCCTTTCAGATACTGGCTAAGCAATGTTAGCCTTTGAGGGCAATGCCAAAATCCCCAGATGAGAAAGCTTAACAAATTGATACGAGTTTTCCACACCAAAACCTTCCAATTATTGTTAAACAATGCTCGAATCTTTGAGAAATAAAGTGCGAGACGTCCTGCCACAGGGCGGAGGTGGAAATGCACTTCATTATTTTTCTGAAGATATTTTTTGCATTAAAGAAGTAGATATCTCTGAGTTAAGCGCAACAATGTATGAGCCAGCACTGTGCGTCATCCTTCAAGGTGCAAAGCAAACAAATCTGGACAATCGCACTCTTCGACTGTCAGCTGGCGATTCCGTCATAATCAGTCATCACGTGCCTGTGTATGCGAGAATCACGCAGGCATCAGTCGAAGTCCCCTATCTATCGCTGATTATAAAAATAGATCTGAAAATTATTCGAAGCCTTTATTTTGAGATTGAGCAAATCATTGAAAAACAAGAACGTGCCTTCTCTGTTGATGCAGAAAGAACAGACAGTGTGCTTATAAATACCATTGATCGCTTCATGACAACCATGGAGGATCCGATCGAAGCTGAGCTTATTGGTCCCTCTCTTTTTAGGGAATTGCACTTACGAGTGCTAAGGGCTCCCCATGGCGGAATGCTTCGCCAGATGGTTCCAAGCAATAGCGCAGCTAACAATATTGCCCGAGCGATCAAACATGTACGAGATAATTATCGTACTGGGCTTCTTGTCAGTGAAATGGCACGTGAAGTTGGCATGAGTGAGTCGTCTTTTTATCAAAAATTCCGCGAAATAACGGGGACGACTCCGCATCAGTATCAAAAAGCCCTACGCCTCATAGAGGCTCACACTCTTTTGTCGTTAGATGGGTATTCTGTTTCTGCTGCAGCTTTTGCCGTTGGCTATGAGAGCGCAAGTCACTTTAGTAGAGATTATTCAAAAAAATTTGGGATTCCACCGAAGGAAACCAAAGCCACTACAACGTGAACTGCGAAACTAGCTTTGGTGTAGTAGAGACCCTGGCTAATCGCTCACAGACAAAAAGCGGCACCCTATCAGAGCGGTGGCTGCTGCATGGAAGATCAATTTTCTAGTTGTCATACAAACGTTAAGTTTGTGGCCTATGCAATGCTTCTCGCCAATGAGCCGTAGCTAACGTCAAACACCTCGCCGATAATCTTATCGGTGGCGCTTCCCGCAAAAAAGAGCACCGCCGTTGCAACGTCAATTGGCTCTACATTAGCCGTGTTGCATGTCTCTCAATCAACCAAATGCGTTTCGAGAACACTCAGAGCATCTGGCGCAGCCGCACATTAGACGCTGACCTTATATCTTGTAAAACTCGAGATCCGGGCCAGCAAAGGGGGCTAATGCATCGATCCGTCTCTGAAGTTCGGCCTGGTTCCAGTTCCATGTTTCGCGCGCTATGGCAGCATTTTGGGAAACCTGTTGGACGCTTTCCATGCCACTGACAAGGCAGGTGACAGGCAAGGACCATGCAAAGCCGAAGGCATCCTCCAAGGAAATAACGTCCGGTATTACCGGCTCAAGAGAGACTTCTGTCCGGCGCCAGCCCTGGTTTCCTCCGAAGAACCGCCCGTAGACCAGCGTTTTCATAGCCAGCACGCCGATGCCAGACTCTACGCATCTGGGCAGCACATTAGTAATAAAGCTATCGAAGTGAGGGTCAGCAGGATTGACCGGCATCATCGCAGCAGCTATCCTCACCCCCCGGTTTTCGATCTCCTCCAGCATCGTAAGATGGCCTTCAAAGGAATCATGACCAGTGAAACCAATGTGCCTGACCTTACCTGCTTCCTGGGCCTCAAGAAAGGCATCGAGTATGCCGCCTCGGATGCGCTCTTCCACACGCTCTGGGGTTTCGAGGGCATGCACCTGCCATAGGTCTACGTAGTCAGTCCTCATGCGGGAGAGGGAAGCATCGAGATCCGCCAGTGCGTCCGCCTTATTTCTGGCCAAGGTTTTGGTCATGATGAAGGAAACATCTCTGTAGTTGGGCGTGAGGAATTGCCCATAGCGTTCTTCTGCTAACCCATCACTGTATAGGGGGGCATTGTCGAAGAAACGCACCCCCTCCTCCAAGGCTTTTTCGATGATGGCCTGCGCGTCTCTTTCCGAGGCTCTCCCTATGTGGTCTCCACCCGCCCCCAGGTTAGTCACAGCGGGACCGGACGCACCCAAATTGCGCAAAGGCAGGAGCCTGCCTAGCCGGTCGGAGGTGGAGGCGTTAGCCGCGGTCGTATTGTCACCATTGAAATAGCCAGACACTGTCAGACTGGCGGTAAAGCCCGCCAGCATAGCGATTAATTCCCTGCGATTCAATTTAGCCATGCCCATGTAGCCGTCATTAGCTGAGGCTTTTGACCCATGACCGGGTTTGCGAGCTTTCATGCTTGAGGTCTCCCTTATTGTGAGTGTTTTATCTTTGCTTCAAGTTTCAAAGAGTGCTGAGCCTTCCAACCTAGTGAAGGTGGACAGAAGCTGCTGAACCTGTTCCAAAACTTGCTCTCGATGAGCTTCAAGCATTCCCCACCGTTCCTGAACGCCTGTGTCTGGGCGAGTGCGTGCCTCTAGTCGAGTGCAAAACCTCCAAATAGTGTTTCTCAAGTCGCTGCCCTCCTGGAGGATCGCTGAAAGCCTAGCTCTGCAAAATCAACAAATGGAGTGTGCTCTGCCTGGGAAAAACGATTGATTCAGTGAACTGTAAGTTTGTGGCTATGCAATGCTTCTCGATAGTGAGCCGTAGCCAACGTCAAGCACCTCGTCGGTAACCTTATTGGCGGTGCTTTCCGCAAAAAAGAGCACCGCCTTTGCAAAGTCAATTGGCTCTACATGTCCGACCAGGAGCTGATCTCTTCGCTCGAAAACTCTGCAATTGCCCCTGTCGGTGAAACACCAGCTTTGGCGACAGTAATATCAAGGCTGTCGAATACATTTACAGCCTGTTCCATTGCCCACGCTTGCGCATCTTGGTCGCGTACGTCGCCCTTAAAGATCGCCTCAACTCGCGCTTTTGCCTGATCGAGGTCGCGCTCCGTTGCGATTGGGTCCTGCACATGTGGAAGAGTGCGAGACGCAACGTCGTAGAGCACAATTCTTTGCACTCGCTTTAGCTAACTCCTCCGCAGCGGCAAGGCCAATTCCACGAGCGCCACCGGTGATTAATACCGTTTTGCCATCCATTCCTGATCTCAGTCAGGCTCTTCCGCTGTCTGTGCAGCTTCTCCTGGCGTCTGTGCAGCGGCACGACTCCCACCAAGCAGAGACGGAGCAATCATCGCAGCCGCGCCCAAGGTAGTAACCGTCACCACCTGGCGACGTCCGGGGCGTTGCGGCACTCCTAAACTAGCTTCACCACGGGTCAAGTTTGCATCATTGTCACGCAGACCAGAGACTTTATACATAGCGACCTCCGCTAAATACCTGGTTTAACTTTTTTGAACGTATCATTGTCAGCCGCGTTGCACTTATCCGATCCTCCGCGATCCGTGCCAAATCCTCCATAGTGCAAAATCGACCTAACATAGCCTCTGAGCCGGACGCTTCGGTTGCCCCGATCCTGATACAACATTGGAGGTCTCGGCGCGCCGCTAAACATTGCCGTTAGGTCACGCCCCGCCCGCAGGGGACAATAGCCAATGACAGTGCTATTTGCTGTAAAAGTTTCGCCCACTGGAGGCCAGAGGAGACGTAGCATGAACCGATTCACTGGCGGTTGCCTGTGCGGCAACGTCCGCATTGTGGCGTTGGGACGCCCGTACCGGGTCGGCCTTTGTCACTGTATCGACTGCCGCAAGCACCATGGAGCCCTTTTTCATGCTTCGGCGGTGTTCCCTCAGGATGCGGTGACAATCGATGGGGAACCACACGACTACGCCGGGCGGTTTTTCTGCCCCCGCTGCGGGTCGTCCCTTTTCTCACGCGGCGCAGATGAAATCGAAGTGAATTTAGGCTCCCTGGATGCCCCTGACCAACTGAAACCAACCTACGAACTCTGGACCATTCGTCGCGAGTCCTGGTTGCCGCCGTTCCCGCTCTCGAAACGATACGACCGCGATCGCGACGCCACGAGTCGCTTTGAGGAGTAGGTCGCCGTTAGCGTGCTCCATGATGAATATCACATGATCTGCCGCCTCGACGATGCGGCCTAACAAACCAATGAACACGGACTTTTTACCCGTCATGTCCTACAGATTGCACGCTCTCGCGGAAGCGCACGGGGTGCTTTGCGCATCTTGAATTGTTGCCACCGTCGTGACACAGTATTGGCTGCGAGCCGTTCACCAATGGAGTCGCTGATGCCCTACGATCCCGAGTTCATTGCTGGTCATGTCATTCCTCTTCCCACTCCTAATAGCCGGGTGGTGGCATTGGCGTTTGAGGGAGACTATATCCACCACTCGCGCCATTCGCTGTTGTTTAACGAGGAACGTGGTTTTGCCTTTGTCTCGGCACATAACATTGATAGCGCCACGCTGCCGTCGGCTCAGTTCACGAGCCGCAGTTTCAAGAACGATCCGAAAATCCAACCCACTTCGCTGCAAGTTGATCGCAACCGTGGCTATCGCGAGAGCAAGGAACATGGATTCGGCCCCAATCCCTGGGATCAGGGCCATTTAGCGCGACGCAAGAGCCTGTCCTGGGGTGATGAAGAGCAAGCCCGGATCGCCGAGCGAGAGAGCGACATGTGGTCCAACATTGCCCCACAACACGAAAATTTGCACAATGATGCCTGGGGAAAAATCGAAGACTGGATGCTGGAACGCGTCGAAGACAACAGCCATCGCGCCTGTGTTTTTACCGGGCCGGTGTTTACCGAGGACGATCCGGAACACAAAAACGGCCCCGAGGAAGACCCGATCCGCATTCCGGCTGGATTCTGGAAAGTGATTTCTGTCGAGTGGATGGGTGCAATGCGTTCGGCTGGTTTTCTCGTCTGGCAACGCGACTATGACAGTGAAAATCCGCTGCCTTTCGCCCCGGTACTGGAACAGGTACGATTGACCACGATCGAAGTGCTGACAGGCCTGACTTTCCCAGCGTTACGACGATTTGATCCACTGCTGTTCGACCACCAGCCCCGCCCGCGAGCCATGTCGATCTCGCAGGCACGTGAAACAGTGCGCAGAAGAATGATCACGCCCCACGGCGTTGCTCCAGATACCGATCTGGAGCTTGGCGAGGAGCTGGTAATTAAGGCCACGGCACCCGGAACTGCGGCGATCACATCGATGCGGGATATTGTGCTTTAGTGCGATCGCCCATCGCCGCAGACTGGTTTGAGGCACGAAACTCAGCAATCGCAAACCCTTGCGTCTCTAACTTGGCGTTGAAGCGTACGTGATAGCGAAAGCACCGGGCTTCGTTTTGCGATGACTCCAACTGTCCAAATTTAATCTTCGACCTCAAATGTGCGTGAGCCCTTACAGCTACTTGTCTACTTGTGGAAACGCCTGCACATAAGCATCCGTGATTTGAATGATCCCCGGTGTAAGCTCCCAAAGAGAGCCCCACAACGTGAGCCTTGACCGGAGGAGTGTGCTCCTGAATCAGTTGGGCAATCAGCCGAGCGGTTTCTGAAAATGATTGCCAGGGGATTCGATTGCTCTTGCCGTGGCTCGGTAAATCAGGCGTGATGCAGTAAAAGTCGTCATTCAGCAGCTCGACTTGCTGGTGCCACATCCAATCGCTGGTTCCCAAGGCGTGCGAGAAGACAATAGCAGGGGCAGAGGGATTCCCTGATTTTTCAATGTGAAGCGATGTGGTTTGTATCATTTAATCGGTATTTACTTCTTTATATCGAATCCGGTTACAGCCATAAAATCCAAACATCGTTTGTGCCCGCTGCTTTGCAGCGGGCACAAACGATGTTTGGGTTCTTCAACCGGATTTGATATTACGTCTCAAAACAAGACCTGCCGCAGCAAAACCCTCATTACCTTCAAGCGTTCCTTCAATACGCTTGACAACCTCAAACCCTTCAGAACGATAAAGCTCTAGAGCGGGGGCATTGCCCTCAAGCATTTCAACGTCCATCGTTGATGCTGAGTCGCTAATGGCCTGTCGGACCAACGCTCGCCCAACCCCTCTTCGGTAAAACGCAGGGGCGACATACAGCCAGGTGATTTCTTTATCGCTATAGGCGATAAACCCCTGCACAATATTATCGACCTCCGCCACCATGAGCTGGCCATCAAAAATGCCTTCGTTCTCGGCAGTCTGCTCAAGGGTGAGAAAGGCATCCGCACCGACCGTCAAATCCAGTTCGTCTAGACGGGAGGAGTCATGGATTTCACACAGCCTAGGCCAGTCAGTAGACCGATAAGGACGAATCTTTATCACAAATAACACTCCCAACTCCATGCGTCCGCGCTGTAAAAACACCGCACTATTTTGGATTGAGCAAGAACAAGCATTTATCTATAAGAAACAAGATTTTACATAGCTTGGTCTCGCTAAGAACAGGATTCCATTAAATTCAAAACTTGCCCCCCTCCAATCGGCTGACCCTAATGGCTGGATGTTACCTTGTAAGCACCGATAGCAGAGTAGGTTTATCCTTTCTTCTTCGGTAGAACGGCTCTTGCTCTAGCAGTTTTCGATTCTCGGATATGATCCAATCTGAAGATGGGAGCAGGGCGATCGCCCATTCCCATAGGCTAAATTGAGGTGCAAAACCCAGAAATCGTAAGTCTTTGCTTCTCTAATTTAACCTTGAGGCGGATGTGATAGCGAAAGCATCAGACTTCACTTTAAACCGCTCAACTCAACTATTAGGCTCGACAGAAAATTTATCTATTGTGTACAGAGCATGAAGATTCAGAATTTATTTTTCGTCTTCTGAATGAGCCATTATTGTAATGTAGGTAATCTGAAAATATTGAGTTGACACACTAAGCTAAATTAGTAGCACCCATCCAACAAAATATTGCAACAGACATTTAACAAACGCTACTGAATATCATTACTATGCCGCATCATTTTGACCGATCTATCCATGCATGATTCCTTGACCTCTGAACAGATACTTCAGCGTCCGCTGATCCTTCCCTGCGGCGCAGTTCTGAAACATCGATTAGCGAAGTCCGCCATGTCGGACTCGCTTGCCAACGGTCAGGGCGATCCAACGGCCGCGCAGATACGCCTTTACGAAAGGTGGGCGCAGGGCGGAATCGCGTTATCAATCATCGGTGAGGTGCAAATAGACCCTCACTTTCCCGAAAAGCCGGGAAACTTGGTTCTGAGTCAGGATTCGAATGACCAAGCACTGAAAGCACTGACTGGCAAAGCTTCGATTGACGGTGCTCACCTATGGCCGCAGCTCGGGCATGCCGGTGCCCTCTCACATCCGCCTATCAGCCAACCCAAGGGGCCATCAGCTCTCGAGATCGGTGACTTCCGCTGTCAGGGGATGTCGATAGATGAGGTGCAGCAATTACCTGATCTGTTTGCAAAGGCCGCTGCACATGCAAAAGCGGTGGGATTTAGTGGTGTTCAGATCCATGCCGCTCATGGCTTCTTGCTCAGTCAGTTTCTGTCACCTTTGTTTAACCGCAGAACAGATGGGTATGGCGGCTCGGTCGAAGCGCGATGTCGCATAATCTTAGACGTGATAAATAAGGTACGAAGCGCTATTGGATCAGCGTTTCCCATCGGCATCAAGATCAATGCAACAGACAAGCTCGAAGGTGGACTCACTCAGAATGATGCGTTGGAAGTGGTGCGTCTTCTCGATGGAACCTCTGTCGATCTGATCGATATTAGTGGGGGCACCTATTTCCCCGAAGCGAAAGCAACGTCTGATGCTTCGGGAAAAGGCCCCTACTTTCTCGATTTCGCGCGGCGTGCGCGATCCAGAACAACGACGCCACTCATGCTCACGGGCGGCTTCAAATCTCGGGAACAGGCCGCAGATGCGGTGGCAAGTGGAGCCATCGATGTTGTGGGGCTAGGGCGTGCCATGGTGCTCGATCCTTGCTTAGCTAAGACCTGGTCAATGGATGGTGGCCGCGGACTCGACTTCCCGAGATTCGAATCCGCACCGCAAGGTGGAATCACTGCCTGGTACACCATGCGGCTGACAGCATTGGCAGAGGATCGAGAGAACACATTCCCCATAGATCTGATATCTGCTATCCGTGATTACGAAGATCGCGACGCGATGCGATGCGAGATATGGCAGCAGAGATTTGGGCGTTTCTCATCCCCGTAGTCTGGGTTGAGGTACAAAACCCAGAAGCAGATGTGCTAGCAACAGCACCAGACTTCATTTTGCGATGGTTCCAACGGTTCAACTTAACCGTTAAATCACAGCATCTGCATACGCTTGAGTTCCTATCTTTATATATAAATATTGGTCAAATAAACAACGTATGAACAGAGTTCGCAATCACGATATGGATAAGCTCCAGCGTGCTCTGAAAGAGCTAAAACGTCTATGGGGCTGGAATCGTTACTATTGGTTTCCACTGGAGCCAGCGTCTCGAAATGATCTGCTCGCTTTTGACTGCAGTCAACTAGAAGCAGAGTTAGAGGAAGAAGAATTTCAAGACTTTATAACAGCGTTTTATCAAGAAGAGGGCGTGTATGTCTTTTCAGAATATGATGGGATATGGGTTGAATCCCCACCTAGAGGGTTTGGTTATTGGCATTCTGAACTCTGCATTGCAGATTTCAAGCTAAAAAATGTAGTGTATTGGTCTCACGAAGGAACCGTTACTCTTGGCGGCAATCGATTGATTAACTCCTTCAAGAAAAGCTTCCCATTCTGTGAAAAAATAATTTGCAACTGGGGATATCAAATACTTAACGATACGTAAAAGCCTGTGAATCGCAGCTAGAGGATGAGTTAAAGTCTGAAACTTATCCATCTATACCAACAATTGCAACTCAATTGTTTATGACTGAGGATTACGACATTCCTATAATCCTCAGCCTTTCATTTTAAATATTAAAGATGCGTTAGCACTTACAGCTACTTATCGGCTTGCCGAAACGCCTGCAAATACGTGTCCATAATTTGAATAATTTGTGAATAGCCCGGCAATTTTTGACCTTGATAGTAGTCTAAAATTGCCGTCTGATTTTCATAGTGAATCTGCACTAAGCTTGCTCCTGGAGGACATGGCTGCAGCAGCGTAGAAGCAGTGCCAATGTCAGCCAGGACAGCTTTTAGAGTTGCTTGGGCTTGGGACTCCATGTTGGTTTGATGCCGCCACACTTGACTGCGATGCCTGCGCTCGTAGGTCAGTCTGCCCTCTGTGGTCAAGCTCAGGGTTTCGCGACCAACGGGATCGTCGGGCGCATATTCGTTACCGATCTGATAGACGAAAAGCGGCTGATCAGCGGGATACATCAGCGATCGCAGACGCTGCGCCTCACTTTCAGGCAATTTTTTCCATAACGCCCGAGTCAGCACAGTGGGCACTTCCGGTGGCCATGGGGCTTTGGCCGCAATGTAAGCCGCCCGTTGCGACTCTGGCAAAGCAGCAATGACTCCAAGCACGTTATGCCCGATGTGGTGCGCCTGTTGCATCAGCCAATCAGGGTCTAAGCGGGCAAGGTGTACCCACAAAAAGTCAGCATAGGAGCGCTGCAACCCAAAGCTTTTGAGCCACTCGATCGTTTTGGCATCATCGGGTGTGGCGTTTGCAGCAAGGGCGATCGCCGCCGCTTGCTCCAAGCTGGGGTAGCCAATATTCCAAGCTGGGGGTTGCGCAGGTATTTGTCCGAGGCAGGCAAGGGCGCGATCGCTCCGCAGAGGCGGCATCACATCCGTCAGGACAGCAATAGCTCCTGTGCGGTGGCGAATATCGGGGCTACTCAAAAGCTGACACAGTGCCTCAGCATAGACGACCCGCTCAGCCGATGTGCTGTGGCGAATCGCTTGACTCAGACCATCATGCAAGTGCACATGGTCACGTTCTAGCCAAACAAGCTGCCCTTCTAGGTGGCGTTCGATTTGTGAGCGGAGTTCATGTAAATCGTTCATGACTGTATCGGAGGCACAACTTTCAAAACCATGGACGTCCGGTTATGCGCTGACCAAAATATCCACGTTTGTATTCAATCAGACCGCCGCTATCTACGTTAAAAAGAAAGCTATTGAGCAACACGAAGGGATTGGGCGCTCTAGCATAGCCAGAAAGGACTTGTCCGATAAAGGCAGCCCGACCCGATTGGGTCAGAAATAACACATTGCCGTTCGACTCTGCAACAGGAAACGCATCCGGGTCTTCTAGAATATCCTCAACATCTAAGTCATAATCTGCAGCGCTAGTTTTCATGCAAGCAAACGCACTGTCAGGATAAAACTTGATGCAGTGATTGGGGCATTCACCCAGTTTGCCGACATGACTGGATACTTCATGCGTAAGCCTTCAAACTGCACGATAAAATCCAGCGCTGTCATATTCAGAATAAACGAAGACGCCTCTCTAGCCCATCTTGGCTTGTCATGCTGCCGAACCTTCCCTGTCCAGCCTGCTGCCTTGAGTTTGGCAAACAGCTCAGGATAGACATCAACATAGGCTTGGGTGTCAAGCTGACTCTCCTGCATCACATTCCACTCCAGCATACAAAACCTAGATTGAGGTACAAGACCCAGAAATCGCAAATCCTCGCTTACTTCACTTGGCGTTAGAGCAAATGTAAATTGTTGACGGTGACAGCTTAAAGAAAGCAAGGCTGAAAAAAGATAAATTCGATTATATCTATCTTCAAACTGATCAAGAATTATTGCCAGTAGAAGGCATGGGGTAGTCTATCTTTCCTGTCACGAATTTCATAAAATGGGTTATTAACTACGGTTAATTTATCCATAAAATGCTTCTGGTTTGCACAAGTCTTCATGTCTAAACCCTCACTGCAATGGATGCCAAACTGCATGCACACCACTAAACCACCAATTTGCAACTTGCTTGTAATTCGATCCGCCGATATCGAGCGATCGGCTCACTTCTATGAAACGCTGGGATTGCACTTCTCGAAGCATGCCCATGGCCATGGGTCCGAACATTACGCTGCGGAATCTAACGGTTTTGTGTTCGAGATTTATCCGCGCCGCAAGCACTATGATGAGGCGATCCAGATACGGTTTGGCTTTCGTGTCGATGATGTCGATACGATTGTTGAACAACTGCTCGAACTTGAGGTGACTGTATGCCAAGAGCCACATGATTCTCCTTGGGGACGACGCACTGTTGTAAAGGATTTCGACGGTTACACGATTGAACTAATAGCCGCCTATGCCCATTAGAACTGATCCGAGGGGCTGTCAAGACCAGAAACCAATGACGAAACGACTGGATTAAATTCCAATAACACGCTGCACCCATCTCGTCCTCGATCTTTAATGGTTCATCTGCTATTCTTTTCTGGCTTACGGGTGAGCTTCATCGTTAGGTAAGTTTTCCACAGTATCCAAACAAGTGAGTGATGACTAAAGAAAAGCAAAGCTCCATGGCTGTTCAAAAGATTGCTGCGTTTTCAGATGGCGATATGGGTGGAAACCCCGCAGGTGTTTTAATTGCTGAGAACCATCCTAGCGATTCAGATATGCAGAGAATTGCAGCCGAAGTCGGTTTCTCGGAAACAGCATTCGCAGCACCATTGAAAGATGCGTTTCGCGTCCGCTACTTTGCTCCGGAGTCCGAAGTCCCCTTTTGTGGCCATGCCACGATCGCCCTTGGTGCAGCTCTCGCACTTAGAAACGGGGATGGCATATTCACGCTGGTATTGAATGAATCTGAAATCACGGTGGAAGGTCGCCGACAGGATGGCGTTATCTCTGCTGCGCTTCAGTCACCTCCTACACATAGTGCTAAGGCATCGCCACAACTCGTTTCGGATGCGCTTGATCTATTGGGTTATACCAATGACGATTTAGCCCCTCATATTCCACCCGCCTACATAAATGGTGGTGCAAACCATTTGGTGCTGGGACTGAAGACACGCGAAGCCCTAGCCGCAATGGAGTATGACCTTGCGTCGGGTCGCGAGTTGATGAATCGAGAGGGCTTAGTGACTATTCTTCTGGTATATACAGAAACGCCACAACGGTTTCATACGCGTAATCCTTTTGCATCAGGTGGGGTTTATGAAGATCCGGCTACGGGGGCTGCAACCGCTGCTTTTGCTGGCTATTTGCGCGATCTTGGATGGCCCCACAATGGCGTTATCGATGTGGTGCAAGGCGAAGATATGGGCATGCGTTCGCTTTTAAGGGCAGAAATATCACCCATACGCGGTAGTTCCATCCGTGTTTCTGGAACAGCAAGGTTCATGGAACCCTAAGAGCAGATAGAGGTTTATGAAGCAATTCTTTTATAGAAATCTAGATGGGGACTTTGGGGTTGAAGGACTCATAATCAGGAAGTTGCATACCACAGGTCAACCGGAGCGTTAGTCATTGTCGGCATGTTCAAAACGGTAGACGTAAAACAGCTGTCGGAATTTTCTTAGCAATACGGCGGCGATCGCCATCACTCCCGCACCTCCCATTAATCCCCAAAACGCCAGAGGCGGTGCAACCCATAATGACGCCTCGCTTGATTCCAGCGCCACATGAACAGCCATGGCTCGGGCATCGACCATCAGCCCTGCAACGAGTAGGCCAATCGCCACCACAATGGCGATCGCCGTCAATCGATCGATCCGCTTCAGCGCAGTCTGACAATAGTGGCAATGTTGGGTATGGGTAGACCACACATCAAATAACTTGTCCTTGTCATACTCTGCTGGGGGCAGGGTTGGATCACAGGACTCATCCCAGGCCACACTTCCACCCGCCCGGTACTCTAACCACTGCCGGAAAGTGATGATCATTTTGTCTTGAGGATTTGGGGTATAGACTTCGTTGAGCCAGCGATCGCGCCCCCGTTGTCCTAGCGTGCGCTCCTGATAATGCAAAAATACCAAGTCTTGATGCAGAAATAGGGACGCTAGGATATGGCCGAACCATTGGGGCATGGGCAGTGCAAAAAATCCCAGCCCTGGCGGTGTTTTGCCCGCTTCATTTTTGACCAGAATTTGACAACCAATGTGGCGACACCAGCCCGGTTGGGTCGGCGTGGCATACAAAACCAAAATCAACTGTCCCCCATTGGCGAAGGTGGTGGAAATTTTCATCAAGCAGGGGGGCTGAAAATCATGACTTGCAGAGGCCGATGGCGATGACGGGGTGGTGACACCAAAAGCAAACCCTTCTTGGGTGGAGACTTCTCGCAGCCGAGGCATGTCGTAATAGCTAGCATCGGTGTAGCGGCTGCCCATAATGCCGTGATGGGCAACGGGCACATGAGCCGGATCCGCCACATTTTCCATAAAATAATCCCACCCGTAAGGTAAATCGCGCTGGTTCCAAAACAGTTTGACCACCCGCTCCGATGGCGTTTCTAGCTCTGGAATCAGACGGGGCGATCGCCCTTGGCTGTTGCTCAATCCCTGCTCGCCAGATTCTGGCCACACCCACAACAATCCTTGCCGTTCTTGGGTGGGATAGGCGATCGCACAGGCTTGAGGACGGCTACAGTTGGTGGCTTCGACCGCCTTATCTTTGGATTGCGGCATACCGATACATCGTCCGCTGCCATCAAATCGCCAAGCGTGATAGGCACACAACAACGTACCGTCCGCTTCTACCCGGCCTTCCGATAGGGGCGCTAACCGATGGGGACAAGCATCCTCAAAGCACTGCCACTGCTGCTGGGCATCGCGCCAGATAACCATAGCTTTCCCCAGCACTTTGAGGGCATGAGGACGAGATGGGTCAAGGGTTTCTACGACTGCGACGGGATACCACTGCTGTGTCCATTGAAACGGATCGTTAGCGGCTTCGGTTGTGGCTTGGTCAATGGGAGAGGTTGACTCAACATCAGAAGCGAATCGCGTATCAGTAGTCATGGATGAAGTCAGGGTAGAGGACAACGATTCAAGGCAATACTTACCAAGCACAAGCCGACATGCTCTTGCGAATAAAGCATGTATCAAGCGCAATATAGCAACTGCAATACAACAGAACAACGTCCCTTAGTGCGACCACGGCTTTTCGACAAAACCTGCTCCTGCGGCTTCAGTAGATCTTCGTAACCCTTATGGGAGGGGCGATCGCGCTGTTGATTGGCTCTTGCCACCGGGAACCCTGGAATGGTAACTCCACAATTCACTCGCAGGTACCCAGGGAGAAATTTATGCACTACCGCTTTCTGCTGTCTGTTTTTGCGATCGCCAGCTTAACCATGGCGGCTTGTAGCGCACCTGAGACATCCACCACACCCGATCGAGATGACACCAGCGCAGAGACTGTCAGCCCTACCGAGACGCCAGATTCTAGTACTCAAGAACCTGCGACCGAAACCCCATCGGCTGCAGAGACCGAAACGCCATCAACTGCGGATCAGCAAAATACGCCTGTTGCATTGGCCGCGAGAGATTGTGATGGCGATGGCTTGCTGGATCGCCCCTATGATCTTGATGGGGACGGCGCTGAAGATGGTTGCGATATTAACCATGGTGCTGCCGAAATGGACGAATATCACGGGGAGGTCAATCCCGATGCGGGCGTTGATGAATACCACGGTGAGGTCGATCCGGATGTTGGACTTGACCAATATCATGGCGATGTGAATCCCGATGCGGGCGTCGATGAGTATCACGGTGAGGTCGATCCGGATGCTGGACTTGACCAATATCATGGCGAGGTCGATCCAGATGCAGGTGCCGATGAATATCATGGGGAACCTGATCTTGCTGTTGAGGAAGGCGCACCGCAAAACTCGACAGCCGTGCAAATTGGCCCCGCTATGGATTGTGACCTTGATGGGGACGCCGATGATGCCCGAATGGACTACGACGGCGATGGCATTCCCGAAGAATGCGTGATTTATTAGGCCGTGCGATCGCATTTTTGATTAGCCGCTTGCGATCGCGACCTCACGTTCCGGCGACACCCAATACAGCTTAGCGTTCTCGCTAGAACGGAAACGCTATCTGACATGGGGAAACCGGAACGTTAAGTTGGCAGGTGCAATTAAACCTAAAACCCTAAAAACCTGTGCCGCCCGCGCTGCGGGCGGCACAGGTTTTTAGAGTCTGGTTTTTCATCGTGCCGAGCTACTTAGTTTGATGAAATCGACTGAAGCGAACAGAAACAGTTAATCTAAAGCGCGAAGACGAGAGGTTAGAGATTCTCCTTTATCCGTTGAGAAAGCACCACTCTCTCGCCAAAGCACCTCCCCCGTGTCAGAAACCAACAAAACCTGGATCGTCCGAGGATTTTCAATGCCAACTGTTCTGTTAAAGGCATCAACATCAAGATAGAGAGTAATGGTACGGGCGCGGGTGGGTTCATCAGGAATTCCGCCTAACATCCAGCCATCAATCTGCGCTCGATACACCGGGTTGTACGCAGGCAATGTGGGCAACTCGTAATAGTGCACCTCTGGAAATGTCGCTTCGATTTCCGTCAACGCTGGCAACCAGGTATTGACATCGTTCTGGTGCTCTTGGGTATACGCAAGAACAACCACGTTATAGCGACCCGATAGATCTTCGGGTAGCTCAAATCGCTCACCCAAAAGATTGAACCCGGCAACGGAAGGGAATTGAATATTGGTCATGTCGCCAGCGTCCGCCGCTAGCACGATGGCATTCCTGCTATCCGGCGAAAGATATTGAATAACTCGACTGAATGGTCTCAAGAACATCAAAAATACCCCACTCATTACAAAAAGGGCGATCGCCCATCTCATAGTTGTGTTCACGATGTACGCTCCTAACTAACGCAACAACAGCTCAAACGCTTGGATCCTCACACCCAATAAATTCGCCAACCAACAAGTTTGTTGATTTCAATAGTAAAAAAAAATTACGCGCGCATTCCCCGAATAAACACATCAATAATTCCGTTGGCCATCGTTTGACGACTTTGCTCTAAATACTTTTCAGGAACAGCGTGCAAGCTTTCAAACGACGAAAAAATTGCACCCGCAATATGGCCAAGATTGTCATGTTCGATCTCCCCACGGGTTTGGGCGGCTTCGAGTACCTCGAAAATAGGCAGTATGGTTGCTTCAAACGCTAAGTCCGACAGCACGTCCGCTTCAGATTGACCAACCGCAGGTAAGTCGCTGTTCGCTAAACGAATGACATCCATAGGTGGTTGTGAAAGCACCCAGCTAGCAATCCCCTGCAAGCGTTCCTCCAGAGAATCCTCCGTTGCATTGACAGCAGCAAGAAGCCCCTCACGATAGCGTTCCATGTGCCGGGTCATAACTTCGACGTACAACGCAGCTTTCCCGTCAGGAGCATGATGATAAATCGACGCATGGTGAATGCCTGCGACCTTAGCAATATCCTTAACCGTAACGGCCTCGTAACCGCGTTCAACAAACAGCTTTTGGGCAGCGGTCAAAACGCGCTCACGTGCTTCTGAACCTGACTTCACGGAATCAACCAACAAGTTTGTTGATATTCTAATTTCTCCAGAACTGCCCGTCAACCCTTCGGTAACTAGCGAACCCATTGGAATCCTTGTTTTGCCGTAAGCTAGGTTAGCGCTAACATCAGCCCTCGAACCTGCATCCTGGCTTTGGATTCGCGCTCCCGATGCGCGACACAAGTACCGTGCGCGACACTAGCCTACGTCACAACTTTTGTCAGGTAATCAGACGCCATCCACATGGCGAGACCACAACCAGCCTCTTTCCCCACCATCTATCTAAGTCATTTCGAACTTTACGTCGATAATGCTGCAGCTATGGAAGATTTCTACACTCGCCACCTTGGGTTTGTTGTGACCGATAGAGGTGAAGGGAAAAATGCAATGATATTTTTGAGTCGAAATCCCAACGAGCATCATCAATTGGCTTTAAATCCACAGCAAACGCATAAGCCAATTGAAAGTCCTGTTAATCACATCTCCGCATTGATTCTGTTACTAATTTGAGAGTGTTCTAAGTTGGCAGGTGCAATTAAACCTAAAACCCTAAAAACCTGTGCCGCCCGCAGCGCGGGCGGCACAGGTTTTTAGGGTCTGGTTTTTCATCATGCCGAGCTACTTATAAGTCTTTGCTATCGAGTTCAACTGATTTACAAACGGTATCCCGCCCTTGGCACGACATGGTCAATCTATTTTCGAGATCCAGAAGGGAATCGAGTGGAACCCTTTACAGACACGCCATGGTGTATGAATCAATCTTGCAGATTTAACGTTGATTTTGAACTGTTAAGTCAGACCCTCTTTGAGTTTTTCGAAAACAGAATAAAGAACTTGCCAGGGTTTAGAAAGGTCAAAGATTGAAGAGTTTCACATGTTAAAGCAATGAATGCAAGGATTTCAGCCAATGAGCTGATCTGGTTTTCATAGAATTGGACTTATATCGAATCTGGTTAAATAGCCGTAAAACCTAACTATCGTTTGTGCCCGCTGCTTCTTGCAGCGGGCACAAACGATAGTTAGGTTCTTCAACCGGATTTGATATTAATCCTGAAAAGAGCAAACCTTTAACTCTTGGAGTTTCAGTGTTATGGATCAACGTTGTTGGCTACAACAACATTGATTGAAGGTGACTATCCAACTAGACGAGCGCAAATCCACGGAAAGTCAGGGTTTTCCGAAGCATCCTACCCCGAAATCAAACTGGCTAGAGAAATTCTCGGATTCATAGACCTGAGAGTTAGTGCTACAAAGAAAAATCTAAATGTATGCAGAGTGCATATCAGTCCTGTCAGTCCAGGCTTGAGACAGTTTTTCAAAGCCTCTGAACGGAGAGGACATTAGGTCTGAACATTTGTGCTCCTTTCAGAACTGGGATGCACTCAATCTACATCCGCTCATCTCCTGGAAATATCGAGCTTCAGTAGCACGCTGCCCATCAAAGGATCTTTTAATGTCACCTTCTGACCCATTCACCATTACTAACCGGCCTAGCCGCAAAAAACTGACGCTGCGATCGCTCTTGGTCGTCCCATTTGTCCTTCCGATTTTTGCTGCTGTGGGACTCACCGGCTATTTTTCCTTGCGAAATGGGCAGAAGGCCGTCAATGATGTGGCCAGCCAGTTACGCCAAGAAATGAGCGATCGCATCGATCTGCAAGTCTTAAGTTACCTGGAAAAACCATACATTGTGCAGCGGGTCATTGCTACTCAGATCGAAAATGAGCAACTTGACCTCAGCGATGTGACTCAGATGGAACGCACCTTCTGGCAACTCGTTCAACAAGACATCGTTGAGAGTATTCAAATTGGTCTCGCAGATGGGTCGAGTATTCTCGCCTACAAAGACCCAGATGGCAGTGTGAGAAGTGGGGTTGGTGACAAAGACAATCTTCCTTTACGTACCATTTATAGATTAAATGAGCAAGGTGAACGGGTAGAGCAATTGGGCGAGGCATCTGAGTTCGACCCCCGCGCTCGTCCCTGGTATCAGGGCGTACAAGCTTCTGGACAACCTTCCTGGACTGCACCCTTTTTGGGCAGAGCCCAATACTCCCCTACGCTCGCCCTTGCTCAGCCTCTCTACGGCTTTGACGGTCAACTGTTGGGAGCGGTCAACAGTTCTTTGGGGGTTGGCCAAATTCACGATTTTTTGCGTGGACTAGAAATTGGTCAAACTGGGCAAGTCTTCATTATTGATCGCTCAGGTAACCTGATTGCCAGTTCAACCATAGCTGAACCCTATCTCATCGACCGAGAAGAGCGGAAGATGGAGCAAATTACTGCGGTTGATTCCGAAAATCCTATCATCCAGTCGACAGCACAGGCCGCACTGGCTCAGTTTGGATCTTTCAGCGACCTTGCTCAAGACCAACAGTTTGAGTTCAATCTCGACAATCAGCGCCAGTTTGTGCAAGTTTCCAGCATCCAAGACGGAAATGGGATTGATTGGCTCAGTGTGGTCGTGGTGCCAGAATCCGATTTCATGGCTCAAATCAACGCCAACACTCGCACAACGGTCTTGCTCTGCCTGGGTGCGCTGGTAGCATCAACAGCCTTTGGGCTATTGATCTCACGTTCGATTATCCGGCCCATTTCTCGCATTAAAACGGCTAGTGAGGCCATTAGTTCTGGCCAATTAGACCAACGGGTACAGGCAGAAGGAATTGTAGAGTTAGAATCCCTAGCCAATGCCTTTAACCAAATGGCTAGCCAACTCAAAACCTCCTTCGTGGATCTAGAGCGGCGGGTGGAAGAGCGCACGGCTGAACTGCAAGCCGCTAAAATCGCTGCCGACAACGCCAACCAGTCCAAGAGCGAGTTTCTGGCCAATATGAGTCACGAACTCCGTACGCCCCTCAACGGCATTCTGGGTTATTCTCAAATCCTGCAACGCTCTAAATATTTGCCAAGCAAGGAGCGCAAGGGTGTCGGCATTATCGAGCAATGCGGCTCTCACTTGTTAATGCTGATCAACGACATTCTCGATCTATCTAAAATCGAAGCTCGCAAGTTAGACCTCAATCCCAGCGAGTTTCATTTCCCGTCATTTTTGCAAAGTGTGGCTGAAATTTGCCGCATCCGAGCAGAACAAAAAGGTGTTGCCTTTATCTATCAGGCCGACGAAGAGCTTCCTACTGGCATTCGAACTGATGAAAAACGCCTGCGCCAAGTGTTGATTAATCTGCTGGGCAACGCGATTAAATTTACTGATAACGGCAATGTTACTTTCTTGATTGAAGTCCTAGCAACGACCACAAAAGTTGTTGAGGCAGAATCCATCAATGTTCACACATTACGGTTCTCCGTAAAAGATACGGGTGTGGGCATGACCTCAGAACAACTTTCGAAAATATTTCTGCCCTTTGAGCAGGTAGGAGATACCAAGAAGCAATCCGAAGGAACAGGATTAGGGCTGGCTATTAGCCAAAGGATTATGGCCTTGATGCATAGCCAGCTCCAAGTCCAGAGTGAAATGGGGCAAGGCAGTACCTTCTGGTTTGAGGTGGAAGTGCCCGAAGCAAAAGAGTGGGCGATCGCTTCTAGAAACCTGAAGCAGGGAACAATTGTTGGCTACGAGGGTGAGCCCCGCACCATTTTAGTGGTTGACGATCGCTGGGAAAATCGCTCTGTTGTTATGAGTTTGCTGGAGCCTCTGGGCTTTCAGATCATCGAGGCCAAGAATGGACAGGAAGGGTGGGATGCTGCTCTTACCCATTCCCCCGACGCTATCATCACCGATTTAATGATGCCTGTCATGGATGGGTATCAACTGCTGGAGCAGCTTCGGACATCCGAGCCGTTGAAAGATGTTGTGGCGATCGCCTCGTCTGCCAGTGTGTTTGAGAGTAATCAACACGAAGCGATCGAGGCTGGAGCCGATATTTTTCTATCGAAACCTTTGCAAGCAGACGAATTGCTACAACAGTTGCAAGAATTACTCAAGCTGGAATGGGTTTACGAAGTAGATCCCGCTGTACCATCCGCACCAATCGCTGGACAAAGGCCTAGTAGCCTGTCATCCGGGGATTTTATTTCACCGGATCAGGACGTCTTAGAACAACTCCATACCCTCATTCAAGACGGTGATACTCAGGGCATTTTAGAAGTGGCTGAACAACTTGCGGTGGCAGATGACACGCTGGCTCCATTTGCGGAACAGGTGACACAACTAACCACTAGCTTCCAGCTTAAGCCCTTACAAAAGCTCATTGAACAGTATCTGGGCTAATTTTCCACCCTTCTATAAAAAGTTAAGTTTCTATGTCAGCAATGGTAAATCCTGGATTTGTACTAATCGTAGACGACAATCCCACTAACCTAGCGGTATTGTCTGAGGCTTTGAGCAGTGCTGATTTTCGTTTCCGGGTGGCAACGGATGGCGAAAGCGCTCTTGCTCAGGTTGTGCGCAATCGGCCTGAGCTAATTTTGCTCGATGTGCAGATGCCTGGAATCGATGGCTTTGAAACCTGTCGACGGCTCAAAGCCAATCCCGACACCCAAGCGATTCCTGTGATTTTTACTACTGCACTGTCGGATACAGAGAGCAAAGCAAAGGGGTTTGCTGTAGGGGCAGTGGACTATATTCCAAAACCCTTTGACCAAGCCGAGGTTCTCGCTCGATTGCAGGTACATTTGCAACTGAAACTCCTGACAGACTCTTTGGAGCAACAAGTCAGCGATCGCACAGCTGCGCTCCAACAAATGCAGGTGCAACTTGTGCAGCAGGAGAAGTTGTCCAGCCTAGGGGAAATGATGGCTGGTATCGCTCACGAAATCAATAATCCTGTTAACTTCATTGCCAGTAATATCTCGCCACTCAAAGAATACATCACGGGTATTACAGAGATCCTAAGCCTCTACCAACAGGAACATTTAGCTCCCTCGCCACAGTTGAAAGATGCGATTGAAGAGCTTGATTTAGAATTTGTGCTGGAAGATATCGCAAAGATTCTTGACTCTTTTGCGTTAGGCACAGAACGCATTGGAGGAATTTCCAGATCGCTGCGGATGTTTGCACGTTCAGATAGTGAAACTAAAACGCCAGTCGACTTACATGCTGGGCTAGATAGCACTTTAATGATTTTGCAACATCGCCTCAAAGGAAAGGGCGATCGCCGCGCAATTGAAGTCCTCAAATCCTATGGCGACCTGCCACCCATTCCCTGTTATCCAGGGCCAATGAATCAGGTATTCATGAATCTTTTAGCGAATGCTATTGATGCCATTGAAGATGCGGTTGCCCAAGAAAAGTTACAAGATCCGATTCCGCAGATTTATATTACAACCCAGATTGTTGATCAAACGGCGGTGATTCAAATCGCAGATAATGGGATGGGTCTGCCTGAATCTATCCAAAAGCATGCATTTACCCCCCTGTTTACCACGAAGTCAGCCGATAAAGGCACAGGTCTAGGATTGGCGATCGCTCATCAAATTGTCGTTGAGAAACATCAAGGCACTCTCACGGTAAATTCTCAAATGGGGAAAGGAGCAGAGTTTGCGATCAAACTTCCCATTGTTCCAGCAACATAAAAGCCACACTGCATCGAAGGGTATGGAAGGATGTTCTGAGCTTCTAAGGTGATAGATCGGTAGTGCCTTCTGCAAGATATTCAGGCTAAGATCAGCGAGTGCATTCCAGTCTTGCAAGACTGGAATGCACTCATCGCTTTTCCGGAGGTCAGCCCTCGGCAAAACTAAGGGGCATCCAGAAGCATACGGAGCCCATGACTTTTGAAACTCTCCAATTCGTTTTTTCTGTCGATTGGTGTAGTTGGCGATCGCCCTCACTCAACCCAAACCCACTACTAGATGAAGCGTTTATAGTAGAGTCATTTCAAAAACTAATTGCCTGTCTCAAGCCATGCCAACAATCCTTGAGCTAGATGGGCAGATTGGATCAATTAAAAAGTAGTTTGAGTTGAAGAATGTGACAGACAGCAGCATCTTTTCTCAGAGTTAAGTTGGCAGGTGCAATTAAACCTAAAACCTTAAAACCCTGTGCCGCCCGCAGCGCGGGCGGCACAGGGTTTTAAGGGTCTGGTTTTTCATCATGCCGAGCTACTTATACGTCAAATATTGTGGGTAAGTCCCTGCTAATCGGGCTGTTATTAAGTAAAAGCGATCGCTAGGATCTACACTGCTGGAGCTTAGCAGTTAATCCTGACATTGAATATATGGTTTGGATCCCAACAATGAGAGCAGGTCAATGAGAGACAAACGATTCATTGCCGTTCACCGAGGTGGGCCGCTTGATCGAGGTCGGCACTATTTGCTGGCTACTTGGGCAGCAGATTGTGCAGAGCATGTCTTGCCTCTTTTCGAAAAGAACAGCCATGACGATGCGCCACGCAATGCGATCAAAGTCGGGAGGATATGGGCAAAAGATGAGATCCGTGTCGGTGACGCTCAAAACGCTTCGATTGCAGCACACACTGCCGCACGGAATACGAAAGAGCCTGCTGCTATTGCGGCTGCACGCTCTGCTGGCCATGCGGTGGCGACTGCCCACTTTGCAGATCATTCCTTAGGAGCAGCCTACTATGCGCTACAAGCAATCGAGGCAACATCAAAACCGATCCATGACGAATACAAATGGCAGATAGAGCGGCTTCCTGATCCGGTTCGACGCTTGGTCATATCGGCCTTTGAGCATCGGTATCCAAAGCTCTGGGGAAGATTGACTGCCGATAGTCAAATGTCAATAAATATCAAACAAGACGCTGTAGCGGATTCCACTTTCCATAATCAACCCAAGTAGACGTAGGTGGCGGTTGAAAGAAGTTGGCGTTGGTAAAACCCGTCTGAAAGACGTAAAGATCGACATCGATAATTTGCCAGAAAATTCATTGAGCTAGCCCAACACTTCGGGGGGCAGATCGTCATCAATCGCCCATGATAAGTAGACAGCCATAAATAAACTTTGGTGTAGGGTGCTGTTGGGCGAAGCCGTAACGCACCATCTAGCAAGGCTCTGATGCGTTACGGCTTCGCCTAACACATCCTACGAGAAATAAAGGCCACTTACTTAAATGGTCCAATTGATTTTGCTGGCGATCCAGGGAATTCAAACTAGTGTAGTGCCGTGCCAAAGAGGAAAGAAGGTACCCCAGATGCTGTCTGCTTTGCGGCGGAGCTTCACCTGGGGCATTTTCATTACCTTTAGTACTTGTAGCTATCGGTCTTAAATGGCCCACTCATCGGCACGTTGATGTACTTGGCTTGGGCTTCGGTCAGTTGGGTCATAACACCCCCAAAGCCTTCCACCATATAACGAGCGACTTCTTCGTCTAGGTGCTTAGGAAGCACTTCAACGGTAATTGATGCAGCTTTTTCGGTCGGCGACTGGTCGGCAAACTTGCGCTCAAACAGAAACATTTGTGCCAAGACTTGGTTCGCAAATGATCCGTCCATGATGCGGGAGGGGTGCCCTGTGGCATTCCCCAAGTTGACCAAGCGACCTTCAGCCAGCAATAGTAAGAAATCATTCTTGTCTTCGCTGCGATACACCTGATGCACTTGGGGTTTTACCTCTTCCCAACGCCAGGTCTGCCGCATGAATGCGGTGTCAATTTCGTTGTCAAAGTGGCCGATGTTGCAGACGACAGCCCCGCGCTTGAGGGCTTGAAGCATTTGGGCATTACAGACATTGACATTGCCCGTTGCGGTGACCAGAAGGTCAGTGTTCGCCAGCAGCGCGGTGTTGATGCTAGCAGCGGTGCCATCATTTTTACCGTCGATGTAAGGAGAAACAACTTCAAAGCCATCCATGCATGCCTGCATCGCGCAAATCGGATCACATTCGGCGACTTTGACAATCATGCCCTCTTGACGCAAAGAGGCGGCTGAACCCTTACCGACATCACCATATCCAATCACAAGGGCTTTCTTACCCGCCATCAGATGGTCGGTGGCTCGCTTGACGGCATCGTTCAAGCTATGGCGACAGCCGTATTTGTTGTCATTTTTGGCTTTAGTAATGGAGTCGTTGACGTTGATGGCCGGAACTTTCAGCTCCCGGGTCTCCAACATTTCCAGTAGTCGATGCACGCCCGTGGTCGTCTCTTCGGTAATGCCATGAATGCGATCCAGCATTTCTGGATACTTTTCATGGATGTAGCCGGTCAGGTCGCCGCCATCATCCAAAATCATATTGGCATCCCACAGCTCACCCTCAGAGGTGCGGCAGGTTTGCTCGATACACCACATGTACTCTTCTTCGGTTTCCCCTTTCCAGGCAAAAACCGGTACCCCTGCAACCGCGATCGCCGCTGCGGCATGATTTTGAGTTGAGAAGATATTACAAGACGACCACCGCACCTCTGCACCAAGTGCTTCCAGGGTTTCAATCAATACAGCTGTTTGAATCGTCATGTGGATACAACCAATGATCTTGGCCCCGGCTAGGGGCTTAGTATCTTGGTATTTATGACGAATGGCCATCAATGCGGGCATCTCGCTTTCAGCGATCGCAATTTCTTTGCGTCCCCAGTCAGCCAAATTAATATCGGCAACTTTGTAGTCTTGCTTGAGAACTTGTGCAGTCATTAGATTCCTTTGATTTTTGTGTACAGGTCGTTGAGATGATTGCTTAGAGCGCAGCTTTTAAGATATCCGCTTTATCGGTCTTTTCCCAGGTCATATCGGGCAACTCGCGGCCAAAATGACCGTAGGCTGCGGTCTGACGGTAAATCGGGCGGCGCAAGTCCAACATATCGATTAACCCCTGGGGGCGTAGGTCAAAATGCTCCCTCACGAGCTGGGAAATGCGATCGTCTGAAACCTTACCGGTGCCAAAGGTGTTAATCGAGATGGATGTAGGCTCTGATACCCCAATGGCATAGGATACTTGGATTTCGCATTTATCAGCCAGCCCCGCCGCAACAATATTTTTGGCAACATAGCGCCCCGCATACGCTGCCGAGCGATCCACCTTAGATGGGTCTTTGCCCGAAAATGCCCCACCCCCATGACGGGCCATACCGCCATAGGTATCGACAATGATTTTTCTTCCCGTTAGACCACAGTCTCCCACCGGACCACCAATGATAAATTGACCCGTAGGATTGATGTGATACTGCGTTTCCAAATGGAACCAGTCCTTTGGAAGTACGGGCTTGATAATCTCTTCCATGACGGCCTCTCGAATGGTCCCTAGATCAGTATCGGGATCATGTTGAGTAGAGAGTACAACCGCTTCTACAGCCACTGGCTTCCCCGATTCATAGCGGAGGGTTACCTGACTTTTGGCATCGGGACGCAGCCAGGGAAGACGATTGTTCTTACGGAGCTCAGCCTGACGTTCCACCAAGCGATGGGCGTAGTAAATCGGTGCTGGCATCAAAACATCGGTTTCGTTGGTAGCATAGCCAAACATCAGACCTTGATCGCCAGCTCCCAGATCCTTGTTTGCTGCTTCATCAACACCCATGGCAATGTCCGCAGACTGTTTGCCAATGGCATTGAGAACCGCACAAGAAGCGCCATCAAAGCCGACATCAGAGCTCATGTAACCGATATCTAGAATGACCGCTCGAACCACTTCCTCCAAATCGACATAGGTGTCCGTGCGCACTTCTCCAGCAACGACGACCATCCCTGTTTTGACCAAGGTTTCAACCGCTACTCGAGCATGGCGATCGTCCTTCAGAATGGCATCTAAAATGGCATCAGAAATTTGATCGGCCATTTTGTCGGGATGTCCGGCTGAGACAGACTCGGACGTAAAAATGCTGTACTCACTCATAATGTTCATTCGGGATGAATATTTGTTCCGGGCAACTCCACAGGCTAGGCAAACAATTGCGTAACTAGACCTGTTTGGTGCCTATTCAATCAATAGTAAGCGAAAGAACGGCTGGGCTATGCCATCTTACGAAACTGGAGAATACCCCACTGCAGATATTTCTGCTGGCCTGCATCAATCCAGTGCTGTAGTCCCACTTTCATGCGATCGATATAATCTTGCCCACAAGTGACGATCACCTCGTCATAGCGCCGATCAACTTCTGCCAACACCGCGCTGTAATGATTCACGAGTTGGTGAGTGAGATCCACAAATCGTACCTCTTCAAGCCCCGCTTGGGTTGCAGCCTGACGGTAAAACGAAAGAGACCCCAGAGAATCTAGATGAATTCTGTCCAGAACTGGCGCTAGCACACCCGCTGGACAATCATCCTGTTGCATAATGTCGGTGAAAGCAAAATGGCCGCCAGCGCGCAAAACCCGTGCCACTTCTTGCACCACTAGACGACGGTTCCCGCTATGTAAGATGGCATCCTGAGACCAGACAACAGAACATGAATTGGCTTCGGCAGGAATATCTTCAAAATTGCCATCAATCACCGTAATTTTGTCTGTAACCCCCTGCGCTTGATTGAGCTGACGATTACGTTCATTTTGGACTTCACTCAAGTTGAGGCAGGTAACCTGGCAGCCAATGGTTTTGGCAAGGTAGCGGGCCGCACCACCATATCCGGAGCCAATATCTAGCACCCTATCCTGTGCAGTCAGATCCAAGAGCGACGCAATTTTGACCACGGTGCGGTGGCTCGCCGTAAAAATATCGTCATTTTGCGTCTCGTAGAGACCAATATGAATATCTTCACCACCCCAAACTTCAGCATAGAAGCGATCTGCACCCTCACTGTTGTAGTAGTCCCGCGCCGTATTAACAACGGTAGAAGCATAACCTGTACGCTTTTTCCCTTCCTGCGTCAGACTATTCCCCGACTCATAACTCTTTTCAGCGATGTGAATGAAAAAGTCTGGTTCTTCATGGCGATAGGTTTCCTGAAAGTCGCCATAGCTTTGGATCTGTTGAAAGCCAACTTCTGTCATCAACCGACACAGGTGACTTTGGCGAATCGGAAACATATTGAGGTAGTAAACCGATTGGTCAGGGAACTCGTAACGGAATCGCGCCAACCCTTCATCCACATGCTCAGGTTCGGCCTTTACGTTATCGCCACAGTAGTAATAGGTGTGTTTGGTCTTGAAGCCCTGATCGAGAATCATGTCATAGTTGCGCTGATCAATCACCAGCACACCATCATGCTTCAAAGCCGCATAAAACTCGGCTAAGGTCTTGCGGCGATCGCGCTCAGTAAACAAATGGGTAAACGAATTCCCCAAACAAATAACTGCATCAAACTCTCCATGCACAGCTCGATTGAGCCACCGCCAATCGCTTTGCACAGTGTGCAAAATGAGGTCATGCCGACGCCCATTTTCAAATGCTTTAGCCAACATTTCAGGGCTTCCATCAGCGCTCACAACGTCAAACCCCGCTTGCAACAGGCGAATGGAATGAAAGCCCGTGCCTGTAGCAACATCTAAGACACGCTTAACGCCTTTTTCCCGAAGTGCCTGGATAAAAAAGTCACCTTCCCCTTCAGCCCGGGTTTGCCAACCAATTAGGGAGTCCCACTTCTCAACAAATCCTTGAATGTACTCTGTCTGGTACTTTGATGTGTCTCGAACCGAAATCGGATCGTCACCATAATCTTGCACAAGATTGTCTTGCCACTGAAGTTGCTGTTGCATAATTACTGCCATTAACTCAGTAAATTTGTTCAGTTTTCGAGGTTGCAATGCTCGCTATCTTTCGTTCGATTGATGAAAGATGCTAAACCTGAATTCTCAAATGCGCATTCAGGCCGCTTTTAAGAATTCAGCGTTTCTATACATACGTTAATTACGAGCATCGTTTAGGGAACGCAAATCTGAGGAACACGTTGGAAATTCAACCGTTCAACTCATTATTAACCCTTAATGAGTGACACAATAAGTCAGCATACTCTTTTGTAAAACTGATTCCTATCAGCTACAAACATTGCTCGATGGGTGTCTGCCCAATAAGATCTCAAGCAGCTTTGAGCAGAGCCTCTATAAAAGGTTCTGCTGAATATCTCTCTATCGACTAATGAGAGATAGATCAGGATTTTCAGTATTCGATTCAGAAAGGTTTCAAGCCTATCGACTTCACGTCTTTAGTAATGTCGTCTTGCCTTTAGCTTGTAAGGCAGAATACATCACATGGCTTTTTACATTGCACGGCTTTTCCTTTGCCATAGTAGCTGCCGATGTGGTTAATTGCAACTGCTAAGTTAGGCTAGCGTATATCTAACTTCTTTCTGTCTTCTGAAAAAAAACTTTAAGAAATACTGTCATCGAGCTCAGTTGCAGACCCATTCTGAAATCGCCAAACGGCATAACTGGCAGGGCTCAGCGTTGTCTAAATTGTTGTATTTGCAAGGATGCATTTCGGGTCTCGATAGTGTGCTCAAGGGCACCTCAACACTTCACAATTTCACTACTCAGCTGTAATGTGCTACTCTCCTCTTCAGAGGAGAAGATTGAGATAAGAAGATTGAGCTTTTTTTAAAATTGGTTGAACTATCTCCAGGTTGATATAGCAATCCGAAATTGGATGAAAAAGGGCGATCGCAGCTTGCCCTTTCTCATCCGATTTCATACCTCATTTGAGATCGTTGCATACATAATTAAACCTAATTGATGTTCTATATTAAATTTTCGATTATGAAAGATCTGCAAGGAAGCTGTGGCGCATACGCTTGAAGGGACAGCATCGACCTTTCCAATTATGAAAGAAGGCAATTAATTAAAGCGCTAAAAAGAGTAACGGGTCAACTCTAGAGGTATCTGCAAATTCCATGGCAGCTACCAGCCGCATTTAAGACGTTTTAGAACGACCTACACCCTATCTCCACACATACGCCCTGGAATAATTTTGAAGCGTTTATGCTCACATGGCTTAGCAACACGGCCCAGCTAATTTTCTAAAGTTAGCTGGGTTAGCAGTGAGCCAGTGGACAGTTGCAGGCATGATGAACCTGGAACATTGTGAAGATCAGGCCTATCTACGAAGGTGGAGTTTAGCTAGGTGAGGCAGCGCATAGTGGCGACCTTCAGGTTGCCGTATATTTCGATCATGAAGTCGATATTGATTTGGCGCGTTCGATATTCGCTAGTATCGGGGAGAATGTTGCATAAAAGACGATTGCATCAAAACTGTAGGTCGCATGGTTTGATGAGGCCATCATTGTTTGCTCCAACCTGATGGACGGAAACGTTTGACGAATGATGGATCAATTGCTCACTACATTCATTGTTCGTCATATGCGCGCAAAGCTCAGTTGTTAAGCGATCGCCCAGGAAGAAAACCCATGAACGCGCCCAGCTACGAAGTTCAGATGCTCAAGGTTCCGGTTTCGGATATTGAAGCATCCAGTCAGTTCTACGCAACACACTTGGGATTTGAAATCCAGTTTGCGGCGGCAGAATATGGGTGGGCACAGCTTTCTGCCGCTGGGTTATCTCTGGCTCTCTACAAACCTGGCATGGGCGGCGGTGATGGGCAGCTGGGTGGCAGTGTGGATTTCCACCTTTCTCTTCCCGATACGACGTTTCAGAGTCTCGCCGCCAGCCTCCTCGAAAAGGGGCATCTCGTCGAGGATAGGGTTCACACGGGTAATGATGACTCCACATTCATGGATGTTCGTGATCCCGATGGAAATGTTATCAAGATCATGAAGCGTTGATCATGGCAGGGTTGTTCCCGCACGCTGCTTGCGATCGCCCCATAAAAGCTATGTTCGAGTGGATTGGTGCAGGATTCTGTTGTAGTCTCAAGCATCGTCTTACATCACATCTGCTTGGAAACCCCAATATCGTTTGCACCCGTTGTAACGGATGCAAACGATATTGGGGTTTTACGGCTACTCAACCGAATTTGATCTTAGACCTGGATCAATACAACCGATCGACGATATGAGTTTGTCTTTGAGAAAAGTGCGCCTGCGATCACAGGCGCACAAGGTATCGTCAATCTATCGAGAACACAACCTAACGAATCACATCAATCTGGCTCAAAGCCACGGGTGTCGCTTCGCCCGATGCTAGGTCTAGCGGGAAATTATGAGCGTTGCGCTCATGCATCACCTCGATACCCAGATTGGCTCGATTGATCACATCGGCCCAGGTATTGATCACGCGCCCCTGGGAATCGAGCACCGACTGGTTGAAGTTGAACCCATTCAAGTTAAACGCCATCGTGCTGATGCCCAGAGCGGTAAACCAGATGCCCACCACCGGCCAGGCCGCCAGGAAAAAGTGCAGGCTACGGCTATTGGCATCGACACCGAGAATGATCTCGTTGGTACGCCCGATCAGTCGGCCAAAGTAACCATGGGCGGCAACGATGTTGTAGGTCTCCTCTTCCTGGCCAAAGCGATAGCCATTGTTCTGCGACTCGATTTCGGTGGTCTCGCGCACTAGCGACGAGGTCACCAGCGAACCGTGCATGGCGGAGAACAAGCTGCCACCAAATACACCCGCCACACCCAGCATATGGAAGGGGTGCATTAGGATGTTGTGCTCGGCTTGGAACACAAACATGAAGTTGAAGGTACCGGAGATACCCAAAGGCATCCCGTCGGAGAAAGACCCTTGGCCGATGGGGTAGATCAAGAACACGGCGGTCGCGGCGGCTACGGGAGCCGAATAAGCTACGCAGATCCAGGGGCGCATCCCCAAGCGGTAGGACAGTTCCCATTCCCGCCCCAGGTAGGTAAACACGCCAATGAGGAAGTGGAAAACAACGAGCTGGTAAGGACCACCGTTGTACAGCCACTCATCTAGAGAAGCGGCTTCCCAAATGGGATAAAAGTGCAGGCCAATGGCATTGGAAGAGGGCACTACAGCACCCGAAATAATGTTGTTGCCGTACATCAACGAACCCGCTACGGGCTCACGAATGCCATCAATATCCACGGGGGGCGCGGCAATAAACGCAATAACAAAACAGGTGGTTGCAGTCAGCAATGTGGGAATCATCAACACGCCGAACCAGCCTACATAGAGGCGATTTTCGGTGCTGACGACCCAACGGCAAAACTGCTCCCACAGACTCGCGCGATCGCGCTGCTGCAAGATAGTAGTCATATGGATAGTTATCAAAAAACAGCAAAAAAGCTCTGTTTAGCTCAAAGATTGCTTTCCTAGGTAGCAAGCAGTAAAAGCAGACTGCTCACTAAATCTGGCAGCAGAAAACATCACTTTGCTAAGACAGATAAGCCGTCAGTGAAGTAAATAGCTTCACTAACTAACTTGTTAGTTAATTTAACGCAGAGCATCTTTGATGTCAACAACTAACTAACGAGTTAGTTGGTAATGCCGTCTAGATCCCATGCCTTTAGGAAGAAGCAGTGGTCATGGCAGAGCCCTGCGCTGTATCCTGAGTGGGTAGATGGGCAGGATAGAACAACCTTGGCAGCCAAAACGCGATCTTCAAGTCGGCAAACTCGTGATGCCGATGCCACCCGAGCAGAAATTTTGGCAGCAGCAGAGGAAGAGTTTGCCCGTTTCGGCTTCACTGGGGCAAAGACGGATGCGATCGCAGCCCGAACCGGCGTCACCAAGGCCATGATCTACTACTACTTCGGTAGTAAAGATGAGCTCTACAAAGCGGTACTGGAACGGCCCACGATAGATTTTGTTAATGCTTTTGGCGATTTGACCCTGGAGCAAATGCCGCCTGAAGATGCTCTAAGGGCTGTGATTCGTGTGGCGATCGCCCATGAGCAAAGCCATCCCCACTATGGGCGTGTGCTGCTCCACGAAGCGATGGAGAATCAAGGCAAATACTTTCACCTGACGGGTTGGGATAATCCCATCAATCGGATTATCGCGGTTTTGGAACGGGGCGTCGAAGATGGTGTTTTTCGTCCGCTCGATCCCTGGCTGGTGGTGAATCACATTATGGGAACTTGCACGTTTTACTTCAACGCGCAGCCCAACATGCGTAACGTTCGTCCCGATTTTGAATGGTTTACGCCCGAAGCCATTGAGCAGGTCACGGAGTCGGCGATCGCCTTCGTACTAGCAGGAGTTAAAGCCAATCCCTAAAATTTTGGGTGTACGGGAAGATCCCGCACACCCAAAGTCATTACTTTTGAACTTGCGCAAAGCTTGCGTAATCCTGAGCAAATTCGTTGATGTTGTGGGCGCATCGCGCCCACAACATCAACAGAATACTTAGGTACAGCACTTTCGAACAAGGCTGAAACCTAGAACGGGACCGACGGGGCTCGAACCCGCAACTTCCGCCGTGACAGGGCGGTGCTCTAACCAGTTGAACTACGGTCCCAAATGTGAGTCGCGTCAAACGCGCAATCTCTATTATGTGCAACAGGTGGATGTCTTGTCAAACACTTCTTGAATCTCAGTGTTTTCTATCCGATGCGTTCTACGCTCCTTAGACAGACCCACAAAATTGCGTCTCCTTATCTTAGCCCTTTTCAGCCACTTCAAAAGCCGGATACGGATTTTCCTCAAGAAATTGGGTGAGCCAGTCCTTTACATGGTAAGTGGCGCGGCAATCATCTTCGTTGTAGCGGAGGATGGTGTCGAGATAGGTGCGATCGCCCGTCCGTCGCCATTCCGCATACCAGAAGATGGATTGCGCCCCATTGGCATCGGCATCCCGCCAACTGAACCCCATCCAGCGAGCGATCGCCTTCAGAGCATAGCTTTCAACAGGTAGCACTGCCGTGCGGGTCACCCGTTCATGCAGATCAACGAAACGTTCGAGCAACGCTTCAACCACAGCGTCGGGGGAATTAAACTTTTGTCCCAGGCGGCGCACGGTTTGCACCTCGAAGGGACAGAAGTGGTAGACCGGGGCATCGGGAAACTGCGTGACTAGGTCGAGAAACTCTTCCCAAACGGTGGCTTCGTCCTTTGGGTCATCCGCAAGGAAGGGATAGAAGGTTTCACTCTGGGCATGGCGATCCACCAACAAAACCCCATGGAGATAAACCAGATTTTGTTCAGGAGCCGCTTCGATGTCGAAGTACAGCTCGATGGGGGCGGTGGGAAGTTCTTGGGGATGCAGGAGGGGGTGGGGCGATTCCTCTGGCAGCAGCGGACGAGGCAGGGCATGATTGGCGAGGGTGGCGCGGGCCTGTTGTACGAGGCGATAGGCGACAGGGCTACCAAAGCCAGGAAGATATTCGAGCGATCGCGGGTTGGTTTGGGTCAGCGCCTCCAGGGTGAGGAGGTCGAGGTTGCGCAGGTAGTGGTAGCGATTGGGCGTTACACCGGGCAGCAGCGAGAGATGATCGTCCTGTTGCGCCAGCGCATAACAATGGCTAAACCAGTGGCAGAGGTCACAGCGATTGTGGGCAATGAAAACCTCCGGCTCTTGCTGCAAGCGCAACATATCCACGCATTCGTTGAGGATGTCGCGCATTCGCGGCAGCATTTCGGCCACATATACCGCATAGGCCCCCCGCTGCCGCAGCATCAGCCAGCTCTCTGCTGACCAGGCATTTTGCACCTGCGCCAACACATAGGCATGAAAGGCGGCGGTAATTTGATAATCCAGCTTGGGGCGCTTGCCCAGACGCACGTCAACCGGGACATAGTACCAATCGCCAAAGGCCGATACACCCGATTGTTTCACCAACAAATTGGGACAACTGACCAGCCAGATTCCCGGTTCATGCTGAATGACCACAACCCCTTTGCTGATGCGCTCAACCCCTTGCTGCATCAACTCCAGCGTGGCGATCGCTCCGGCCTGCCAATCCTTCGGCGGGTAGTGGGGGCGATGCACCTGACCTTCACCCAACACATCAAGTTGATGGGTGACGCTATCCTGGCGCAGCTTTTTGAGATAATCGCTGGGCGGATCGCGACGCTCGTTATCACCATAAACATCCAAAAATGCCCGGCGATTGCATCGCTGGTAGTCAAACAGCAGCTCGTCGGTCACCCACAAATCCTGGTCGCTGCCCTGGGGAATCGGAGGTACACCATTAGGATTCGGATGTAGCGGAATCGGTGGATGAACCTCGGCAGGGGGGCGCGATCGCATAGGAATGGGCAGGATAACCGAGTGGGCTGAGTCATTGGCCTCACCCCATCGACGTTCCATCGGGTAGGGGTTAGCAGACACAGACCTCCTGTCGGCAGCAGCCGGGCAGCGCAGCACAAAGCCACATCTGCCTCAGATGCAGACTCAAAAGCGTCTGTGGAGGAAAACCATGCACCATTACAACGTAAAAAGAAGTATCAAAGATCTGTTGCCTTGGGTTCAAAAGCCTGTCAGCGAATTGGGGGAGAGAGAAATCCGGTTACTCGGCTTTTTACCACCTTTTTTAACAGATCTACCCTAGCTTGTGGATATTGTAACCTCTGATGTCCCCCATCGTGGAAAAAGGGGGCGATCGCGCTTCCACATCATCGGTCAGCGCACAAACTAGGGTTACGCTAAGGAAGGATTGCATAAGCGCATCGGGCAAAGACTCGGAGCGGCTTTTGTACCAACGTTTAAGCCCATTGCTCTGCCAATCATTGGCGCTTATTAAGGGTTCTTCTTTACTATGACCTCTACCATCCTTCAGCCCGATGCTGTGACTGCCCAACGCCAGCACTTCCCAGCGTTGCAGAACAAAGCCTATTTCAACTACGGCGGGCAGGGTCCCATGCCCCAGGAGGCGATCGCCGCGATTCAGACGGCGCATCTCAAAATGCAGGAGCAGGGGCCGTTTGGGATGGCGGTGAATGCGTGGATTGAGCAACTGGCCGAGGAGACACGACGGGCGATCGCCCAGGAACTTAACGTTGCCCCCAGCTCTATCAGCTTTACCGAAAATGTTTCTTGGGGCTGCAATATTCCGCTGTGGGGGCTGGATTGGCAAGCCGGTGACCATATCGTGCTATCCGACTGCGAACACCCCAGCGTGATTGCCACGATTCAGGAAATTGGGCAACGGTTTGGCGTCGAGGCCACGACGTTCCCCCTGCAAGACACCCTCAATGGCGGCGACCCAGTGGAGCGGCTGCGTGCCTACCTGCGACCCAACACCCGGCTTGTCGCTCTCAGCCATATCTTGTGGAACACCGGACAGGTTTTGCCGCTCAAAGAAATGGTGGACTTGTGCCACAACTTTGCCGCCGACCGTGCTCCCGTTCGGGTGCTGGTTGATGCCGCCCAGTCGGTTGGAGTATTGCCCTTGCACCTGGATGACTTGGGAGCCGACTACTACGCCTTCACCGGGCACAAGTGGTTGTGCGGTGCGTCAGGGTTTGGCGGATTGTATGTGCATCCCACCGCGCTAGAGTCGATTCGACCCACCTATATTGGCTGGCGCGGCATCAAACAAGACGCAACGGGCAACCCGGCAGGTTGGAAGCCCGACGGTCGGCGGTTCGAGGTGGCCTCCTCGGACTTCACCTTGTTTGCGGCGATGCAAGAAGCCCTGAAGCTGCACCAGGCATGGGGCACCGCCACCGATCGCTATACCCGTATCTGTCACCTGAGTCAGCGTCTCTGGGAACAGTTGCAAACCCTACCCGGTGTGCATTGCCTGCGAGACGCACCACCAGAGGCCGGGCTGGTATCCTTCACGATCGCCAACAAAACCCATGGAGATGTGGTGCGATCGCTCGAAGCCCAAAACATCTTCCTCCGCACCCTCCGCGACCCCGACTGCATCCGCGCCTCTGTCCATTACCTCACCCTGGAATCGGAAATCGATCAGCTCGTCGCAGCCCTCAGAACCCTGCTGGCATAGGAGTTGGCCGCCGCTTTACACCTACGGTTACTCCTATACGTTGGGCTACTCTTAACACAGGTGCAAGCACTGTTTCCCAGGACAATGTCTATGTCTGAAGCAACCTCGTATTTCACCGCTGAGCAACGCCGCGCCCTGCTCGATGAATTCTTTGAACTCTACGATCGATACATGGACGAAGCTCTGCTCTGTAGTCGGCAACGCAGCGAGATTCCAAGCATTTCTGATGCAGAGTTCACTGCCTTGCACGAAAGACGCCGCAGCGCTGACAAACGGATACGGGAAATCATCCAGTGCTATAAAAATCAAGTTCCTATCGTTCCTCTGAGCCGATGTCCCTATTGCCAAGCAATCAATTACCACTCTTTTGATTTCTACGATCTGGATGGCCTGTGGTGGTGGAGTCAAGATGGTTGGGGTGGAACCGTGAGCAATGGCTGTCGTCCCCGAAAACGCCATCGGCCCTGCCCCCATTTTTGGGCGCTTTCAGGAGCGGTCACCATAAGGGGAACAGTCTCTCCTTCACCTATTAGAGTCCAACCTGGGCCTGAAATCCCTTTTGTCTTTACGCATACTCTCAACGCGCCATCCATCAAGGTCGTGATTTCGCAGTTCAGTGTAGGAGCCCATACAGCGTATCCGATTGCTTACTTTAGCGATGTCAAGCCTGTCCCTAGTGAAGCGGTCAGACCCTACTTCGACGAATGGGCCAACAGTCGTGCGTTTATCGCTGATAGCAAAACTGGTATTGCAAGCTACGCTGGCAAAGATAACCTTTACTATCCAAGGGCTGATGCTAAATCTTATTATCTGTCTCGCGCCGCTGATGATTTCGACTTGGCTCCATGGATTGAGCAGGGACGTGTCCTTTGGATTGCCCCCGGCGATGAGTCTTTGACCCTCCAGAAGCAAGTCGAAGGCTGTCCGTATCTAAATTTACCCGGGCGTCGGGACAGACGTTACATTTGGCGTGGTGAATCCTGGTTCTCTTCAGATTAATCTTTTCCTCTATGTCTGTGCTTGCTCCTTCAAAGCACCGCTTCCTTTTATTTCACAAGCAGGAAAAAATCTATGACAGACCGTATGTCTCCGAATTCTGCTAATCCGCAAGATGACTATCTCGTTGAGTTTCACCCCGATGGCTCGATTCGCAGGGTGAGCCAGGATGAGGTTGCTTCCGAGATGAGCCCCACCTTCATCCGACGATTTGAAGTGGCTGCTCGTCTCGGGGATGCGGGTCATCCTGAACAAGCCCTATCCGCCTACGAGACAATCCTTGAGCCGTTTGACGATGCCTCTGAACCCAGAGAAATGACGATGGAGTTTTTAGGCAAGGTCGAGTTGGGTAAAATCTATTGCTTGATCGATTTACAACGGTTTGAGGCGGCAAAGGCGCTGTGTGAAAGCTCTCAGATGCGGGATGTCTATGCCGATCAATTATCGACAGCTAGCCTTTACGAATATCGTTTGGCATATGCCAATATCCTTGGAACGCTTGATCAGATGGCTGAGATGAATGAGCAGATTGTCGTCGCAATCAACATTGCAGTAGAACGCTTAGAGGATCTCAAACGCTGTGAGCGAGCCTTTAAGCTGTCGCTCATCCATGGAAAAGCGAATCAGGCTTGGCCCTATTTACTCGAACAAAGTCACATCGCCCATCAATTTGGCAGCAACAATCGCAGCTTCTATTTACAACTGATTGCCGGAGAATTTGCCTTTTTCGCCTTACGCGGTTTGGGGCAAAAGGAAAGAGCCAGGAGAGGCGCCGAGAAGATTATCGAGCGGTATCGACAAGCCGATGTTCCCAATAAGGTACGTGAATGGGAAGACTTGCTGGCATCGGTGCAGTGAGGTTTATGCATCTGATTCGTCGACCTCATGCGGTTACCTGCCACGGTCGATATCATTGAATGAAGTCTGTGAGGGCGATCGCCCCAGCTCCAGCTATATTAATTCGCTAAGAACCCCTTATAACTTACCGATCATTTTTGAATCTTGTGCAGCGCAAGAGGTTCAGACCATAGATCAGGGTTCGATTTTCATCGAAAGCATATTTCCTTGAATAGAGATAGTGCATCTCCGTATAGTTAATCTATGACTTCTACACCTTTGTCGCAGGCTGCGTCGATGACGCCCCTAGCCGCACTCCAGCATTATTTTGGCTACGACCAGTTTCGGCAGGGGCAAGCCGAAGTGATTGAGGCAACCCTGGCGAACCGTGATGGGTTGGTGGTAATGCCCACGGGGGGTGGCAAATCCTTGTGCTACCAGCTTCCGGCGCTGCTGCGGTCGGGGTTGACGGTGGTGGTGTCGCCGCTGATCTCGCTGATGCAGGATCAGGTGCGATCGCTCGAAGCCAACGGGATTGCCGCTACCTACCTCAACAGCAGCTTGAGCGGTGGGGAAGTGCGCGATCGCTATCAAGCTCTGCGGGCGGGTGCCATCAAGCTGTTGTACGTTGCCCCAGAACGGTTGCTGGGGGAAGGATTTCTGGACTTTCTGACAACACTGGATGTATCGGCCATTGCCATCGACGAAGCCCACTGCGTATCTCAGTGGGGCCACGACTTTCGCCCAGAATATCGGCAGTTGCGGCAGTTGCGGCAGTGGTTCCCTCAAATCTCCATGACAGCGCTGACCGCAACAGCCACGGAGCGGGTACGCCAGGATATCCAGCAGCAACTCGACTTGCGCGATCCGCTGGTTCATATTGCCAGCTTCAACCGCCCCAACCTTTACTACGAGGTGCAATCGAAAAGCAAACGCTCCTACGAAGCGCTGCGCCACTTTGTCAAACGCACACCGGGCGCAGGCATTATCTACTGCCTCAGCCGCAAACGGGTGGATGAACTCGCCTTCCAATTGCAGCACGACAATATTGATGCCCTGCCTTACCATGCTGGCTTAAATGCTGCGACCCGCGCCGACCACCAGGAACGCTTCACGCGGGATGACGCGCGCATCATCGTGGCAACAACGGCCTTTGGCATGGGCATCAACAAACCTGATGTTCGATTTGTGGTGCACTACGACCTGCCGCAAAACATTGAGGGCTATTACCAGGAGTCGGGACGCGCCGGACGGGATGGGGAAGCGGCTCAATGCATCCTGTTCTTCAGCTATGGCGATATCCGCACCGTCGAGTTCATGATCGGCAACAAGATTGACCCCAAAACGGGAGATCCCCTGGAGGCGGAGCAAAAGATTGCCCGACAGCAACTGCGGCAAATTGTAGACTATGCCGAAGGACAAGATTGTCGGCGAACGATTCAGCTCGGCTACTTTGGCGAGTCCTTTCCTGGCGACTGCGGGAACTGCGATTGCTGCCTCAACCCCATTCCTCTGGAAGACTGGACGGTGGAAGCGCAAAAGTTTCTCTCCTGCGTTGCCCGCTGCGAACAACGGTTTGGTTTGGTCTACATCGTCAATGTGCTGCGCGGCTCGAAGGAAAAGCGCATCCTAGAGAATCGCCATGACAGGCTTTCGACCTATGGCATTGGGCGCGATCGCACCGCCGACCAATGGAAGCAACTGGGGCGCTCTCTCCGGCATCAGGGACTGCTGGATGAAACCACCGATGGCTATAGCATCCTGCGGCTCAATGCCCTGAGCTGGGAAGTGATGCGGGGGCAACGCACCGTCCAGGTCGCCATTCCGGCTGCGCCCAACGTCCCCGAAGAAGCCGAGGTCAGCACCTCCCGCGAAGTGGCCGATGCGCTGTTCGATACCCTGCGCCGCCTGCGGAAGCAAATCGCCGATGGCCGCAACATTGCGCCCTACATGGTGTTTTCTGACGCGAGTCTGCGCCACATGACCAAGCTGCTGCCCCGCGACCCAGCGGCTTTACTCAAAGTATCTGGGGTAGGACGACAAAAGCTGGAGCTGTATGGCGATCGCTTCCTCCAGGTGATCCGCGACTTCTGCGCCAGCCGCGAGGAAATCAATCTGCCAGATCCACCTGCTGCAGCGGACGGAGAGGAGACGGATACAGGCTACAAACCACCGCTACTCAAGCGCACGCAATTCCACACCCTAGATCTGCATCTAGAAGGGCTGGATCCAGAGGCGATCGCCAAAAAGCGTAACCTGAGTATTCGCACCATCATTAGCCACCTCAGTGAGCTGATCGAATCTGGGCGTCGGGTGGATCTAGACTCCCTGGTCGAGCCCGAACACCAAACGCAAATTTGGGATGCCTTTGATACATTGGGCGATCGCTTTCTAAAGGAAATTCGTGCCCATCTTAACGACCAATTCGACTACGAAGACTTGCAGCTTGTACGGGCAGCCTGGCGGCGATCGCATTACCAAGAATCCCAACAAAATCAAACGGACTAGCCCCAATTTTGCAATCCTACCCTATAGGATTGGGCTAGCAAATTTATAGTGCTACGCGCTTTTCAAAAAATGATTACTTCTCATCTCGATGCGTAAGGCTATATCTAGTCATTTTTCAAAAAAATATGCGTCAAGCAAAGCCAGACGCATGGTACAGGATTGAATGGGTTTAATTTGGAGGATTAGATATTAAAGGTTATTTGCCGTTGTAGATCTCGATGTTGGAATAACCGTAACTGAATGCCGAGAATCTCGATTCTTGCCTTCCCAATCAAGCCCAATGACGGCATAATTTTGAGCTGACTCGGCCTGTAGCGTATCACCGATGGCCAACTCGTTCGCAGAATGAAAGGTTCCTACGAAACGCCGGTGAATATCCATCAAAAGATATTGCATAGTGTCTCCTTATGCGACTTGAAAAGAATGAATGAAACGTTAAAGTTGGATTTGCGTCAAATTGACAGCACAGAACCCTTTCTCAAGCCCATTTCCTGTCTTGACCTCAGATCCTATCTATCAATTTTGATCGGAGGGGTTGCGGTGTTTTCTCTGGCTAGCTTGCATCAACAAACAGGTAGATGTCTTGTATTACAAGCAGGCAAACATAGAGAGTAAAACAAAGCCTGAACTGCTGCGCAGGCGGTATATTCAAGTCTACTTACTCAGGAAGAATTAAGAAGTTGTTTCAGGTAGCGTATGTCACTTTCATTGCTTCTTCCTTCTTCACCTAATATATCAGTCGAATCGGATAGGTCTCTGTTACGTCATGCTTCGAATTAGAGTGTGGAAAAGCTTTATAGTATGCGTATATTTCTTTACATTGCGATCGCTCTTTTCAAAAAGAATTTTGTGGAGATTGCTGCCTCATTCCTGAGAACCTAATGGGTCAGGCAGATGAAAGCATTGGCTGCGTAGGTTAATCTAGTTAATAATCCTTTACATCTCGTTTTTACGATTCAGCGTTATGCAAACGGCGATCGCGACCCCTACAGGGCAAACCTGGAACTGGAATGGGCATTCCATCTACTATGTGCAAGCCGGAGAGCGGCGGGATGGGCGTCCGCCATTGCTTCTGGTACATGGATTTGGAGCATCCACCGACCACTGGCGCAAGAACATCGCCGAGCTGCAGCAAGACTTTGAGGTGTGGGCGATCGACCTGCTGGGATTTGGGCGATCGGCAAAGCCCGACCTCGTCTACAGCGGTAATTTGTGGCGGGATCAACTGCGCGATTTCATTGCCGAAAATATTGGCGTACCCGTGGTGTTAGCGGGCAACTCCCTAGGTGGATATACCTCGCTGTGCGTCGCGGCTCAATGCCCCGAGTGGGCGGCCGGACTGGTGTTGCTCAATTGCGCAGGGCCATTCAGCGATGTCGGTGAACCAGCACCCAAAAATCCACTGCAAGAGGTCGTGGGGAAAGTAATGCGATCGCTCCTTCTGCAACCGCTTCCTAGCTTTCTGCTATTCCAGTATGTGCGCCGCAAGCCGATCATTCGTCGCACCCTGGAGAAGGTTTACCTCGACCCATCCGCCATCACTGATCAGCTAGTAGACGATATTTACCGTCCGTCTTGCGATCCGGGTGCCGCAAAGGTATTTGCCTCGGTGTTCAAATCTCCCCAGGGTGAGCGCAACGATACCCTACTCCAGCAAATGACCTGCCCCTTGCTCATGCTCTGGGGGGAAGGCGATCCCTGGATGAATTCCCGCAGCCGAGGCGCAAAGTTCCGAGAGTATTACCCCACGCTGACCGAACATTATCTGCAAGCAGGTCACTGCCCCCACGATGAGGTGCCCGGTCAGGTAGATAGCCTATTACGGGATTGGGTGCTGAATACGGTGATGGCCAAAGCTTAGAAGTAGTAGCGCGTCCAGGCTCAATGAGTGGGTAAGTTCTTCGCATTGAGAGCACCCATGAGTAACCCTAACATCAAGCACAAAATCGGTCTGAGCGAAGCCCAACGCCAGCGTCTCAAGGACATCAGCCGGAATGGGTCGGCTCCAGCCAAGAAAATCTTGCATGCGCGGATTCTGCTCATGGCCGATCAAACCCATGTTGAGGGGCGTTGGAGCGATGTTCAGATTAGTGAGGCTGTTGGGCTCCACGTTAATAAGTAGCTCGGCATGATGAAAACCCAGACCCTAAAAACCTGTGCCGCCCGCAGCGCGGGCGGCACAGGTTTTTAGGGTTTTAGGTTTAATTGCACCTGCCAACTTACCGTAGCGCGCATTCGCAAACGCTTTGTCCTCGAAGGCGAAGCCCCAGCTCTGAATCGACGACCACGCGCTCTGCCGCCAGTTCCGCCTAAATTAGACGGTGAGCACCCCGCGCATCTGGTGGCCATCTGTTGCTCAGACCCGCCTCAAGGTCGGATTCGCTGGCCCCTCACTCTCTTGGTCAACGAACTCAAACAGCGTGGTATTGTCACCGAAATTAGTCGAGAAACCGTGCGGCAGAGTCTAAAAAAAATCAATTATGCTCTTGGAACAAGCAGCGGTACTGCCTTCCCGAAAAGGGTATTGAGTCAACCATGCCTCGACCAGCGGATTCCCGATGACGCCCCGATGACGCAAGAATTACAAGCGTGGCAAGCGGAGCGCAATGCGGCTCAGGCGACAGTGACGTGGCAGTTCTCAACGGCCGATGCCCGCATAAAATTGCATCATCTTTACCCATCATTTTAGCCTGGACGCGCTACTACTTTGCTTTTGGGGACTGCCTTACTCGGTGGCTTCTGCAACCGCTAAACGAAAACCTAGTGCGACAAGAGCCGCGCCTGTCAAGCGCTCTAGCCAATGCGAGAAAGATAAAATGCGATTTTTCAAGGTTTGCTGTGAAATAACCACGGCCACTATCGAAAACCAGGTTAAGGCAAGGACGGCAACCGTCAGGCCATAGGCTGCTTGTATCAGCATTGGCGTTGAAGGGCGCACGATCTGAGTAAACAGCGCCAGGAAAAATAAGGTGGCCTTGGGGTTTAGCAAGTTACCCAAAAGGCCGATCCGAAAGGCGACCCACGGTTGAATCTGGCGTTTTGGCTCAGCAATTTTGGCAGATGCGACAACCCGTTTGGTGGTCAATGACTTAATGCCGATGTAAATCAGATAAGCGGCTCCCAGCCATTTCAAAGCATTGAAAAGCAGAATTGACTTAGAAATGACGGCACCAATACCAATTAAGGAGTATGTGGCATGAATCAAGTTACCCGCACCAACTCCTATCGCCGTGTAGATTCCGGCTTGGCGGGAATAGACCAAGCTACTCCGCAGGGTCAGCATAAAGTCGGGGCCAGGGGTGATGACGGCAATCAGGCTGACAACGAAGATCGTGAGCCAAGCGGAGAAAGTTTCCATAGGCTTGCCATCCCTTGTGCGTAAAGGTTATTGGAAGGCTAGCATGGCTAACCCGCGCTCTTGCCATCTACGATGACAACCTTAACGGATTTGATATTAGGACAAGACAAAAAATCGAACTCAGCTAAAGCCCTTGATTTTGTGTGGCACGGGCATCGCCTGCGCCACACAAAATCAAGGGCTTTAGCCGGGTTTTGTCCTGGGCTCAAGGGCTAGATATAGGGACATTTTTCTAGAAAAAGTTCATCTTTGCGCTATAGATGAGTGATACATTTAGCGGCAAATTCGCTACGCTATGAAGTCAGTTCTGGGAAGTCAGTTGTGGAGTGTTGTTCTGGGATGAAGGATTCACAGGTGGTCTCGAAATTGTCGCAGATGCAGTCAGGCAAAGTTGCACGGGTTCAAATAGGGGGCGGGCGATCGCCTTGCTCTCTACGGGGTCGCCGATCGCCGTTGCGCTGGTCGTTAGGGCTTTTGGCGGCATTAGTGCCGCTGGCGATCGCCCCCTCAAGTACGGCGCAACAGGTGATTGATGGTTTACCCCCTGCTCCTTTGCCCCCAGCGCAACCTCAGGTTGCCCCTGGCACTTCGCCATCAGTGACGGTACCTCCGCCAAGTGTGCAGCAAGCACCTGCGGCCCCGTCCTACGTTGTTGTGGTGGAAGGGAACAGCCCTCTCCTCCTCTCACAAGTACAGCAGATTGAGCCAGGAGCGAGTCTGGTTCCTATCGATAATCAAGAGTTGATTCAAGCGGGAGCTTTCTCCACCGAGGATGAGGCGGTGGAACAGGTGCGGCAGTTAGCAGGGCGGGGCATCGGAGCACGCATCGTAGCCACTACCCCTGTTGCCCAACCCCAAGCGGTGGCGGCGGAACCGGTCGGGCAAGCGGAGCAGGTGGATGGCTTCCCCTTGCCCGATTTACCCCCGGCTCCGATTCCGCGCGAAATTCAATTTGAGTCTGATCCACCTGAATTTGATGACCTGGAGCCTTCGCCCTCGTTGCTGGATGGTGACGATGACTTTGATGATGAGCCCGAACGCGCCTATTACATTGTGATTCCGGCTGACGATAGCGCATTGCCCGACATCAGCGAGCAGGTGATTCGCCTCGCCTATGGCTTCCGCATGAGCCGCATGGTGACAGAGCGTGACTCGCGCCTGGGTTCCCATGTGCTGGTCGGCCCTTTCAGTGGACGGGGTGCGGCGGAGCGCTGGAACGATTATTTCCGCGACTTCGGGATGAACTCTCGCGTTTACTTCGAACGGTAGACGACCAGAATTGCAAGAGGATTGGAGAGTGAATGATAGATGGCGCGACTCCCCAGCCGACTAAAATCCAAGCGTTAAAATTCACAATTGCACTATGGCGATCGCCCCTTCAGAACGCAGCGCACACCTTGAGCAGTTTGTGGTAACGGCCAAGCAGATGCGGGCGATCGAATCGCGAGTCTTTCAAGCGGGAATGCCTGTCGCGGCATTGATGGAGAAAGTTGCTGGGCTCATTACCCAACGCCTGCTTGAGCAATGGCCCGATCGCACGACAGGCTTTGGCATCATTGTTGGGCCTGGGCACAACGGTGGCGATGCCCTGGTCGTGGCACGGGAGCTGCATTTTCGTGGCTATGGGGTCAAGGTATTGTGCCCGCTGCTCAGCAAGTTGAAAGACTTAACCGATAGCCATGCTCACTATGCGGTGTCGCTCGGCATTCCATTCGTCGCAGCTACGGACGATTTGGCGGATTGTGATGTTCTGCTGGATGGCTTGTTTGGCTTTGGGTTGACGCGATCGCTCACCAACGACCTCGCCGCCCTGGTCAACACCATTAATCAATGGTCGATACCTGTCATTAGCATCGATATTGCTTCGGGTTTGCATACGGATACGGGAGAGGTACTAGGCACCGCCGTTCGAGCGTCGCAGACCCTTTGCCTGGGTTTGTGGAAACGTGCCTTTTTACAAGAGGTGGCGCTGGATTGGCTGGGCGAGGCAGAACTCGTTGATTTTGGCCTTCCCTTGGCAGATATTCAGGCGGTGATAGGAGAGCCACAGGAGGTGAGAATCACCGATCAGGCCATGATCGCCGCGCTGCCTTTGCCCCGTGCAGCCAACACCCACAAGTACAAGCAAGGGCACTTGCTGGTTATCGCTGGGTCGCAGCAATACCCTGGAGCCGCCATCATGACCGCCCTGGCCGCCCGTGCTAGTGGCGTCGGCATGCTGACGGTGGCGGTGCCCGCCACGCTGCAACCGCTGGTCAGTGCTCAGGTGCCCGATGCTCTGGTGCTGCGCCTTCCCGAAAACGACGCCGGGGTGATGACCCATCTGCCCGATGCCGTGGATGGGTCTCGATACACCGCGATCGCCTTTGGCCCTGGCGTCACCCCCAACGCCGTGGATGTCGCCCGCCGGGTGATGGAGAGCGATCGCCCGTTGGTCATCGATGCCGATGGCTTGAACATTCTCGCCAGCGACCTGGGGCTGGATGGGTTGGCTAACCGTTCGGATCCAGCGATTCTCACCCCTCACCTGGGGGAGTTTCGGCGGCTGTTCCCCGACATCGACGCTGGCGATCGCATCGAACAAGTGCGCACGGCGGCCCAACGCTGCGGAGCCATTGTGCTGCTGAAGGGGGCGCGGGTGGCGATCGCCGACCCGCAGTCTGGACATGTTTGGCTAAACCCGAGTAGCACATCGGCTCTGGCGCGAGGCGGCAGTGGCGATATTTTGACAGGATTGTTGGGTGGCCTCCTGGCTCAGGGGACGTTACGGGGAACCTCGCCCACGACCATCACCCAGAATGCGGTGTGGTGGCATGCTCAAGCGGGGCGCTATGCCGCTCGCGATCGCACGGAATTGGGCGTTGATGCTATAACCCTAGCTAACACTCTTATCCCCGCGCTGCAATGGAAACTGGCTTTACCCTAGATTTTGGTCAGAGTAGAACCGCTCGCATCGTTCAACCTCAGACAGAAGCTGATTTACCTGCTGCCTTTGCGTTTCTTGAATTGCCGCGCCCCTTGCCAGTGCTGGTGCTAATTGGTGGTGCCAGTCGCCTCTCCCAATCCGATCAACGGTTGGTGCGATCGCTCTTCATCCAAGTGCTGGCTCCCCTAGCTCAAACCCTGAATGCGATCGTCATCGATGGCGGCACTGACGTCGGCATTATGCAAATGATGGGACGGGCTCGCCACAAGAGTCGTACCACCTTTGCGTTGCTTGGTATTGCCCCCGTTGGCTGTGTCGCCCTGCCCGACCAGGCACTGCTCAACGACGACATGGCATACCTGGAACCGCACCATACCCATTTTCTGCTCATTCCTGGCAATCAATGGGGAGACGAGGCGTCATGGATTGCCCGAGTGGCTAGCGTTCTTGCCCAGGAGCAGCCATCCGTCACAATTTTGATTAACGGCGGCGAAATCAGTTGGCTAGATGCCCAAGAAAATGTGGATGAAGGTCGCCCGTTGATTACGATTGCTGGCAGTGGCCGCACCGCCGATGCCCTCGCCGCCGCTCTGGACGGTAAAGTCACCGATCCCCGTGCCCAGCCCATCCTCGCATCTGGCTTGCTTCAGGCGATCGCGTTGGAGCATTGCGATCGCCTCACCCAGGCCATTCAGCAAATCCTCACCACACCCACCGCTCCGGACCCGTTGGAAACGTTGTAGGTTTTGTCCTGCACTCAACGTTTGCCCTCAAAACGGCTTCAGCTATTTCCATCTTTCGCGTCCGAAATGACCTCTATGATTGTGTAGCCTATACTGCTCACATCCTCGGGCAATTCTCTTTATACTCTCCAATAATTTTCAGGTGCAAATGCTATGGAAAACCCCTTCAAGCATCTCAAAGAGAAATTCTCCGCCATGCGTGCGGATTTAGCGCCCGATACGCTGGAACACGCCAAAGAAGAGCTTCAGGTCTGGCTCCGCGACAACTATGCAACCCTCGCAGGGAAAAAAGCGGGTGCAGAATTCAACGGCACCTTGATGCAAGGGTTTCACTGGTATATCCCTGCCGATGGAAACCACTGGAATCGGTTGAAAGATGAAGCCCAGTCGCTTGCCAAAGCCGGTATCACCGCCCTCTGGTTTCCTCCGGCTTACAAGGGAATTGGGGGTGGTTTTGATGTGGGGTATGGGATCTACGACCTGTTTGACCTGGGTGAATTCCCTCAGAAGGGCGCCACTCCGACAAAATACGGCACTAAGGACGAATATGTGGCGGCGGTTCAGGCTTGCCGCCAGGCTGGCATCAATGTTTATGCTGACGTTGTGTTTAATCACAAAATGGCCGCAGATTTTGAGGAAGAATTTGAGGCGACTCCGTTTGATCCCAACGATCGCCTCCGGCCATTAGGCGATCCTCGCATGATTAAATCCTGGACAGGCTACAACTTTCCGGAGCGAGGCGACAAGTATTCCAGCATGAAGTGGCATTGGTATCACTTTGATGCGGTGGACTACAACAGCGCCGACCCTAACTTCAAGGCGGTCTGGCAAATACAGGGCAAGAGTTTTGACAACAAAGTTGCCTTAGAGCGTGGCAATTTCGACTACCTGATGGGAGCCGACCTGGATATGGATCATCCAGAAGTGCGCGGAGAGCTGAAATATTGGGGACAATGGCTACTCGATACCGTAGGCGTCGATGGCTTCCGCTTGGATGCGATTAAACACATCAACGGGGACTTCTTCAACGATTGGCTGGATCATCTAGAGCATCATGCCAATCGCGACCTTTTCTGTGTTGGGGAATATTGGAGCTACGACTTTGGGGCGTTGAGCTGGTATATCGGCAATGCGGGAGGTCGGATGAACCTGTTCGATGCCCCGCTGCACCACAACTTCCACATCGCCAGCAAATCGGGTGGGCACTACGACATGCGCCGCATTTTCGATGGCACGCTGATGAAAGATCTGCCCCTGTTTGCGGTGACGTTGGTGGAAAATCACGACACCCAACCCCTACAAGCGTTGGAAGCAGTCGTGGAATCTTGGTTCAAGCCCCTTGCCTATGCCATTATTCTGTTGCGGGCGGAGGGCTATCCCTGCATTTTTTATGCCGATTACTACGGAGCGCATTATCGGGACAATGGACGGGATGGCAATGAGTACGAAATCTGGATGGATTCCCACAAAGAGATCATCGATCGCCTCTTATTCGCCCGCCAGCACTTTGCCTACGGCCCGCAGTATGACTACCTCGACCACTTCAACACCCTTGGCTGGACGCGCCTGGGGACAGAAGAGCACCCCAGCGCCATGGCCGTCATCCTCAGCGATGGGCCAGAAGGGCACAAGTGGATGGAAGTGGGCAAGCCCAACACCCAGTTCTATGACATCACGGGGCATATTAAGCAGCCGATTCAAACCAACGAGTGGGGGTGGGGTGAGTTTCGGTGCAATGGGGGCTCGGTTTCCGTTTGGGTGCAGGAAGACCCCATTTTGAAGACACTGCTCCTGTAGCCAAACGCTTGAGACGAGCAGGTTGTAGATTGGGTTGAAAAACGTGAAATCCAACAGCAGTAGGAGATTTGTTGGATTCCATAGGCGCTCAATCCAACCTGATATAGGCTAAACCGAGTGTCAGGTGAACATCGCCCACTAGCTCCTGGGCTAGTCACTCAGATACCGCTGGGCTTCTCCAGCCACCGCATCACTCGCGTCAGCCGTCAGGGTTTGGAGGGTTGCTTGCGCTCCGGGTTGGTTGCGAAGCCGCCCGAGGGCTTGCACGACGCGATAGCGCAACTGCCAGTCGTCGCTTTCGGCAAAGGGTTCGAGGAGGGCAACAGCACGCGGATCCTGCAGTTCGCCCAGGGCCCCCACAGCCGCTGTCCGCACCAGTTCGTTTTCCGACTGAATGGCCTCCTGGAGCAGGTCAAAGCCACGGGGGTCACCCATCTCGCCTAGCGCCGCAACAATGCTGAATTGCAACAGCCATTCGTCAGTTTGGTGATAAAGGCTAGACAAGTCGTCGAAGGCTTCCGTGAGTTTCAGGGCAGAGAGCGCATCCGCCGCGGCTGCCTTGACATCCGTTTCTGGGTCATTGAGGAGGCGATCGCGCAGTAGCTCCAACGATGCCTGCAAGTCTTGAGTCCCCAGAGACGCAATTTGGCTGACCGCTGCGTAGCGCACCCGCACATGGCTATCGGTAACGGCAGGTTTGATCATCTCGAAAGCGATCGCCGGATCCAGTTGGCGTAGGTGATTCACCCCTCTCAACCGATCCCCAAAATCCTCACTTTCCAGCAATGCTCGAACGGATTCTGGCGTCACACTCATGATTTAATCCCTCCTGCGCCTCAGTCGACACAAATCAGTACAAGTTGCGTTTAATAAATCGAAAACAAGCCAAATAAATACCTGCCAGAGGCAGGTCGATTCTATGGGGAGTCTTTAGTCTTCTGCCTCACAGGCGCATCACTCAGGGATCGAGCCAGGTGAGCCGTCGCCGAGAACGAGCTTAGGGCGATCGCACATCCGACCTTTGCCCTACATCGTGGCCGCCATGTGCCGGATGATATCGCCCCGTGTGAGAATGCCCACCAGGCGATCGTCTTCTAGAACTAGCACCCGATGCACATTCCGCTCATGCATTAACTGAGCCGCATCCTTGAGCGTACCGTCGGGTTTTACCGTCACTAAATCTTTCTGTCGAGCCGCGCGCGTCATCACTTCGCCCACCGTCTGTCCCAGCGCTTTGTGTAGTTCTCGCTCGTAACGCTGCGGATTTTCTAGATAGATCACACTATCCAGCACCATGACGTAGGCAGGCGGTGTTACCCCTGACTCCTGCCACATCAAATCGCCTTCCGAAATCACGCCGACCAGTTTCCCGTCGTCATCCTGCACCGGCAAGCCACTGATTTGCTTGTCTGCCAGAATCTTGATGGCATCTCTTATAGGAGTGTCCGGAGTCACCACAATCGGATCGCGGCTCATGACTTCGGCAACTGTTGTTGTCATAGGTGTTTACGTTTTGAATGTTACTAAACTGTCGATGTGTTAAACCGTATACGCCTTATTGTAGAGAATCTCGACGTTCAGGCGGAACGGCTTTACAGCTTGTTACATGGAACCAGAAAGCCCGAAAGTTTATCTTGTTTTAAGGTTTTGCGTGAGTGCGGGGTCACAGCCTTAGATCCATCCACGCATTTGGAAATAAACTGTTTTCTGTAGCAAACTATCTCAACCTATGCCTAACAAAGCTCTGTCAAATTATTGCAAATAGTTTCACTGTCCCGATTTCGCAATCCGAGAAGTCATCTCCCTCGTTATGCTTATAGAACAAGACATAATCACTTTGGGATCAAGCGGAAGCCGTCGATATACCAGGGCAAGTTATTGATTCATTAACTTGGGCGGGGGGGAAGAACCATCGCCCTTTTCTTGGTTTCAAGAATAAATTTTGTTCTTAGAATCAAAACTGCTCTTCTCCAGAAATCAAATCGGTTCTCAAAACTATTTCAAACGGATTAGGTCTTGAATTAGGGATGCATTCAGGTCATGGCATCTACCTTGCTCTCCGCTTTACCTCACAATCTGTTACGGATTGGCCAAATCTGCCTAACGTTCAGCTTTAGGGCAGATGTTATTTTCAGAATACCTTGAGGCCAATCTTTAACTATCTGTAGGGGAATTTAGTAACCGTAGGGTCTGGCCGTAGGTTTTAGAGGGAGTAGTGTACCGACATACAGAATAATGATGAGGAACAATGAGAAAAGCACTCTATCTTTTAGCTGCCATTAATGATCGAGATTTTGAATGGCTGCTTAAAATTGGCAGACGAACCCCTGTGTCGGCAGGAGAAGCGCTCATTACCGAAGGGCATCGGATCGAAGCACTCTACGTTGTTTTGCAGGGAACCTTTGCCATTTTTACCCAGGCAACTGGGGATCAGGAAATCGCCCATATTTCTACAGGGGAGGTGTTGGGAGAAATTTCCTTTGTTGATGCTCGTCCCCCTTCTGCTACGGTGAAAGCAGTGGAAGATTCCATGGTTTGGGTCATTCCCCGCACGATGCTGGTTCATAAGTTGGCTCAAGATCCCATCTTTGCTTCCCACTTTTATCAGGCGATCGCGACCTTCCTTTCTGAGCGCCTTCGCAGCACCGTCGCTCGATTGGGGCAACCGGACGTTGACCCTGACAATCCGGATGCCGACGATGATCTGAATCCTCAACTTCTTGACAAGCTCGACCTCGCAAAAATGCGTCTTGAATGGCTGTGCAGCCATAGCATCAGTAACGTAGCCCCATGAACTCAGAAACTCGGCAATCCTTCGCTGCAGAAGTTAGCCAACCCGAAGCATGCATCAATCTGGCAAAAGCGGCCCTTTACATTGCCAAGGAGTCCGACCCGGAGGTTGATGTTGAGGCGTACCTCAACGCGCTGGATGTCATGGCCTCGGAGGTTGCCGAGCGGTTACCCACTGAACGCTATCCCCTTCGCATCATCCGTACCATCAACCATTATCTGTTTGAGGATTTGGGCTATCGGGGCAACGAAAAGGATTACTATGATCCCCGCAATAGCTTTTTGAATCAAGTGATTGAGCGGCGTACCGGGATTCCCATCACGCTGTCGTTGGTTTACCTAGAAATTGCCCAGCGGCTTGATTTCCCCATGATGGGAGTCGGCATGCCTGGGCATTTTTTGATCCGCCCAACCCTGGATGAAATGGAGGTGTTTGTCGATCCCTTCAACCAGGGAGCGGTGCTCTTTTCTGAAGATTGCCAAGAGCGGCTGAGCCAAGTGTATGGAAGCCCCGTAGAAATGCGACCGGAATATTTGCAAACAGTGAGCGTCTATCAGTTTCTGATGCGCATGTTGACGAATCTGAAAATCATCTATCTGAACCAGGGCGACCTGGAGCAGACCCTTACCGCTGTCGAACGTATTTTGCTGCTATTCCCTGACGCCGTGCGCGAACGCCGCGATCGCGGCCTGATCTACTATGAGCAAAAGCGGTGGGACGAGGCGATCGCCGACCTCAGCTACTACCTACAACAAGAACCCATTGCCAACGATCGCCCGATGATCCAGCGGCTCCTCGATATTATGGGGGGCGATCGCCCAGGCTCCAATTGAGATAGCACAGGACTTACGCATTTTGTTGATGGTGTGGCTGCGACGCGGCCACACCATCAACGAATTCACTCAGGGGTACGCAAGATTTGCGTCAGTTATCAATTATTCACAGCTAGCAAAAGGGGGTTGCAGAATCCAGGGATGATTTTTTGAGAAGGAGTGCGTATTACGCGCTCCTTCTCAAAAAATCATCCCTGGATTCTGCAATGCCAGCAAAAGGGCTTGCTCCTACATAGGTTAGAAGAGCAAGCCCACTGAAATTCTCATTTTTCTTAGGTCAATGACAGTTCGTTCTGGAGATCGACACTAGATTTCGGTTCCCCCAAGTGCCTTCAGATTGTCGGGATCGACGTAGTGGCAGGTGACATCATCCACACAAATGAGTGCCCAGCCTGAGCGATCGATTCCCATCAACTTGTAGGAACCTTCCTGTACAAAAAAGCCACGGTGGTTACGGGTCTCAGACTTCACAAACACAGTGTTGTTAGAAAGCATAGCCTTTTCTCCTGGAAAACCGAGTTACATCTATCTTCAGAAATAGCAACGGGAAGGATGGTTGTTTCATAAGTGAAACTCATCACCGTTGTCACAGAATCTTATCATCCAGTTTTCTGAGACATCATTAACTATCTTGTGTAATCATTGCGATCGCTCAATAATTGAAACCAATGATGTCGTTTTCCAGCGATCCCTGTGATCCCCAATACAAAACGCCTTGGCCAGGTTTAAAGCCTATGCAAACCCCAGGTGAAGAATATTAAGGGAATGTGAAGTATCCGATTACTCATCTTCCAGTAACCACTGTTTGACGCGGATTAGGCTTTTCCAGTCCGGCTTCCGCGTCAGACCATCCTCAATATTTTGTTTCACTTCCTCATGCAATTCCGGAACAGTCATCATCAGCTGGGCTGCTACCTCCACATGCTCCCGCACACCCTTTTTGGCAATTTCCAGCATGGCGACGGCCAAATTGACGCGTGCCTGCGGATCTTGAGGGTTGAGTTTGACGGCTTTGTTGGCAGCCTTGTAGGCGGGAGTTGGCTTGTTGTCGAGTAAATACAGCCAGGCTAGACATGTCCAGGCAGGACTACTCTTGGGAGCGCGATCGCACACGTCCTTAAACAACGGCAATAGATCTGTTACAGATTCTCCGGCCTTATATCGTTCTAAACCTTGGTCAAACAAGGCTTCTACTGTCATCTCAGACATAGCTCAATTTCTAGTTGTGTTCTCAGCTCGAAAATACCCAAAAACTATAGCGCATCAGAGTCAAGGCCGTGAGAGCCGCCGCCCCAAAGATCTAACCCCGCCCCACTACCTCAGCATTTGGGGTTACAGAATCCAAGGATGATTTTTTCTGAAATGGGGTGCAGTATGCCCCATTTCAGAAAAAATCATTCCCTCACCAGCATTTACACTGACTTTTATGGCTTGCAGCATATGTTTCCCTTCGAATTGGGCATTCTCTCTTCGGAACACTTATAAAATCCTTCGCCATTCTCACGGAATTTGCGCCTATGTCTGCCTTCTCCAACAAGCTCGACCTGGAACAGATGCGGCAGCAGTTTGACTCTGCTCCCTATCCTCGTATTCCTCCTGAGCAAACACCAAATAATGCCTACAACGACTTGTTTGTGCACAACATGGTGACGCCCTATTATTTGCGCGATCGCCAGGTGATTGACCCCACAGACAAGTTGATTCTGGATGCGGGCTGTGGAACAGGCTACAAGGCATTGACATTGGCGATCGCCAACCCCGGTGCAAAAATCATTGGCATCGATCTCTCAGAAAAGTCAGTGGAGCTGGCCAAGAAGCGTCTGGAATTTCATAAGTTTGACAATGTGGAATTTCGGGCCATGTCGATTTACGACCTACCCGAGTTGGGAATGCAATTTGACTATATCAACTGCGATGAGGTGGTCTATTTGCTGCCCGACCCGCTGGGGGGTATGCAAGCCATGCAGGCGGTTCTCAAGCCAACGGGAATTCTGCGCACCAACCTCCACAGCGGCTTACAGCGGCAACCCTTCTATCGGGCACAAGAATTTTTTGGAATGCTGGGGTTGATGGAAGAAGCACCCACTGACGAGCATCGTCAGATGGTTGTTGAAACCATGAAAAATATGCGGGCTAATGTCGATCTAAAGATGCGGGGATGGAATGCTCGCATGGAGACAGTGGATGGCACAGAGGAAATCTTTGCGAACTATCTGCTGGCGGGCGATCGCGGCTTTAGCGTGCCGGAGATATTCGAGCTGATGGAAGCCTCCAACCTCGAATTTCTCAGCATGGTGAATTGGCGGCATTGGAACTTGCAAGATCTGTTCCGCAATATGGAAGAATTGCCAGGGGTCGTCGGCATGGGCATCAGCATGGCCAGCCCAGGGGAGCAACTCCACCTCTTCGAATTGCTGCATCCTGGCCATCGCCTGTATGACTTCTGGTGCTCCCATAGCGATGCCCCAGAACCCGCCTCACCCATCGACACCTGGAGCGAAGACGATTGGCAAGGAGCCACGATTCACCTCCATCCCCAACTGCGCATCGAAGAGGCTAAGGATCGGCTGTTCTGGTCGCTCAACAACCAGCAACCCTTTGACTTTGCGCAAATTCTCAGCCTGCCAACCAAAGCACCTATTCCGATCGATGGCACCGTTGCGGCAACCTTACTACCCCTGTGGGATAAACCGCTGCCGCTGAAGGAACTGGCGCAACGCTACAAAACCATCAGCCCGGTTAACTTGACAACCCTGGAAGCGCTAACGGATGACGATGCCTTCGAAGCCATGAAAAAAGTCGTAACCTACCTGGAACCGTTCCTTTACCTGATGCCAGAGCGCAATTGACGGCTGCATTTCCCTGGTTTTTTCGCTTTGACCCGTTACTCCATCCCTCGCTTCATACCGTTGCTCAAGCATTGCCCAAAATGACTTCATCGGATCCGGCTCAGGTTCACGCCCTCCAGCATTCGGGGCAGCAGGCGCTCCAGGCCAATTGCTTTGAGGAGGCGATCGCCTGTTTCGAGCAACTAGCGGAGCAGCAGCCCGAGGTCATGGCGCATCGAGTGAAATTAGGGTTGAGCTATTTGCTGGTGGGACAAGAGGATGCGGCTCAACTCACCTGGGCGATGGCTTTCTCAGAAGCAGACGAAACAGAGCAGTCCGAGCTGCTAGCCACGTTGATCGAGGATATGCAGGCTAAAACTGAAGAGGCCGCAGCGGGTGGAAACTGGCCGCTCGTTTGGGCGTTGACGCAGCATTTGGCTGAGCTTAATCCTGAGAATCTAAATGTTCGCTTGCACGGAATTCTAGCCGCAAGTCGTTGTCAGTTGCTCACGCCAGATTTGTTGGAGGAGTCGGGACTGGCGGAGGTGCTGGGCAATAACGCAATTGTCCCACCCGGCCTCGATCGCCCGTTACTTGAAGCAACCCTGGGCGCGGTGGTGGAATGGGATCGAGGCGATCGCCAAACCCTAGACTGGATCGTTTCTGTAGCCTCACCGATCGAGAACCGCGAAGGCATGGCGAATTTGCTGGTGAAAAAAGCAACCCAGATTCGCTTTGAAGTCACCAATCAAGCGCGGCAGTTTGATCAGGCTGAGGCATTGGATTTGGCGATCGCCTACACCGATGCCGCTATTCACCTGCACCCAACCAGCTTCAATGCCAAGTACGAACGCATCGCCATCTGCATCAAAAAAGCCGATTTTGTCGCAGCCACAGCCTATGCCGAAGCCTTAATTTCAGAGTGTGAATCGATTCAAGAAAAAATTTGTACCGAAGGCTTACTGATTCAGGGGTTGATTTACACGCCGGGGCATTGGGACGAAGCGCTGGTTCACCTCAGCAAAACGCGGCAACTTTTTGACGCCTTTATCGAGGCCTATCGAGCCAATCCGACGATGGACATTTCGGCGGTCATGCTCATGCGTCCGGTGTTGTTCTTTCAATATGTGGAAGATAATCCCGCCGACTATCGGGCGTTACAGAATCAACTCTCCGCCATTTACGCTGAAAACATTCAAACAAAATATCAAGCCAGTTTGCCTCCGCTGCAGCCCGTTTCTCAGCCTGACCCCGCTCGAAAATTACGCATTGGATTCCTGTCAGAATTCCTCATCCGACATCCAATTGGGTTGCTGAGTCGATGGATTTTTCAGCATTTTGATCGCGATCGCTTCGAGTTTCATACCTACCTACAAAACGCGGCGAATCTCAGCGAACCTATCAGTCCCTTTAGCCAGGAATGGTTTGTCAATCCCGTCACGGAAGCCCATGTGGTTGCGGGTTCCGTGGAACAGGTCGCCCAGGCCATCCGAGCCGACCAACTCGATATTCTGATTGATTTGGATAGCCTGACATCGGCCAAAGGCTATGCCTTGATGGCGCTCCGGCTTGCGCCCATCCAAATCACATGGTTGGGATTTGATGCCACGGGATTGCCCACCGTGGATTATGTTTTGGCCGACCCCTTTGTGCTGCCAGAAACGGCGGAAAAGGACTATGCCGAAACCCTCTGGCGGTTGCCGCAAACCTACATTGCGGTTGATGGTTTTGAGGTAGGCGTTCCCACCCTGCGCCGCGACCAGCTTGGCATTCCCGCCGATGCGGTGGTGTACTTCAGCGCCCAGGTGGCCGCCAAGCGCCACCCCGATACGATGCGCTGGCAAATCGAAATCCTCAAGCAGGTACCCAACAGCTACCTGTTGGTGAAGGGCATTAGCAATAGCGAATCCCTGCAAGCGGCGTTTCTGGAGGTGGCGCAGGCGGCTGGGGTGAGCGGCGATCGCCTCCGCTTCCTCGACCGCGACCCCGACGAACCCACCCACCGCGCCAACCTCGAAATTGCCGATGTGGTGCTCGACACCTTCCCCTACACGGGCGCAACCACGACCCTAGAAACCCTGTGGATGGGCATTCCCTTGGTCACGCGGGTGGGGAAGCAGTTCGCCAGCCGCAACAGCTACACCATGCTCCGCAACGCCGGAATCGATACAGGCATCGCCCACTCCGCCGAGGAATACATCGCCTGGGGCGTGCGCTACGGTACGGATGCCGACTTGCGAAACCGGGTACGAGAGCGATTGAGGCGATCGCGCCAATCGGCTCCTTTGTGGAACGCAAAGCAGTTCACCCGCAATCTGGAAGCCGCGTTTGAGCAAATGTGGGAGCACTATTTGAAACGCTCCGCTTCGTAGAAGCAGAGAGGGGTCGGGTGCCTGGTGAAAGTCATCAGCATTGGGACGACGGACTATAAGGCACCCGACCCCTTTCCCGCAGCTAGGAGATTTCGTGGATTAGGCTGACAGTTGTTTCATAACTAATGCTAGTTTTTAAGGGCAGCGCATTGGTAAAAGCTATCTGTCATGTCGTCTACAGCCATCACTACTATCGTCAAGATGTTGGAGTCTTTGCCCATTGAGGTACAAGACCGGGTTGCAGAGCATCTTCGAGAATACCTTGACGATCTGCAAGATGAGCGGCAATGGAACCAATCGTTCCAACGAACACAATCAAAACTGATTGCTGCGGCACGACAGGCCAAGCAGGAAATTGCAGAAGGGCAAGCTACTGCAATGAACCACGACCAGTTATGAAATCAGCCGTTCTTCCATCTTTCTGGGCTGAATATCGAAAGTTAAATAACGAAATCAGGCAAAGGGCAAGGAAGACATATCGGTTGTGGGAAGAGAAACCTTTTCACCCATCTTTACGATTCAAATGCATCAATAGTGATGAAGGCATTTGGTCTGTGAGAATAATGCGAAGCTACCGGGCACTTGGCGTCTTGGAGGGGGACATGACGTGGTTTTGGATCGGCAGTCATGACGACTATGAGCGGTTTTTCTCGTAAGCCGCAGCCACGTTCAATTTGTAGGTTGGTTTGAGTGCATGGGAAACCCAACGAAATGTTTGCTCGGAGGGGTCGGGTGCCTGGTGAGAGCCATCAGCATGGGAAAACAACCTACTAAGGCACCCGACCCCTTTCCCGCAGTCAGGAAATCTCTAAGACGTTTGTGCTAGCAAATTGTTTTGCCCTAGCCAGAGCAGCGGAACAGTTTCTTAACAGTCCGGACACCTCTTGACCTCGGGTGCCAGGTAACGGTTCCTCAAAACACCTATATTTCCTTGTGGAGAGGAGTCAAGATAATTTTCTCTGATCAAGCTGAAGTGCTTATCTGCTACACTTTACAAGTCTCTGTGCGAGAGAAGAGACGCCCCAACGCAGCATGAACCACCAAAAAACCGAAAAAACAACACCAGGCAGTTCTCCGACGGGAGATAAATAGGGGTCGAAGTGAAGGCTTTCACTACCTTTTCGCCATCCGACGCGATCGCAAAATTTTCCCCAAATCTTATCATCTGGATAGTTGCCATCGAGCTTCGCACCGCAGTCCACATAGATTTGCTTCTGGACACTGAAGCCAAATTTGCCGTTGCTGTAGTGCACCCAGAGGCGGTCGATCGTTTTCAAATCCTTGCAAGGAAAATTCAACAGGTCTTCTCTCCCAACATTCAACCAGCGACTTTTTTCCATCGCTTCCAGCATTCGGTTAGCGGTTTCCTGGTCTGCCTCCTTCCATTCACCTGCGGCCAGCAAGTCCCGCAACCGAGTGTAGTCAACTCCCTTCTCCGACTCCAACTTAGGAGTTGGAGGACTTGCTTTCAAGTCTTGCTTTGATTTTCCTTTACTGCCAGATGTAGCAGTTGTGTGGGAAGTGACAAACTCGGCATGCTTGAGAGCCGTGAAATCAATCTGATAAGCCTTAAGGATTGAGAAGATGTCTTCATCCCTCAGTCTCAGCACCAGTTGAAAATAGCTCAAATCCTCCAGACTGGTAGCACTCAATTGTGGCTCTTCCGCTAAGAGGTCTTTGACTGCTTGCTCAAATTCGCTCACCCTTGTCCAAAAAGCTTGATAGGGCTGGAGAACCTCATCCAAAATCTTTTGAGCATCCGACTTAGGTAAATGGAGTTCCCGTGCCAAGTAGCTTAGCGCCCGTTGATCGATCGAAGATAATCTGCCGCGCTTTTGTCGGGCACGCTCATTTGCCTCTTTGCGAAAGGTCAGTTTTGGATCACCCTGAGGTGCGCGGGCAATCAGAATTTTGAACCCTTCGTGCGCCGCATAAATCTCAGACCGCATGGTGGGTGCTGCTTCTTGCACTTTCTCTTTAGCATATTCGTGCAGTTCGTCGGTGGTAATCTGCCCATTGCCGTCCCGATCTGCCGCCCCACTTTCGAGCCCTTGCACCAGGTAGCGGGTATAGATGCTGCTGCCTTCCTGCTCGTAAGAGGCTTGCGTGGCGGTGGAAGAGGTTAAAACTGCCCGCCCTTCGCTGCCCAACTGACTTTTCACATCAATGGGTTCGTCGCCTTTGACGCGCATATCGTTGGCAAACGCGCCACTAAAGCAGCAGTCCAAAATCAAGACTTGGCGCTTCGAGCGGCTCTGGCTCATGTAGCCTTGCAATGCTACAGAACTGACCGCCGTACTGGTGAGGATTCGCCCCTGGGAATTCTTCTCCGTGATCGTCGTGGCAAAGTACAGCGCTCCGTTTTCGTCCCTCACCCCATGCCCAGAAAAGTAGAGCAAGACCAGATCATCGCGTTGGCAATTCTCGCTGAACAATCTTTCGATCGCACGTTCCATGTCGGTGCGATTGGGGTTAGGCAACACCTCAACCCGATCAAATCCACCGATCTGGGGATCTTGCAAGACACGCTGCACCACCCGGACATCCTCCTGAGTTCCAGACAAGGGAGGTAGCCCTTTGTATTCACCGACGCCAATTAGCAGCGCAACCTTTGCCATTAAGCCTCGCTCGAATCACTTTTCACTACTCTAACCGTCAGGGGAGAAATTACTTTTAGCGCCTGGATTTGTTGCTCAAGTTGTGCCTCAGTGCGATATTCCAGAGTGACATCGCCATACTCAATCTTCAGCGTTGACCCTGCTATACGCTCTCGCAGCCAGCCCATCAGCGCCAGGATATTCTTCAGATTGACCTCCGCTTGGAGGATGCCCAGGTCGAATCCGGCTTCTCCCGCTTTACTGCCTTCGGGTACATCCTTTGCTCTTGCCAAAGCCGCATCTTCTGCCAGTCCAGCGGCGTTCAAGTCAATGAACAAGTCAATGGTGTCTGACATGAGAGGTTTACATAATAGAGATCTCCCAAATTTTATCCTCTCTCCAAGTGAATCTACTAAGTACACACAAACCCTGTGAAAGCTAAATTTGGGGCTTGCTCCCCCCTACCTCCTTAAATAAAAAGGGGGGAAATGGGTTGCTTATGAGCATTGAAAGCGAAGCCAGAAGCCAAAGTCCCCCTTAAAAAGCTATCCCTTATGCTTTGATTTTGGACAAACAGAGTCGTGCCTGTGTTGAGAACGCAGGCGTAGAGTGCTTCAACACAGAGGGTCAGGCCGACTTTTGAGAGTCTTTGCAAGGGCACAGCTTTTGGGATGGGTGAAACTTC
>JADEXA010000141.1 GCA_015207365.1 Vacuolonema iberomarrocanum LEGE 07170
CCAGGAGTTATCCAAATTTAGATAAAGCCATTGAAGAAGCCTTCGACCAGGTAACGTTAGACGACATCAAGGGATGGTTTACGCATTGCTGTTACTGTACCTCACTAGATTGAGAAACGCTATATCATTGGTGAGACTTACTGAAGGAAATGGATTGCAGACGATCGCGCATTATTCCAAGCTCCGAATATTTTTAGGTCGATCGCCCAAAAACAATTGACTAGTGCTTTCGTCTACGAAGAAGCTGAAATGTGTTTTTGCGTCTCAGCGATCGCAGCTTCCATTGCGGCAAGCCGTTCCTCTAAAGAAGCACTGGTTGCCATGTCCATCTCCCTCAACGGGGGGCACTACCAATCGAATTGACATCCTCGCCACCTCGATTCAACCCTCAACAGGAGCAAATACCCATCCGAAGAAACCAACATCAGGCTATTGTCCCAATGGTATGCAGCATAACGGATACCTTCATTAGCGCGAGCCCGACTCTAGCGTAAAACTGGTGCTTTAGCCTGAACCTTTGCTGAAAAGCAATGATATATGGCCATTGGCTGCGCCCTAAACACGACGGATAGTAAGCCCTGAATTAGGGCCGGGAGGAAGGCCGAGCGCAGGTTCAACGCCGGGTGAATTGCGAAGATCGTCAAGGAGCTGCCTTGTGGGTAACCTTCGGCCAATCATTGCTTCTGAGGCGGAGCGCGGGTTGTTCACTTGCTTTCCGCGATATACTTCGACTTCTGTGCCGCCAGATTCGATCAAATGGGCGCAGAGACCTCGTGCATAGAATCGGTTGAACTCGCCCTCCGCCAACGTGTCGGGGGCAGTATGAGGCACTTTAGCAATTGTAAATCCACCTCTTGGTTTGGCTCGTTGTTCTTCGGCTTTCATATAGCCACGCTCACGAAGAGTGGAAGCGAGCCATTCGTCTTCGTGATGTTCTATGGCTTCGCGGAGGATCTGCGCCCACGCCTGTACTCCAGCACTAGTCAGTCTAGGACTGACATATAGCTTGCCGTTTCCCTGGTCTAGTTCCAGCTCTCGAACCATGCATTGACGGACAGCTGCGTCGAGACTCTCGTGATGGATACTCATAATCC
>JADEXA010000032.1 GCA_015207365.1 Vacuolonema iberomarrocanum LEGE 07170
ATGCTAAGTAGCTCGGCATGATGAAAAACCAGACCCTAAAAACCTGTGCCGCACGCAGCGCGTGCGGCACAGGTTTTTAGGGTCTGGTTTTTCATCATGCCAACTTAGTCAAGCCTTTGCTGAGCCACCCCGCATGAAACCAGCAAAAACAGGACACACTAATACCTGCCAGAGAGGTCGGCAGATTTACGCCGAGGTCTCCTAGAGACATTTATTGGCTCTAAAAAAACAAAATCTGGCTGTGGACTGCCGTTTATCACTTCAGAAAAGGAATTTTAGGCTGGGTTCTGGGCGACCACAGTGCCGAGACATTTCGACTGTTGCGGGCGATCGCTGCGACTTGGCAGTGCTACTTCTATGGCACCGTACGCCTTCGGAGCGAAGCTCTAGGTTGGTGTGGTTATCCAGAATTCATTCTGGAAGGAGACCAAATTGTGAGCAAGACCTACATGACTCGAGTTGAGGGAGCAAATACACGCTTGCGACACTATCTGACTCAGTTGCATCGAAAGACTATAGAGGACAGTACCGCACAGCATCACCAGGCTCACAAATAGAAAATTTTTCACCGTAGCCAAATTTGTGTAGTGCTACCCAGGGGGATTTTAACTAATTTTTATTAATACTTTTTTAAGTATTCCGTATAATTACAGATTTTTATTTAGTGCGAAAAATTTATAAACTTTTAAGAAATTGGTTCAGCAATTTTACTGACTGATTGTTAAGCTCCCCTTTTCCCTTTGGGTACTATTACAGTTTTCAGAGGGGTACCTGGTGTCCTTCCAAGCTTCGATGTGGTTTCTGAAGGGTTATCTACAGCCCTCACCAATCCCTTCGAGCAATTTCTCCGAAGATTTCCATCGGTTGTGAGTGGCGCTGCCATAAGTAATACAGAGAACTTTGCTGATGAATGAATTTTGTCCTTCAACTGAGTCATTTTGTAGTGAAGGGTTTGAGAAAAATCTAACCATTCATAAACCCATTTCAGTGAATTAACAAACGACTGACTACGAACTTAAAGAGTACAGTCAGTAGCTTTGATTCGACTGAAATGCAAATTTCTTTGTTGCCTGCCAAAAAAACTGAGTAGAGTTTTGGATGTCAGGCAAATCACAAAGATGATCGTGATGATCGTGCAATCTATACAGTAGGAAAACCAATGAGAAGTCTATTTAAGCATTCACCTTGGGATGCTCTGCTTTTAGCGTGCGCAATCTTTCAACTGGTTTTTAATCTGTGGTTGGTAATAACCTGGGATTCTCGTGGCCTTCTACAGAATTTTGCGTTCTTTCCCATCATGCTTTTCGTATTTTGGTACAACGCACTGATCGCTACCCACAACTTTGTTCATACTCCCTGGTTTAAAGTTGATGCTCTTAACTCTGTGTATGCGGTTTTCAATTCTGCGAATCTGGGTTTTCCAGTGACGCATTACCGCTATATCCATTTCAACCATCATCAATATGGCAACGATCGCCAAGACTCTAATGGCAATACCCAGGATTGGTCTTCAACATTTGCCAATGGTAAAAATGGACAGCACGAGAACGTGATTCCCTATTGTGCGCTTGCTATTTTTCGGGATGATGTGCTTGCCTCATTTCGACAGGCGAAGAAGCAAAGGGACGTTGTTCAACTGAGTTTGGAATCTGCTGCTTGTTGCTTAGCGGCATTGGGATATCTTGTCATTTCCTGGAAATTCTTTCTCTTTTTCTACTTGCCTGTTTTCTACCTGGGTTGGTTTTTCACCTACTTGGCAAATTACTACGAACACTTTGGTGCCGCTCCTGGAAATTTGTACGCCGATTCCACTAGCTACTACGATCGCACCTTCAATCTATTTTTTTGTAACGAAGGCTATCACCAGGAACATCACCTGCGTCCTAATGTCCATTGGACGAAGCGTCACCAGATTTATCAGGACTTTCGTGAGAAGTTAGACGGTGTTGAGCGGACAGTGCTCAAGTTTCCACATGTGTTTGGGTTTCTCCACCATCGTGGTAGGCCTGAGATTTCTAACAACTGTTCATTACCTTAATTTGTGAGAGAGTTTGAATTATGGCGTGGATTAGTATTTTTGTTGCAGGTCTACTGGAGATTGCCTGGGCAGTAACTCTGAAGATGAGCGACGGCTTCACCAATTTTTTGCCGACTGCCATTACAACTGCTGTCACTATTATCAGCTATTTCTTTCTGGCGCAGGCACTCAAAACGATTCCTGTGGGGACTACCTACGCAGTTTTAACTGGAATTGGAGCGTCCGGCACTGTCATCGCAGGTGTTCTCTTCTTTGGCGAAACCTATGGATTGCTTCGTTCTCTTTGCATTGGCTTGATCGTTATTGGTGTCACTGGTTTAAAACTGCTTTAATTGTGAGGAGAATTTCATCATGCTTCTTATTAGCACTCAAATTGGACTTAGCCCGATTCACGGTATTGGACTCTTTGCCGATCAACTCATCCCCGAAGGAACTGTCACCTGGAAGTATCATCCCAATTTTGATGCTTCCTACACCGAAGATGACTTTCTAAAAATGCCCCAAGCGGCGAAGATTCAATTCCTCAAATATGCCTACTACGATAAAGAGTTGAATCTGTACATTCTCTGTTCAGATGATCAACGGTTTATCAACCATTCTTCTGAGAGCCCCAACATTCTTTCTACTCCTCAGCAAGATGTAGCAGCCCGCGATATTTTGCCAGGGGAAGAACTTCTGTGTGATTATAACTGTTACGATGACACTTACTTCATCAGAGTTGGAATGCCCCATTTGGCAAGAAGAACCCAAATCCCGAATTGTGCAGTGGCGAAGAGTGCGATCGACCGCCCATTAATCAATGTTCCGGTATAGGAATTTCCCTTCGATTATTCTAATTCTAACGGTATACGGACGAGTGTTGAGTTGAACACAATGCATTCAGCACAACACTGTCTGTATGCTGTGTTTCCATTTCCGAGGCTCGTGTTTCCGTAGAGTTCAGCTCTGATCAATTGTGCCTTGTCCTGTCCGCTGTTTCCGACACAGGAAATTAGTTTAGGAACTGCTTTAAAGACCGCTAAACCCTTGAGTCTCTCGTTGAGACTCAAGGGTTTAATGACAATTTTGGTCAGACACCCGGGGTCTGACCACTCTTAAAGCATGCCCTAGCAACAGCAATATCAGAAATTTAGCTTACCCAGCGGAAAAGTTGTCAAAGGCGATATCTTGGGCAATATGTTGGGAATATTAGAGGGAGTCCACGTTTGTGACTAGGCGTTGAAATGCTGCCCCGTATTAACTCTTCCGTCCTTCAAGGTTTTTCCCTACGTCCGGTTCTGGTTGTTCCTTTTCTGCTTCAGATTCTCGTTGCGGTTGGTTTGGTTGGATACTTCTCCTTCCGAAACGGGCAGCGGGCAGTTGATCAGCTTGTTTTGCAATTGGTGACTAAGGCGAGTCAGCAGGTGGATGGGCACCTCGATACCTATCTGGCTTTGCCGATTCAGCTAACAGAGATTAATGCAGACGCGATCGCAAACCAAGAACTCAATCTAGACAATTTAGAGGCGAGTGGGCGCTATTTCTGGAGACAGGCTCGCTCCTTTCGCAACATCAGCTATGTCGGCTATGCACTGCCCGACGGCCGAGAAGCAGGGGCGGGGCGTTGGGTGGAAGGTATAGATTTGCTCCTCTACGAGAATCAAGGCAACGCTCAGGCATCGGATTATGTTGCGGATGCCGAGGGAAACCGTGCCGAGCTTTTGCAGACGTATAGCTTTAATCCCCTGAATGAAACTTGGTATCAGGAAACGGTGACTGCGGGCCGCTTAATTTGGGGCTCGGTTGAAGCCGCTGAAATCGATGAGGTGGAGGTGACAGAGGAAGGAAACGCACTCCGACAACCCGATACTGCGATCGCTGGAGGACTGGATTATTACTTTGCGATTTCTGCGGCGGCTCCAGTTTATCAAAAAGACCCAACTTCTCAACAGCAAAGGCTGTTAGGGGTTACGAGTGTTGAGGTTCTGCTACCCAGTGTCAGTGAGTTTCTGAAAGACTTGCAGGTCAGCCCTTCCGCACAGGTCTTTGTGATTGAGCGTGACGGGATGCTGATCGGCAGTTCCAGCCAACATCCTATTCTGTATCAGGAGCAGAATGAGGTGAGGCAATACAGTGCACTGGACACTCCTGATCCATTGATCCGATCCGTTGGGCAGACGTTGCAGCACCACTTCAATACGTTTCAGAACGTTCAGAGTTATCAGAATCTGGATCTGATAGTTGAAGGACAGCGGCATTTTGTGCATGTTGAGCCGTGGACTGGCCCAGGAGGGCTGGATTGGTTGATTGTGGTGGCGGTGCCTGCGTCAGATTTTATGGCGCAAATTGAACAGAACACGCGCACAACGATTTTGCTGAGCTTTGCTGCGCTGGGTTTTGCGGTAGCGCTGGGCCTCTATACAAGCCGATGGATCGCTCAACCGATTCTGAATCTGAGTCGGGTGGCGGCGGCGATCGCCAACGGCAACTTAGAACAGACGGTTAGCCTTTCAAAGGTAAGAGAACTAGGCATCCTGGGGCATTCATTCAACCACATGACGCAACAGTTGAAAGCTTCGTTCACTGCATTGGAGCAAACAAACGAACAACTTGAGTATCGAGTTGAAGAACGAACTTGTGAACTCAAAATTGCAAAAGAAGACGCAGAAAAGGCGAAGGCGATCGCAGACACCGCCAATCAAGCCAAAAGTGAATTTCTGGCAAACATGAGCCATGAACTGCGAACCCCTTTGAATGGCATTCTGGGTTATGCACAGATTCTAGAACGCTCAAAGACATTGAATGATAAGGAGCGACATGGAATTGAGGTGATTTATCAGTGTGGAACTCATCTCCTCACCCTGATTAACGATGTTTTAGATCTCGCCAAGATTGAAGCGCGTAAACTGGAACTTGCGCCCACGCCAGTTCATTTCCCAGCATTTCTGCAAGGCGTGGTCGAAATTTGCCAAGTTCGAGCTAAGCAAAAGCGCATTGAGTTTATTTATCAACCAAGCGATTCACTGCCGGAGGGGATCTACACCGACGCAAAACGGCTACGACAAGTATTGCTTAATCTATTAGGTAATGCGATTAAGTTTACCGATGCAGGCTCGGTGACGTTTAAAGTTGAGGCGATCGCTCAGCAGTCTGACCCCCACTCCAGTGAAATTCTCTTTCAAGTTGAAGATACCGGAGTCGGCATTTCACCCGCAGATCTAGAGCGGCTGTTTCAGGTATTTGAGCAGGTGGGCGATCGCAAGCGCCAAGCGGAAGGAACGGGGCTTGGGCTGGCAGTCAGTCAGCAAATTGTTAACTTGATGGGTGGGCAGATTCAAGTTAAAAGTCAAGCTGGAGTTGGGAGCGACTTCTATTTCACGCTGACAATGCCCGTTGCTGAGGATTGGGCACAGCAGCACAGTAGCAGAGATGGTAAAACGATCGTGGGATACCAAGGCGATCGCCGCCGCTTGTTGGTGGTCGATGACGGCTGGGAAAATCGAACTGTATTGCGGAATCTGCTGGAACCATTAGGCTTCGACATGCATGAAGCCGAAGATGGGCAGCAGGGGATTGAGCAGATTCAACAATTAAAGCCAGATTTGGTCATCACAGATTTAGCGATGCCAACGATGGATGGCTTTGAAATGCTGAAACAAATCCGACAATCCGGAGAACTGTGTCAGCAGAAAATTATTGTTTCCTCTGCATCCGTATCAGAGATTGACCAGCAGATGGCGATCGACGCTGGAGGAGATGATTTCTTACCAAAACCCGTTGATGCCAACCAGCTGTTTCATCAATTGGAGTACCACTTACAGCTTCAATGGAACTGTGAAGCGGTAGAAATACAGCCGAGAACGCAGAACTCATCCGTGGGGGATTCTCAAGAACATTCAAACCCTGTAGAAATGATCGTGCCACCTAGACAAGTTCTACACACTCTTCTTGAAATTGCTCAACAGGCAAAGCTAAAGCGGTTACAGGAACAGCTAGATGCGTTAGCACAAAATAATCCTGAATACCATCGCTTCATCGCTCCCATTCTGGAGTTATGTAGGCAATTTAAGGCTGAAGAGATTGAAGCATTGTTGCAATGCCATTTAGGTGAGATTCATTAAGGTGAAGGATATGTCTGCTGCTAGCACAATACTGATTGTTGATGACACTCCTGCAAATCTAGAAGTCGCCTGTGACATTCTCAGTGGGGCTGGCTATGAGGTAGCTACTGCGATTGATGGCGATCGCACCCTCAAAAGAGTGCAAGCTCACGCGCCTGATTTAATCCTGCTCGATATTCAGATGCCAGGAATTGATGGCTTTGAGGTCTGCCGACGACTCAAAGCAGATGCTAATTTTGCTCAGGTTCCAATCATCTTTATGACTGCCCTCAGCAGTACAGAAAGCAAAGTTCGGGGATTTGATTTAGGAGCAGTGGACTACATCACCAAGCCGTTTCAACAAAAAGAGTTATTAGCACGAGTCAAAACCCATCTTCAGATATCAAAGCTGACTCAAACGTTAGAACAGACGTTAGATGAACGCACAACAGCGTTGGAGCAGTTACAGCGAACCCAACTAAAACTGGTGCAGAGTGAGAAGATGTCTGCACTGGGACGGATGGTGGCAGGCATTGCTCATGAGATTAATAACCCTGTCAACTTTATTCATGGCAACATTGATCATTTCAATCAGTATGCACAAGATCTACTCTCTGTCCTTGAAGCCTATCAGCAACATTATCCTGACCCGCCTGAAACATTAAAAAATCTGTTTGCAGAAATTGATCTGAACTTCCTTACTGAAGATATTCACAAGCTATTACACTCGTTCAAAATTGGCACCAGCCGCATTCAAGAAATCGTTCTTTCGCTCCGTAGCTTTTCTCGATTAGATGAAGCTGAATTTAAGTCTGTCAACGTGCATGATGGTATCGAGAGTACGCTTGTGATTTTGCAACACCGCCTTAAAGCAGCAGGCAATCGCCCTGAGATTAAGGTTTTACGTGACTATGGCGAATTGCCCCCTGTCGAATGTTATCCAGGACAGGTAAATCAGGTCTTTATGAATCTACTAAGTAACGCGATCGATGCGCTTGAGGAGCAGAACACTCCATACAAAGAAATTCAAATCCGAACGGAGCGAGTTGGCGATCGGGCGATCGCCATTCACATCATCGATAACGGTGCAGGAATGTCAGAAGAAGTGCAAACCCAAATCTTCAATCCCTTTTTCACAACTAAAGCTATAGGCAAAGGAACTGGCTTAGGTTTATCTATTAGCTACCAGATCATTATCGAAAAACATGGCGGAAAACTGTACTGCAATTCTACGGTAGGCATGGGAACAGAGTTCATCATTAATTTGCCGATCGCCATCCACAGCGATACGCTAATTGACTGATAGAACTCAGGCCGCAGAACGATAACTCTTTTAGTCCGCGTATCCTAACCCCAGCAAGGCGAAAGCAAATAGATAGAAGGCTATGGCAACGAAACCAAGCCCACCGTAGAGGCTTAATCCTTTGAGCACAGACGGATTGTTTTGTCGGCGTAATAAGAGTGCCATTCCAATGAATGAAATGATACCCAAGGTGAGCGACGAGCCGCTGACAATCTGATCCCAGTCGCTAGATGTCAAGCCATAGGGAGTTACTGCGCTGTACTGCACTGGAGCGAGGAGCGACCATGTGATGCTATACGCTCCAAGTCCACTCACAATGCTGGCCAAGCCTTTGCAGAGCCACCCCGCATGGAACCAGCAAAAACAGGCCACACTAATACCTGCCAGAACAGCTAAAACATTAGCCATCTGGAATAAGCGTCTTTCGCTGACATTCATCAGGGTGTTGAACCCTCTATATTGGTCTTGAATGGCTCGGAATTGTTGAGAGCTGAGGTCTAAACCCGCAACCTCATATGTCGTAAGTCCAATGACTGGCAAATGCATAAGCTGTTGGCAGTCTACCGGGCTACCGCCATAGGAAGCACGACAACTCGTTAACTCAGATAGGTCATTGTTGACGTTGGTGAGGCTAAGCTCAAGCGCACGGCCTTGAACATCGGCCTGACAGTCAACTTGCTGAGCCGTTTCTTCGCTACAGGTAAAGATGCGGTTGGGTAAATCAACGCTGGAGTCAGCACTAGCATGAATGGAGACAACACCAAAGGGTATGGCTTCTGCATAGGGTGCGTTGAGCATAAGAACGTATAAAAAGGAACCCGCCAACAATATCCAGCAACTCAGTAAAGCTCTTGACAGAAACAGTCCTAATCGACGCATTGATCGTGTCTCCATACAGTGTGACTCATTAAATTAATGGATGGTTTTGGTGATGTCGATGTTCCAGTTAATGCGTCTAATCGTGCCAAATTTACTCAAGCTTCATAGTCTGCAATGATTTGGCTAGAGCACAATGGTCTGAACATCAGGCTGCACCACCACCCCATGCAGACGATCAGCAGTCTTATCAGGATGGATTGGGATTTGTCACACGTCTAGCCACAACTTATTCTGAAATGAGTCTTTGATAGTCTACGAAGGTATCTAGATCTATGTGTCCTTCAGGAAAGCCGATGCTAGCAACTTGGTTAGGATGCTTCTGAATGAGCTTCTTCGCCCCATAATCGCCTTCTAATTGCGTAAGGTTTGAATAGAAAGGACGAGAAAATAATACAGGTATTCCGATCGTTCCTTCATACTGGCTTGCAATGATGGGCTTGTTTGAGTCGTTATAACATTCGATCAACTGTTCAATGAGGTTTCTCGAAACGAATGGTTGATCGCAGGTAAGAAAAAGTATCCCGTCTGTACTTGGAAGATTGTCTCTGATATAGGAAACCCCGCAACGGATAGAGCTACTTATGCCTTGATGCCAGTTGGCATTATGGATTACGTCTATGGAAAGGTGTTCTATGGCTGGTGCGATCGCTTCTGCATGTGCTCCGAGTATGACAATCACTGGACGACAGGATGATGCCAACGCACATTGGATAACATGCCCTAGTAAGGTTTGCCCGCGATAGGGCAGTAACTGCTTAGACCGCCCCATGCGTCGTGAGGCACCAGCAGCCAGGATCACAGCTAAAATTGAAGATTGACTCACTTTGTCTTACGGGTGATTTGGTTGAGGGCGATCGCCCAACACAGCGCTACAAACGATTCTCATAGATGGATTTGTGGAGGGTGCGATCTTTTGAATGCAGCGGCTGACCATGATGTTTATTGAAGCCAGCGTTGCGCTTTGCGAAGACCGCTTGAATTTCAGCAATGATGGCGCTAGCAATTTCTGCGGGTGTCTCTGCGCCAATGTCTAAACCAATCGGGCTATGTAAGGTTTTGAGCTGAGTTTGTGTAGGATTCAGTTGCTCTATTAGTTTGGCGATACGACTTTTTGAGCCCATAACGCCTACATAAGGAGCGTTGGTTGAAAAAAGAAATTTTATGATGTCAAGATCATCGAAGTAATTGTGAGTCATAACAACTGTTGCCGTATGCTCATCTATCGATAGGTGTTGGGCGATCGCCTTACTCCGAGCAAGAATGATGTGGTCGGCGATCGCAAAGCGTTGGTAGGTCTTTTGTAATACCCGGCAATCAACAACCGTTACATGCCAGCCTATAGCTTTAGCTGAGGTTACAACAGGCAATGCATCTCGACCTGCACCAAAAATGACTAGAGAGTTGGGTGGATGAATGACATCAATAAAAACTTCTATAGTTCCTGATGCGAATTGATAGTTGATAACGGTTGACTTTCGATTCTTTTTAGCTGAAAGTACGTCATTTTCTATGACCTCAATCAGAGCGTGATCTGAAATGTCAGTCTGAGTCGTTCCGTCGGGGTAAACTACGAGACGAGAGCCAAGCTTTAGAGGAATTGAGCCTTTGGTAGAGATGAGGGTGGCGATCGCTCCAACACTCTTAGTGCTCAAACAATGAGAAATCAATTGGATAGGCGATATAGGGCTTTTATCATCTAACTTTTCTAATAGAATTTGGATTGCACCATTGCAGCCCAAGCCGAATCCCCAAATTAAGTCATCTTCTACCTTTGTGGCATCGTAATCGATGAGAAGCGGCTCATTAACGATTTGCTTGGTATATTCAAAAACATCATTTTCGACACAGCCGCCACTCAACGTCCCCACCATTTCGCCGTTGGCTCGCACCAGCATTTTGGCCCCTTTTTGGCGGTAGGTCGATCCAACAGTGTTCACAATAGTGGCGAGGAACATCGGTTCCTCTTTGTGAATACTATTTGCATGGGCTAAAACAATCGCTTCTAATTCATGCACGATCGCTGTGTTCCTGATGCATTAACGTCAAGCGCGGTATGCTATGCAGCTCAAACCGACCTTCAGATGATCTTGTCGGGAATGATGGGTAAGCTGCGAATTCGTTTACCCGTCGCGTGATAGACGGCATTAGCAACAGCTGGTGCGACCCCCATGATGCCAATTTCGCCCGCACCTCGAACCCCCATCGGGTTGAAGTTCAGATCCGGTTCACCAACGAACGTGACCTCAATGCGAGGAATATCAGCATGGGCTGGAACGTGATAGGTGGCCAAGTCATACACAACGGGGTGGCCACTGGCGGGATCAAAATGGCATTCTTCCATCAGCGCCGAGCCAATGCCCATAATGACACCGCCTCGGATTTGAGAAGCGGCTGTTTTGGCGTTCAGAACGCGACCGATATCCATCACCGAAACCCAACGCGTGATCTGCAATCGAGCGATATCTTCATCAACGGTCACTTCGCAGAAATGGGCTCCCCAAGACTGAAACGTAAACTCTGTGCCTTCTTCACCGGGTGCGGCGGATCCGGTGGCTTCGTAGGCGGCTCGCCCCGACTCCTGTAGAGAGGCAAATGCTTGTTGAGCATTTTCGGCGTTGGCCGTTTCGAGCACAGCTTGACAGGCGTTCATCACCGCTGGCGCAAGGGTGGCTGTCATTTGAGAACCGCCTGCAAGCCCGCCATCTGGCATGATCGAGTCACCGATTTCAACCCGAACCTGTTCGACGGGTAGCCCCAAGTTTTCAGCCGCTGTCATGGCCACCATCGTGTAGGCTCCTGTGCCCATGTCATTTGCGGACGTGAGCACATGAGCGGTTTCATCGGGCAGTAAACGAACTTTTGCCATGGCTGCACCTCGATACCCAGGAAAGGTTGCAGCAGCCATACCCCAACCCACGAGACGATCGCCCTGTTGTTGCGATCGCGGCTGCATCTGGCGTTGGCTCCAGCCAAACTGTTCGGCACCGGTGCTCAAGCACGCTGCAAAATTTTTCGTAGAGAATACTCCTCCCCTGCGCTGATGCTCTTGGGTTTCGTTGCGCAACCGCAGCTCTACCGGGTCGAGCCCTAACTCCCACGCCAGTTCGTCCATGGCAGACTCTAAAGCAAACATGCCGGGCGCTTCCCCTGGCGCACGCATGAACGTCGGCGTTCCAACATTGAGGACGGCGAGTTCTTGTCCGAGCCTGAGGTTTGGCGTCGCGTACATCACGGGCGTTACCGCTGTGCAGGGTTCCGAAAACACTTCAACGGGAGAGGTACAAGTTCTGGCAGTGTGTTCTAGCGCGATCAATTGACCGTCTGTGTTTGCGGCTAAGCGAACCGTTTGTTCCGTTTGTGAGCGATGTCCGGTATTTGCGGTCATTTGGCGGCGCGAAACAACGACTTTCAGCGGACGCTGAAGTTCTCTAGCCGCCGCAACGCAGAGGATGCCGTGCGGCCAGGGAAATGCCTTTGCCCCAAACGCACCCCCCACATAAGGGCTAACGACACGAACGCGCTCGGTAGGCAGACCAAATAGTTCCGCGTAGGTGCCTTGCGAAACTCTGACCCACTGGGTGGGCTCGTAAACCGTAACCGAATCGTTCCCCTGCCAATGGGCCACCAGCGCATGGGGTTCCATTGGCGAGTTCAGTTCTGTTTCGGTATTGTAGGTGGCTTCAAGTGTTGTGGGCGCATCGGCTGCAGCTACTGCAAAATCGCCCGTTTCAAACGTCCCTTCTTGAAACTGAAAATCCTCGCCAAACCAGGGTGGCGAATCTTCGTAGGTGGCGTTTTCTGCCGTTACGAGCACAGGTTCCTCTTGGTACTCGATGGCTGCCGAATGGGCCGCATCTCTGGCTCTCTCTAAGGTATCCGCTACCACTAAGCCGATAATTTGCCCCCCATAGTGAACCCGATCATCTGCTAGGGGTAGCCGTGTTTCGTAAATCTGTGAATTGGCCCAGTCATTCGTGGGAGTAAACACCCTGGGCATATTTTCGTGGGTAAACACTGCCATCACACCGGGCGATCGCTCGATGGCTTGCGTGTCGATATTGAGAATGCGTCCGTTGGCAATTTTGGCTGTGATTAAATAGCCATGCACGAGGTCAGGAAGTTGATGTTCTGCACCGTAAGTTGCCGTTCCTGTGACTTTGGCTCTCCCGTCTTTGCGACTAACGGATGTTCCGATGATCTGGTTCACGCGATACCTCCTCCTCTGGATGAAACGGCGAGTGCGCGGCGGATAGCTCGTCTAGACAGGTCGACTTTGAAAGCGTTGTAGGCCAGGGGTTGAGCCTCTTGTAGAGCAATGTCTGCCGCCTGTTCAAAGGTGGATTGATTAGGCGTTTGGCCCTGTAAAAAAGCTTCGGCTTCGCTAGCCCGCCAAGGTTTATGGGCGACCCCACCCAAAGCAATGCGAGCCGTGCTAATCTGATCGCCGGACAGCTCTACAGCAGCAGCCACGGACACCAGCGCAAAGGCATAGGACGCGCGATCGCGCAATTTGAGATATACCCCCGATTGCGCAAAAGCCATGGGCGGTAAAACGACAGCGGTAATCAATTCCCCAGGTTCTAAATTGGTATCGCGTTCAGGAGTATCCCCTGGCAAACGATGGAAGTCGACAAACGGGATGTCTCGTTGACCCTGCTCTCCTTGAACTTCGACGGTGGCATCTAGGGCGGCTAAGGCAACGGACATATCTGAAGGGTTAACCGCCACGCAACGATCGCTCGCACCCAAAATGGCATGGATGCGATTGATGCCGTTGATCGCTGGGCACCCCGTACCGGGTTGGCGTTTGTTGCAGGCAAAGGCGGTGTCGTAGTAGTAGGCGCAGCGGGTACGTTGCATCAGGTTGCCGCCGACCGTTGCCATATTGCGAATTTGTTGAGACGCTCCCGCCAAAATGGCTCGGCTGAGCAGCGGATAATCCCGCCGTACATTGGCATTGTTAGCCAAGTCTGTATTGGTGACTAATGCATCGATCCTCAACCCACCGTCTTGGGTGCGTTCGATGCTTTGCATTTCCAGGCGGGAGATGTCGAGAAGTTGAGACGGCTCATCTAGGAACGCCTTCATGCGATCGACTAAGTTGGTACCCCCAGCGATATACATGGCATTGCGATCGCGATTTGCCTGCTCGATCACTTCCTCAACCGAGCTAGCACGGCCATACGTAAAATTTTTCATTGGCCTATCTGATTGACTGATCTATAGGTGGATTGTCTGGAACTTAGGCAGGTGAGAGCGGAGTTTGCCCTGTCGCTTGCTGTACTGCCGCAACGATGCCGTTGTAGGCGCTGCAACGGCAAAGATTGCCGCTCAGCCGTTCCTTGATTTCTGCCTCTGAAAGCTCGGCGAGCTGAGGAGGATTATTGAGGTCCGGCGTGATGGAACTAACGCTACCGTTCTCAACTTCATCCAGCAACGCGACCGAAGCGCATATTTGACCTGGGGTGCAGTAACCACATTGAAGGCCGTCGTTATCAATAAAAGCCGCCTGGATAGGATGTAGATTGTCGCCGTCGGCTAAGCCTTCAATGGTGGTAATGTTTTTCTCCTCTTGCATTACCGCCAACGTCAAGCACGAGTAGACTCTCTGGTTGTCGATCAATACGGTGCAGGCACCACATTGCCCATGATCACAGCCTTTTTTACTTCCGGGTAACCCCAACCTTTCTCGCAATGCATCTAACAATGTCACCCTCGGCTCGACATTCAGGGTTTGCGACTGGCCGTTGATGGTTAAGGTGATCGTTGTTTCACCGTCGAGGGGTGGTTCTGTCGTAGAGTCTTGATTTGCTTGCTCTGGGGTTGATTGCTCTTGGCATCCATTCAGTAGGGTTGGAGCGGCGATCGCCGCCCCTGCTGCTGTGAGCGATCGCCCTAAAAAATTGCGTCGAGATTTTTGTTTCGATGACAGCTTTCTTTCTTCCTCTGCCATTTTTTAACTCCGATAATTCGTGTAATTCTCTAAAGGATTCGGCTGATTGAATTAAATGCGCTTTCAGGTGAATGGCGGTTGAGGAAAGCTAACGTAAGAGAATATAAACTCGCAAGGATAATCGATCGCTTGCCAAGTATATAGCCCAAGTTTCTACAAGATATGTTGGTGGTTGCGAACGATCAAAACCTTTCAGACAGTGCGTTACACACACACCTAACAAAACTCTGGATGACTACTCACTTACAACGATCAAATTAAAAGAAACACGGACAGATTGTTGCCAAATGATTAGGCAGAGATGTAAGTTCACCTTCTCTCTTGACGACGTGTAGTGTTGGTTTATTGCCCCATTATTGCCTTTAAAATACAGTCTGTGTCTAAGTCAAAGCACTTTTGCTATCTTGCAATAATGGAGGCAATCAAGAGGGATATATGGCCAAGCAGTTGTCACTTTGTTGCTACTAATCTTGATCATTTGATTGTATTGATGAATGTTCTAAGTTGGCAGGTGCAATTAAACCTAAAAACCTGTGCCGCCCGCAGCGCGGGCGGCACAGGTTTTTAGGGTCTGGTTTTTCATCATGCCGAGCTACTTAGCTATTTCTTTAAGAAGAACGACAAAGCAAGAAGAGTGACTCTGGATTTGAATGGTTACACATCATCTTCTGAGCCAATGAAAGGATTTAAACCTCCAAATTTTCGCCGTTAGCGCGAAAGTGATCCAGTAAAAAATCAATGACTCGCCGAACACGGAGGGGAAGGTGATGACGGTTGGGATACACCAGCCAAGTGGCGCGATCGCGGTCCCAAAAGTCTTCTAGGATCGGTACTAACTGTTTGCTATCAAGGGCTTCGGCAAGATTGACTCGCGGCAAGTACACAATCCCTAAGTTCTGCATGGCGGCTGCCACCAACGCAACACCACTGTTGCTCACCCAAGGCCCAGACACTCGAATCACTCGATGCCCATCTGGGTAGCTAAACCGCCAGCGATCGGTGTTACTGCACAGACAGGCATGCTCTCGTAACTCGTCTGGGTCGGCAGGGGTGCCTCGACGCTTCAAATACTCTGAGCTAGCACAGGTCACTAGCGTTCGGTCGGTTAGCTTGTGGGCAATCAAACTGCTATCTTCCAGCACCCCATAGCGAATGGCAAAGTCAAAGCCATCGTCAATTAAGTTGATAACACGAGAGCTAAAGCCAATTTCGATCTGAACTTTGGGGTGCTGAGCGGCAAACTTTGCTAAGGCCGGAGCAACGTAGCGCTCGGCAAAAGCACCTCCTGCGGCAACACGAATCCGACCCACCACTTCAGCGGTTTCTCCTACAACCACTTGATTAGCCTCTTCTAGCCCAGCAGCTAAATCGGTACAGCGGCGATAGTACTCAGCGCCTGCATCCGTCATGCGCACCTTGCGCGTTGAGCGAGCCAGCAAGCGAATGCCTAACCGTGCTTCTAAGTCAGCGACGCGCCGACTCACATAGGAGGTTGAAACGCCCAAACGCTTCGCCGCAGCAGAAAAACTACCCGCATCCACCACAGCAATAAATTCAGAAATACCGTTCCAGATACTCATCGACCCAACCTTATGATCACGATTGATTGTTGCAGTGACGCAAAAATGCTTGAGCTTAGCCTCAGTTTATGTTTCATCAACAATATTGTGTGGACTTTTGAAGCCCAATAGCACCTAACCAGCCCATTAGTTCGCGGAGGTTACAGAGTCCAAGGATGATTTTTTCTAGGAAGGAAGCACGTCTCTATTGCAGCCAATTAGAAAGGTGATATAACAGTGTTATGAACAAAAACACTGTTATAGGAAAGAATAGCGTTACGAACTATCGCAACGCTCAGGAGCAGCATCAGCAGGAACTCCGCCAGGGAATTCTAGATGACACGAGCGATCTCCTGATGCGCGAAGGTGTCACGGCTTTGAGTATGCGGCGAATTGCACAGCTTGTTGGCTGCTCAACCACTGTGCTCTACACCATGTTTGGCAGCAAGCAAGGATTGATGGATGAACTCTATTTGAGAGGGTTCGACATGGTTCGTCAAACGCTGGAAACCGTCCCGCGCTCAGATGATTCCCAACACTATATTTACGCTCTGTGTGATGCCTATCGGAATTTTGCTCTGACCCACCCGACGTACTACGCCATCATGTTCCTCAAAGTCATGCCGGAGTACAGTCCGTCGGAAGCGAATCTGCAGCTCGGGAAAAAGAGCCTTCGGTTGCTCGTGGATGCCGTGCAGGCTTGTACTGCCCCTGGAACGATGACGGAAGAAGAAGCGTGGGATGTTGCTCGCATCATTTGGGCAACGGTTCACGGTCACATTGGTCTGGAATTGACGGGGCACTTCAACCATCCTGGTGCCTTCCCTCAGCAAATGCTAGAGCAAGCTTTGCAAGCGATTGTCAAACAATTTCTATTAACCGCTGAGCACGATTAATGAATCACTTTCTACCACTGCCTTGGTTACTGATGGCAGGGGCTGCTTGTTGCCACTCTGCTGGTTCGATTTTGCTGAAGCAGTCCCGTTTGGTCGCAGCAGGTTCTGGCTTTTGGACAACATTGCTATCGCCCTGGTTTCTCATCGCTTTGGCCGTTCACAGCACCGGACTCCTATTGTCAGCTAGAGCTCTGGATCATCTGCCTGTCTCGGCAGCCGCGCCCTTCTCGACAGGGTTGGGATTTATCTTGGTTACGCTTCTTTCCCACTACTTATTGGATGAACGACTGGTGATGAATCAGTTCGTTGCCTTGGGCTTGATTTTTGCTGGAGTCGTCGTGATTACCCGTTGACTGTGAATTGGGAGAAAGTAGAGCAATGACCCATTTCGGTATTCTTTGTTTGGGCGCTACAGGCCACTTAAACACGATGTTTCCTCTGGGGCGTGAACTCCAAAGGCGTGGGCATCCTGTCACACTTTTCACGGCTTCAGAGGTTCAATCAAAAGTAGAGGCCGCAGGCTTCGACTTCTACGATGTTTATTCTCAAGTTGATGAAGCGCGTCAAAAACAGCAACCCCAAGCAGAAGAGGTAGGGCTATTCGTTAACCTCAAAAACATCCGGTATACCCTGACATTATTTGCTCACCATGCAGAAACGCGCTTGCAAAAGGCACCATCGGCTATTCGAGAACGGGGCGTAGATGCACTGATTGTCGATCTGTCTGTTTTTGAAGGAGGCACGATCGCCGACTCTCTCGGCCTACCCTACGTGACGATGTGTTGCATGCTTCCCTTCTATCAAGATCCTGCGATTCCGCCGATTCCAACAGCATGGCAGTACGAATCTGCATGGTGGGCGCAATTCAGGAACCGCATGGCGTATAGCGTGGTCAACGTGATGGCACAGCCTGTTTTGAATGTGATTTCTCGCTATCGTCGAAAGCGAGATCTGCCCGCATACAGCCATCCAAATGATGTTTTCTCTAAACTTGCAATCATTACCCGGCACATTCCCGAGTTTGAATTCCCGCGTCAACTGCCGCCTCATTTTCACTTCACCGGATCTTTTCATCAGGCGATCGCCCGCGAACCCATTGCATTTCCCTTCGAGCAGCTGAACGACAAGCCACTGATCTATGCCTCAATGGGAACGGTTCAAAACCGCTTTGGCGATGTCTTTCAAACCATTGCAGCCGCCTGCGCTGATCTGAATGCTCAATTGGTCATCTCCCTGGGCGGTCGATTAGAACCAGAGCTATTCTCCGACCTTCCTGGCAATCCGCTCGTCGTAAAATATGCCCCACAGCTCGAACTCTTACAACGCGCCAGCCTCAACATTACCCATGCTGGACTCAATACCACTTTAGAATCCTTGAGTTATGGCGTTCCTATGGTGGCTATCCCCGTGACCGACGACCAACCTGGAGTCGCCGCACGCATTGTCTGGACAGGTGCTGGGGAACTGGTCAAGCTGTCTCAACTAACGGTTTCTAACTTGCGAGGGGCGATCGAACGAGTACTGACTGAAGACACATACAAACAAAATGCGGTTCGATTGCAAGCAAGGTTACACCAGACGAGAGGCGTCAGCCACGCTGTCGACATCATCGAGCAAGCAATTTCTACCAGTCGTCCAGTCACTTGTGTTGAACCGTAGCCAGCTCATTGCTTAAGTCAATGACTAGAATTAAACATGCTCTAATATCAAATCCGGTTAAATAGCCGTAAAACCCAAATATCATTTGTGCCCGCTGCAATGCAGCGGGCACAAATGATAGCCCTCTTTCATCTGCCTAGAGTGATGAAAGAGGGCTATTTGGGTTCTTCAACTGGATTTGATATAAGTAGGTTGTGGTTGAGGAACGAAACCCAACATTTGGATAGCATGTTCTGAGTTATTTCTATTTACTCAATGATCATCATCATCGATAAACAAATCGTTAAGTTTTCTAGTCCGAATTCAGGTTCACTCAGCTTTCTCAAGCGTTTACCTGATCAAATTGTCGAGTGATGCTGGCTTCATGGCTCCTGTCTTTTTGCCCTAATTTGCTTATCCACAAGCCCTAAAGTCATGACACCCGCTTGGTTTAGATGCATTACCGTTATGCTACCTGTTTCACTCTGTTCAAACGTTATGTTCACGTTTACTGCTTGGGCAAAGAACTCTAATTCTGATGTCGGAAAGAGCTGTAACGGGGGTTGTTGCTCATAATGCAGAAACAACGTTCCATCTTGGTTTGTGATTTGGAAGGTGAGTCCTGCTTCGGTCGCATACCAGCCTGAGTAATTCTCGGTTTGGGTCAAAGGAATCGTTGATCTCTCTGGAGGCAACGCATCAGCCCAGTTGTATGCCTGCCCAATCGCCCGCATCACTTCATCTCGCAGGGGTGCCCCTTCGTTAGAGTTGAGCATAACAATCGCTCCTTGCCCTGTGGATTTGTAGAACCGCATCTCAGCAACAAATCCAATATTGGTTCCGCCATGACCAAAATAGGCACCTTCTTTCTCACCTCGACCTGCAAAGCCTAAGCCCACGAACAATCCATTGCCCCCCTCAGATTGTTTGGTTTGGGGGCGCAACATTTCAGTAATAGTTTCTTTGCTGCAAATAGCGGGCGATCGCCCCTGTAAGACGCCCATTAATTCGATGCCCAGCTTTGCTAAATCGGTCGGTGTCGTCCACAATCCAGCAGCGGCGAGTTCAGGATAAATCATATATTTGCCACCGAGAGGCGTTCCATTGATGGGATGGGCTGTTGCGGCGATCGCATCTATCTGTGGCGGCAAAGGCTGTTGGTAAGTACTATGGGTCATCCCCAAGGGTTCGAAGACAAGTTCACGCATAATGTCTGGAAACGGTTTCTGTAGCAGATCAACCAAAACTTGCTGCCCAACGACCATTCCGCCTCCCGAATAGCGATAGTGCAAGCCAGGAAGAATGTTGACTTCAACCTTCTCACTGTTGGCTGGAAACTCACCCTTGAGCACTTGCAGGGTGGTGGGTAAAGTCGCCGACGCATCATAGCCGTAATAGCCTTGTGCCGTCGTTCCGGCTGTGTGGCTCAACAGGTGTCGGAGCGTGACGCGAGGCTGCCACTTGCCGTTAGCCGGTACATGCCAGGACGTAAGGTAGGTATTTACGTCCTCGTCGAGATTGAGCCGACCTTCTTGAACCAATCGCATGACAGCTAGTGCGAAAACCGGTTTGCTAATCGAGCCAGCTTGAAACAGCGTATCGGGTGTAACATCGTGGCTTGTTCCGGCTTCAGCGACCCCAAACCCTTGTGCCCAGTCAATGGCAAAGTCTTGAATAACGGCAATACTGAGCCCAGGGGTGTGATAGCGTGCTAATTGCTCGTACAGCGTTTTGGGTGGACTCAATTTCCCTTCGAAGGCTGTCGCGGACTGTAGGTTGTGAATGACTTGCTCGATGCGTTGCTCAACAGCTTGCAGCATTGACCTGCTCCCCTCGGCTTAATCTGAGTTTGTCAATGCTATCTGATTTCACTTAGGCATAATGCCCCTGCCAATTATTCTGTCCAAATTCCGGGCATGGGGTGTAGCTTTTTGGGATAGCCCATGAGCCAAACCATGCCCGCAGCAGGCAGGAGAACCAACGCAATTAACAAACCAGGAATGATAATAAGCCCTTGCTGCAAGGCAGACTCAAAGGCCAGCACGCACAATGTACCGAGATTGATGAGAATCCACCAGCTAGGACGGTAGCCCTGCTTGTATAGAACCCGGCTTTGGGCTGCAATTACAGCGAACCAGGCGATCGCGATAAAAAAGGCCGCAATGCCTAAACTGGCAAAGTAAGGCCAGTAACCCGAGGTAGGGTTCGTGGAGACAGCTATCGATCTGAGTGCTAAGCCCCCTAGGATGAAGGACAATACAAGTCCAATCAGCGTAAATGTGAACGCGGTAGATATCGTTGCGATAAACCAAAATTCGCTCTCATTGATGCGCCGTTTCAATGCAATCCACTGGAACCCAGCTCCCGCCCCCGTCACAATCACTACTGAGAAAACCGCACTGAGGCCAAATGTTGCCAAACTCAGGGCGGGGCCGATGATAGCACTAACAACCCATCCAACGAGGGTTAGACCCGCCCATTCAAGGAAAAACTGACCATTGATTTTAGCTCGCTGTTGCAAAAGGCGGCGGCGTGTGGTGGCATCGGTCAAGCGATTGAGCTTGAGTAGCTCCACTCGGTACTGGCGTAACAAGTACACCATGACGGCTCCACTTGCCATCCATCGCCCCAAAGACCATAGCCACTGTGCATCGAGTGAGTAAAACGGTATGAAGCGCTCTACATTGAAAGTTTGGAGGAAAAATACCAGGAAGGTAATGACGACTATTGACCTTACCCAAAGCGTGGCCGACTCAATGCCAAGATGACGGCGTAATACGCGCCATTGACCGATGAAGATAGGAGCCATTGCCGCGACGCGCATGATCAACGACACAAGTGTCTTGAGGCCGCCGAGTGAGGGCAATGGTGACAGCAAAGACTGCCACAGAAGCAACCGAATCACCTCCAATACGCTAGCGGCGATCGCCCCCAAAATCGTTGCTTCCAGCCATCGCTTGGCCCAGGAAACCTCTTGTCGCAGAACCAGCCATTGCCCCACCCCAATTAAGCTTTCGGCTAGGGCACTAAATATCAGAATCCTGAAATTCCCGTTTATGTTGAGGGAATCAAAGATGATAGCTTGTACCCCAGCCGCTAACGAAGCGCTGATTAACAGCACTGCCACCCAACCAAACCAAAAGCTCCATCCCGGTAAAATTAGAGGAGACGAAGGCTCTGGCGACTCAGACGGGGTTCCACCCGATGGCGGATTTGGATTACTCCCTAAAGCGATATTGGGCTCTACTGCTCCCGGTGAAGGGTTCGCCGGGGGTGACGGTGAAGGTTGGTTTGCCTCAGCCGATGAGTCCCCTATTGCGGAAGAAGATGACACGGAAGAAGCTCCCGTCGATAATTCCACACGTGTCTGCCAAGCTATCCCAGTTCCACCCAGGGCTTGCGCTTGAATATGAACTGTGCTGATCCCTTGGATTTCCAACCGCTGCAAGCCATAAACGATGCGCGGAACGATAGTGTTTTGTGCAGGTGGTTGGGTGTCGTGAACCAAGCGTACAAACAGCTGAGCCTCTTGGCGACCCACCTGCGCTCGGATGTTTTGCGCTTGAAACGATCGCGTGAGTAGGGAGGCGATCGCCGTTGGGTTTCCCTGGCGGGCCTGTTCTCGTAAGGTTGGATCAGTCATCGGAATCTATCTAAAATGCCAGCGTGGTGAATGCGAAACTCTTGAATATAGGGAAAGGCGGAATTGGAATAGCAGTCTAAGGTGCTTCTATCAACTGCGGGCCGTCTGTTGAGCTGAATGGATTGGGGGCGACCTGTAGACTCAGGGGAATGCCACTTACCTGATCGGTGAGGACAGCTTCAGATGCTTCAGAGAACTCCCAAGAGGCCAGCAAACCGCGCGTCTCGGCTGACGGGGTTTGCTGCATGGCCTGCTGAATTTCTCCATCGGTTAAAGCCCGTTGCCATAGCTGAATGTCTTTGAGGGAACCCGCAAAAGGACGGCTATTTTCACGGTTATTGCCAATCCACAGCTCAGAGGTTGTCAGATCAATGCCGCCTTGATAGAGCGTTTCGGCCTTCAGTTCACCGTTGATGTAGACACGAATGTACGTCCCGTCGTAGGTGCCTACAACGTGGCTCCACTCATTGAGTGGGAGCCCAACCCCAATTGCGTAGCTCCCGTTCAGGCTTAATCGAATGCCCCGCTCCTCATGGTCAATCACAAACAGGAAGCGATCACTCAGGGTATTGTCTGAGCGCTCCACAACCCGGCCATAAGTGGTGAATTCGGTGGGATAGACCCAAGAGGAAACAGAGAACCCACCAGTCGTTGAAGTGAACGCTGGAAGGTACCCTTGGGCAGCGATCGCAATGTCATCCTCACCGTCAAATTGCAAGGCATACTCCTGAGGCTGAGGCGTATTGGAGGATGAGGGTGATAACAGGAGCGATCGGACACCAAGAGCTGCAAAGAATAAGAACACCATTCCTCCGCCCGCGATCGCTCCCCACTTGACGGCTGTGGGGAAGGACTTGTCGCGAGATGTTGATGACCGTGAGTTGGTGAGTTGCGATCGTCGGTTGGGCGATAGGGGACTCTGCGATCGTTGTGGTTTGTTAGGCGATGGCCTGATGTCCGTTTTTGGAGATAAGGACTTTTCTTGAGGCGTTGACGGAGCTGAGGGAGATGCCTGGCTTGTGCCCTCAGCCGAAGGTGGTTCCTCAGATGAAGCAGACGCTGACGATTGAGCCTGAGCAGGCGAAGCTTCTGTTGATTGAGAGTCTTGGGACGCAGATGAGGATTGGTTAGGCGCCAGTCGCTGTTGCCATTGGGGCAAGATAGCGCCGATTTTTCGTCCGTAGATGTAAATAGGATGACTTGTTTTCAGCCCGACCTGCCCCAGTAATCGCCGAACCTTGGGCACCCACTTTTGTTTCTCGGGCAACGCTGCTCCTTCAATAAAGATCCGCAGTTCATCATTTTCGTGGCAGACAATCATCCGAAAGCGTTTTGTTTCGGATAGCTCATTCAAAGCGGTCTCCAGTGCCGCAGGTGCCATGGAAAGGTTGGCAGTCGTTGAATCGGCGGAACTCATCAGTAGAAGGGATTAGAAGGGAATACAACTCGCTAAGTATGCCCTGTATTCTCTATTCAATTGCAAATTCCCGGATATTTTTGCGCTAAGTCTTGGTTATTTGAAGAAGGGTTGCTGATTCGATGCATGGCTTGACATCTTGTGGCCATCGCTCTGATTTCTCCTCGGGTGTGGTGGCGATCGCGCTAGACCTTCACTCCTTCAAAAAGTGCGCTTCAAAAGGTTTCCTATTTTGTATGACTTGACCCTAGAAAAAGCCAGATTCTAGAACACGTCGATAGTGGGAAACTTTGCCTGTGCTTGCAAGCAATCCCATAGATAAATGGCCAAACCCAGGTCGCCTGTCCACAGTGGATAGCGCAACTGTCCGTAGAGTTGTTGCGATAGGCGATACTGTTCGATTGAGTGCATTGCAAAAGCCCTAGCGCGATCGAGCCACAGTTGATCGCCCGTGCGAACAAACAGCTTGAGAAAGGCATAGCCATTACCACCTGTGCCATGGCAAAGATTTGATCCCTTTTTCAATGGCCCAGCTTGCCAAGTCAGCTCTCCACCCTGCTCCAAAACCTGATCGAATTGTGCATCAATCCCCTTTGGCAGACTGGCTAAGGCTGTCACCATACCCGGTGCACCATGGCAATACTGCATCAGTTGCAGATCTGACTTTGGCTGGGTTTCGTTATAAACGGCTGGCCAGTTGGCCTTGCTATCCTCTATGACCGCAGTTTGCACCAGCGTCGTCATAGCTTTGGTAGAAATCTCTTGAAACTCCGCCTCAGTTAACAAAGACTGTCCCACAAGCAACGGCGTTAAGTTGCCAGCGAAGCCATGAACAGGCCCCAGCCATTGCCGTTGCCCGCCATACAAGTCGATTGTCCACAGGTAGCTTGCCTGACCGACCGGCTGCCACTCCTTGAGGAGCAAAGCAGCTTGTGATTTGAAGACCTCTTGCCATTGTGCTGCTTGTGTCCACTGATGCATGAAATAGGCCGCAAGCATTGAGCCCGCAATACCCCACATCAGTTCTCGAATCGGCTGAGTGTCGTTCTTATGGATCGACTGCAAGATTTGAGTTGCTTTTTCTCCGGAAGGAGCAAGTTTATATTGCAGCAGCAGGAGTGGCAAGTCTCCAAATAAATAAGACGATTGCTGGGGATAAGGGGTGTTTTGAAGGTAGATTTGGCTATTTTGAGCTAGCGTTGCATCGAGATGCTGAGCCACATTGAAGGTAGAATCGATCGCTCCAACGGTTTGCAGGTAATGGATAGCCCACAATACGCCCGCCTTTCCAAGGTACAAGTCAGTCCCAAAGGTTTGATCATCCATTGGGTGTCCAGGCAGCAAGGGTCGATCGTTTAGCTGCTCAATGGTTTCGTGGGCGATCGCCCCAATCGCTTGCTGTGCAGCATCAGGATTCCAATCAATGTCTAGAAGCGAATAGTGTCGGGTCGGGTCAAATAGTGTCATTGGTTATCCTTGGTCAGTTGCGATGGTGAGTTGCGATCGCCCGCTATTTGTACTTGTATTACGAAGTAATCATTGGCTTCTTAGCCAAACTTATCCCCATCTCATTACTCTCTGTGTAGCCAAGCCTGGAATAAAGCAACTTGCCTTGCTCAGAAGCGTGAAGAACTGCATGGGTACAGCCAATTTCCCTCAAGTGGCCATAGCTCTCTGTATCAGCTGAGTAGCAATACCCTTCCTTCTATGAGCTGGTTCTACATAAACACCCCAAATATATCCCTTGTGATATTGGTCGCTAACCATAGGATAAAGCTCAAAAATCTGGCAGCATGCAGAGCCAATCACTTCATCGCTCAACTCCGCGATAAAACCCTTGTAATGGAGTTCACGGCGGGCATAGTCAATAAATTGAGTCGTTTTCTCTAGCCAGTTGTGCCGAATTGAACGAGCTGGGCAACCAAGGTCGAAAGAAATTTGGCACAGGTATTCAGCAATGATTTCCTCATCCTGCTGCATGGCTTCGCGAATAATCAGATTTTCTTCTTTCATGGCAAGTCTTATTCGACAGTGATAAGTCCCCCCGACGGATAAGATACTGCCTATTGCAGTAAAGTGTTTGTCTACTTTAGATTTAGAAATGCATTCGTATCCTATGCACACTATGGAATATGGCAGCGTGATAACTGTAGATAGGACTATCGAAGCAGAACAAATCGTCTCGTTGCTTTGGTGAGTCATGACTGAATACAGGTTCACCAAATTTACGGCATCAGACAATCTCTCGGCTCTAGCTTTGCTAGAAGAATTACCTCATGGCCTGACCGAAGCAAATCTTGAATTTGCACTGGCCAATCAATATCAGATTTTCTTACTCAAGCAAGAGTCTCAATTAGTAGGTCTAGCTGGAATCCATGTTTATCCGCATTTGACTGATACAAACCGAGCTTGGATTCATGATTTGATCACGATAAAAAATCAAGAGCCGTTTGAACTTCAGTCAATGCTTCTTGCTTCTCTCCGCGATCAATGCCTCAATAGGCAATGCCCTGAGCTGGCTATCCATATCCTCATAAACAATGCCATCGCAAATCAGTTTTTCCTTCGAGAGGCTGGGCAACCGTTTGCATTTGTCTATGAGTGGTCCCGTTCTTCCTGGCTATCCTCTGCTGAGCAAGTGCCAACAATGAATGATTTTCAATGTAGAGAAATAAAAACATTGGACGATATGGCTTCAGGATTAGTCTTGCTGACTCATTTTCATCCGACGATTACTCAGATTTCCCTGGCTGATGCCATGGCAAGAAATTATCGCTTATTTGGCCTTTGGATGGATGAGCAGCTTTGTAGTATCGCCACGTTGATTGCCTATCCACATCTGAACGATGGGATGTGTGTTTGGCTTCAAGATGGAATGACTTTGCCCACCCGAAATTACAAAGCAGCCGCCTCCAGGTTGCTGTTCTACATCCTAAACGATTGCTTTAGGTCAGGATATCCAACGGTTACTGTCCATACAAGGGTAAGCAGCAAGCGAACGCATCGATTTTATGAAGCAGCAGGAGGTTACCGTATTGCCAATGCTTACAAGTGGAAAATAGACGCTTGAGCTCTTTTGTAATTATTGCTGCATTACTGCTTCTGCAATGGCTGTGCCGATTTCGGCGATCGCAGCATTACGGTCATCAAATGAGGCGTCTGTCTCGGCAATATAGACGGTAGCGATCACGGGCTCGCGTTCGGGTGGCCACAGGACTGCAGCGTTGGCGCGCAAGCCATTATCTCCAGCGCCTGTTCTATCTGCGACTTCCCAGTCTTCTGGTAACCCGGCTCGAAACAGCGCATCACCAACTTCGTTGCCCCTGAGCCAGTCTTCAAGTTGCTGGCGCGACTCAGGTGACAAAACATCACCAAGAACGAGCTTCTCAAGGGTCATTGCCATAGCATTTGGCGTGGTCGTGTCTCGCTCATCGCCAGGGATAGCTTCGTTTACCTCCGGTTCCCATCGATCGAGCTGAGTGATGTCATCGCCAATGGAGCGCAGAAACTCAGTAACGCCTTGTGGGCCATCAACGGTTTCTAAAATCAGGTTGGCAGCGGTATTATCGCTGAGGGACAGGGTTGCTTGACAGAGCTCGAAAAGCGACATGCCCTCGGAGTCAACCCGCGTTTCGATTACTGGCGAGTAGGTAACAAGATCGCTTTCATCAAAGGAGATGATGCGATCGAGCTGCTCTTGTCCAGCATCGACACGGGAAAGTACGGTTGCACAGGCAAGGGTTTTGAACGTGCTTGCCATCGCAAAGCGATCATCGGCATTGTATTCCCAGCTTTGCCCTGTCTCTGTGTCGTAAACGGCAACACCGACTCTGGCATCTAGGCGCTCTTCGATTTGACTAATGGTTTCAAGTAAAGCATTGCTGGCTTCAGGCGAAGCGTTGTCGTCTTCGGCCTGCGTTGGAGCGAGAGATACGGATGAAGGCTGACTCTCTTCTGCCTGGGTTTGGCAAGCTGATGCGGCAAGGCTAAGTGTCATCAGCACACCGATGACAGCCTTTGGCAAACGATGCGATCGCAGCAGTTTCACCATATTCCCCCTCCTAAACATACAATGCGGACTGAGAATCAATTTGATTCCCTAGAGGGTGATATCAGAGAGTTTGTCAATAAAACATCCCCTGAGGGGGCAAGAGATATCACCCTTCTAGGTATTTCCCCAGATTAAGCAAGGAGATAGAGAATTCCTGCCCGATATATCGATTTAGACGGAATAACGAAATTATTCACGGCTTTTCTGGAGATGATGCCTTGAAGGTTTAGATTGGGCGAGCATCTTAGTTGAAGGGATTAGCAACCTTATTTCCTTATTCTGCTTCAGATGGAAATAGTTGAGACAACGTAGGATCGTTAAAATTGGTGCTCAAACACTCCATGTAGACTAAATCATAAACATGATCATCAAAGCGACGTACTTTTGTTCGACGACCAAACTCTTGAAATCCTGCTTTCTTATAGGCGCGTATGCCTGCTTCATTAAAGCTATAAACGGTGAGCATGATGTTGCATAACGACAGAATTTTGAAGCCATAGCAAAGGGTGAGCTTCACTGCCTCGGAACCTAAACCTTGTCCCCAAAGACTCTTTTCACCAACAATGATGTCCAAATCGGCAAGGCCATGAAAAGGATTCACGTTGAGTAGTACGGTGCAGCCAATCAGCTTCATTTCTGAACGCTCATAAATTGCAAATCCAAAAATTTTTTCACTTTCCACGATTTGGGCATACCACTTTTCTACGCGTTCCCAATGCATAGGGCTCCATCGAGGATTATAAGTACACATGACCTCTAAATCATTAAACCATTGCCAAAAAAGTGGAAGATGTTCCTGGCAAATAGGTCCAAGGGCGACTTTGCTTCCTGTAATGCTTGTGATAGGGTGCTTTGTGTCAGTCATAGGCTTGTTCTATTGCTCCTTAGAGCGACTACTGAGAAGGACGCTTATCACCTACATTCGATGCCAAAACTTGCCTAAGCCACAGATATTTCAGGCTTCTTGATTGTTTCGTCAATGACCTCTAAGAATCGCTGGACGCTAGGAGAAAAATGGTCATGACGATAGGCGATCGCCATCTGTAGACTTGGTGCTTCACCTTGGAGATTACGGTAGGCTACAGTTGTCCTATTGGTATCTTTCAACGTTTCTGGGACAAATGTGATGCCTATCCCCGCAGCAACCAAACCGATTCTAGTTTGACTATGAACCACTTCTTGCACGATGCTTGGATGAAAGCCAGCCTGCTGGCATAGGTGGATGATTTGATCATAAAAATTTGGTCCTTCGTAACGAGGATGTAGGATGAAGGACTCGGTTGCTAAATCCCGTAACGTCAGTTGTTTTTGCAGCGATAAAGGATGGTTCCTGGGTAACACAACCACAAAATTTTCTACGCATAGTGGAGCCACGGACAGTAATTTTTCATCAACAGGTGGATAGAGAAGGCCAATGTCAATTTGGCCGTTGCGGAAGGCTTCAACTTGATCATTCGTGCATTGCTCAGCCATCGTCAGTTTAACGTCAGGGTAACGGTCTAGCAAGACACTTACGACCTTTGGCACGATGCTCCTCAATGCCGAAGCTGTGAAGCTTAGCCGCAGTTGCCCCATCTCGCCTCTTGCCACTCTTTGCGTATTCGACACAGCTTGCTCTGTCTGTCGAATGATTTGTCGGGCTTCTTCCAGAAACGTTTGTCCGGCGACAGTCAGACCGACCGATCGTTTGGTGCGTTGGAATAGCTGCACATCCAACTCGGCCTCCAATGCTCGAATCTGGCGACTGAGGGCAGGTTGGGTGATATAAAGCCGTTCGGCGGCGCGTCCGAAATGTAGGTCTTCTGCCACTGCAATAAAGTAGCGGAGGTCGCGGAGTTCCATAGCAGTAATAACTTCAGAGCATCAATAACAAGCGGAGAAGGCATTGGACGGTGGTCATGGCTGCTCCTATGGTAAGAGACGTAGGCAATTACTGCCGTTTGATGTGGACCGCTAACCTGCCTGTGGGTTGGGTTAGGCCAATGTTTAGGTTGCAAGAAAACGATTTGCCTATTTTCTATCCTTTCCATCAGTAACTATGACGAGAAAACTGGCATCGTTTGTGAAGTGGTTGGGGTTGCTTGTTGGTGCCACTGTGATGGCGATCGCCCTAGCCCATAGTTTCAATTCTGCGAACTATTCATCCTCGGGCTATTCACCGTCTCCAGTTGCCGAGTCCTCGCTGGCAGAGGTTCAAACTTCTCCTGAAGGTGTTGATGAAAGTACATTTACCATTCAGGAACGGTATGGTCGGCAATGGCTTCACTACGCAACCGTTTCTCGTGGTGATGATAGTTTTCGGCAGATGTTCATTGCTGCTGATGCGGTTGATCAGGTTGAAGCTGAGCAGCCGCTACCAGATAACACTCTAATTTTGATGGAGACCTGGTACTCGCCGGAGGCTCCTGGCACTGTCTTTATTAAACAAAAGCTAAACGAAACCTGGCAGTATGGTTCGTTCAGTCCATCTCGACCTAATTACCACGTGGGCGATCGCAGTGGCTGTCATAGTTGCCACGCACCGTTTCCAGAAACCGATTTCACCTTAACAAAGCCGCTGCTGGAAATCGCTTTACAGAGGCAACAACTCCAAACAGCCTATTGTGAGCTGGCTGGTCGCAGCCCCTGCCCTCCAGAAGACTATTTTCCTGATCGCAGTTAATCCAGGTCAATTCATACCCTTAGAGACAGGAATATATCTGTCTCCCAACTTCGTAATCCAAATTTTATTGTGGGGAGAAAGACAATGAGACATCAACAGTTGCTGACGCGTCGTCGTGTTTTGACGGGGGCGATCGCCGCCTCTACCACGGCTGCCGTTATCCTTGGTGCATCCTACCGTCCTCGGCTTGCTCAGGCGCAGGAGCCTGAGTTTCGCTGGCGGATGGTGTCCCGATGGAATGAGGACTTCCCCGATCAGCTTGCAGCGGCACAACGACTGGCGGATCGTATTACCGCCATGAGTGCCGGTCGATTACTCATTGAAGTCTTCCCACCTGATGAGTTGGTTCCCTTCTCGGAAACCCTAAACGCTGTCGGCGACGGCACCATTGAAATGTCTCGTAGCCTTTCCTACGATTGGCGAACCCAATCTCCCGTCTTAGAAGTCTTTACGGTCATCCCTTACGGTCTGACTCAAAACGAGATGAGTGCCTGGATTCACTACTTAGGTGGACAGGCGCTTTGGGATGAAGCTTATGCTCCTTTTGGGGTCAAAGCCTTTCCAGCAGGGTCTCTGGGTGCCCAGTCATTTGGCTGGTTCCGTCATGAAATTAATGGCTTGAGTGACGTAGAAGGTCTGCGATTTCGCACCACTGGAGTTGCAGTGGATGTGATGTCAAGGCTTGGTGCTACGGCCATCATAATGGGATTGGATGAAATTCGTCTAGCTCTACAAGCTGATGAGTTAGATGGATTTGAACTGGTTGGGCCATTGGTTGATCTACATTTCGGCCTCCATGAACTAGGGGCTCCTTACTATTATTTCCCGTCCTATAATCAACCTTCTGGGTTGGTGGAGTTAGTGGTCAATCGCACCCAGTATGAGGCGCTACCTACTGATTTGCAGCAGATTGTGGCGATCGCCGCGCAGGCGGAATATGAGCAAGGGTTAGCTGAAGCTAATATGGGCAATGCCAGAGCCCTCAACACGCTGGTGAATCAACATCAGGTACAAGTTCGTCAGTTATCTCCAGAAGTACTGGCTGCTTTGGGGAATGCTTCTGGTGAAGCTATTGCTGAAATGCGATCGGCAGGCGATGAAATGATGCAGCGAACGATTGATTCCTTCTTATCTGCTCGTCAGATCTTAATGAATTGGAGTCAGGCCAGTGAGCAGAGTTTCCTAAATGCACGTGCATTGCCCTTTACGTATGGCTAAGTAGCTCGGCATGATGAAAAACCAGACCCTTAAAACCCTGTGCCGCCCGCAGCGCAGGCGGCACAGGGCTTTAGGTTTAATTGCACCTGCCAACTTAGCTATTCAGCTTAATGATTATTTGTCCAGGTTTTGTGCCTGCTCCATCATTGCTTTGCTTACCTGTTCCCTTTCCACGAATTTACGTTTGTCGCATCTTCTTGCAGGTTATGAGGCGATCGCCTCCAATAGTCGTATCTATATCTGATCCACCTTCAGCTCGACTTGGCTATTGAGCGGATGGTTGGACGAACTGCTTGCCACAGGTCTTACAGAGATAGCATTGCTTACCTCGGCGATATCCATTCTTAGATAGCTGACTGGATTGGCAGTGAGGACATATCATTACATTCATTACATCTTTGGAGGTATTTTTGCCGAGATGTGGTTCTAAATATGAAACCAACAGGTCTTCATTCTGCTGGAGCAAGCGTTGACGGTGCTTTAGGTCGTGGGTGCGCAGAGCCGCGAGGATGACGGCATTGCTGCTGTGGACACACACTTCTGCCAGTAGTTGGCACTGGTTTTTGGGTAGGGCTGGATTTCGTCCTTCTAAAAGGGTTGCCAGAAAGTTAATGGCATCCTGGGTCATACTGTCGTCGATAGATTGAAAGATGTCGCGCGTCATATAGAACTGAATGAAGACTACCCGCGATACCGGCTGCTCAAAGAGTTCAATTGCCGCTATGAGCAGGGTATGCATCATTACACGCAGAGGGAGCTGAACCATTCTTGGCACATCGACCTTGTCCCAAAATGCCTTAACCCGTTCCGTATGACGTAGCTCCATCGCTTTGAAAATGGATGCTTTATCGGGGAAAAACTGATAGAGCGAGCCAATCGCGGTTCCAGCTCTAGCGGCGATATGATGCGTCGTCGCTGCCTCATAGCCCATTTCATCAAAGATGGCGGCGGCGGCATCCAGAATTCTTTCAACCCGTGCTTTACCTCGCTGCTGCTTGGGTTGGCGGCGAAGATTGCCAGACAGTCTTGGGCTTGACAAATGTGAGCGTTCTGTCATATTTAAAAACACGACGAATCTTTCACAATTCTATCGCTCGCGGAGAAGGCTATGCCGTCAATGCTGCTAGGAGCGCCCTGGTTGTTGGCGCACAAATCGATGCTGTCTATTAATCAGCCACTAAAGGTTTCTTTGTATGGCCAGGACTATGTGCTGTGGAAAGACCGCAACAACGATGTTCATGCATTGCCCAATGCCTGTTCTCATATGGGAGCGATGTTGTCTGAAGGGTGGTGCGAAGCCCAAAAGGATGGTTCGAGTAAAGTTGTCTGCCCGTTTCATGCGTTGGAGTTTGATGGGCAAGGATGCACCGTGTTGCCAGGTAGCGGTCAACAGACAAAGCCTTTGTTAGAGCCGCTCAAGCTGATGATCCAAGACGACTTCATTTGGTCGTATGGGGATTGTGAACCCCAAATGGCTATCCCAGATGTTTTGAACAAAATTGCTGAAAATTATGAGTTTGTTGGTTCTACGGCGGATACGAGTGTTAATACACCGCTGCTGTCGATGCTCTTGAATAACCATGATTACAATCACCAGAACGGTACCCATCGAGATCTGTTCCGGATTGAGGAGGTTCAGTTCAATCAGTTTATCGATCGCGGACATCACTCTGAAGCCTTTTTCAAGACTCCAACGGCGTCTCCTACGTACGGCGTCTCCTACGTTGCGTGAGATCACGCGTAATCCAGCCGTTCTGATGATTCCAAGGGTCATAGAAGCCCATTTGGAAAATCACTTTCCCTCATTAGTGATTTTTCATGGAGAAAGTTCGTTGGCTACCGTTGCTCAGTGCCACTTGTTTGTACCCGAAGCGGGCGATCGCACGCGAACTTATGTCCTCCTATTCGCTAAGCCTAAGAATGCAGGGTACAGGCTGATGAAAAAGACGCTGCTCAACCTTAGCAAAACCATTGTTGCGCAAGATACGCATGTCCTCCATCGACTCTATACTGAGCATCCCCAGAAGATTAAGCTCAATAATGAAGTCGGGATGGACTGGGTGCGCCGTAATTTTGAGAGCTGGCCAAATGTCGTTGAGCCAGATCTGTCCCGAGAGGTGCTAGCGCTATTAAGTAGATAGCCATAAATAAACTCGGGTGTAGGGTGCTGTTAGGAAAAGCCGTAACGCACCATCTATCAAGGCTTTGATGCGTTACGCTATCGCTAACACATCCTACGAGAAATAAAGGCCACTCACTTATTATGCGATCGCTGACGCACTCTGCAACCTGTTGTCGTGTCAGGGTTGATTCCACCCTGGGAATTATTAATGGTTGGGTTCTCTTTGTAACAACCCATCTTGAACATAGATAATGCGATGGGTTTGCGCAGCAATATCAGGCTCATGGGTCACGATAACTACGGTAATTCCCTGGCTGTTGAGTTCGGTGAGGAGGTTCATGACTTCGTGAGAGGTATGGGTGTCTAGGGCTCCTGTGGGTTCGTCAGCCAAAACCAAGGCTGGACGATTGACGAGAGCCCGAGCGATCGCCACCCGTTGCTGCTGTCCGCCAGAAAGTTGGCTAGGTCGGTTGCCCATGCGATCGCCCAATCCCACTCGATCTAATGCGACTTCTGCCTGCTTTCTTCGCTGGCTACGACTGGCACCGGCATAGACCATCGGCAACATGACATTTTCCAAGGCTGTTGAGCGCGATAGTAAATTGAACTGTTGAAACACAAAACCAATGCGCTGATTGCGAATGTAGGCAAGCCCTTCGTCGCTCAGGGTGGTGAGGTTACGCCCTTCGAGAACATAGTGGCCAGCCGATGGGCGATCCAGACAACCGATGATGTTCATCAGGGTCGATTTCCCTGATCCTGAGGCTCCCATAATTGAGACATAGTCGCCTTCCTCTATCGTCAAATCAATGCCCTTGAGTATCGGTACATCGACTTCGCCCAAACGGTAGGTTTTGCAGATATCTTCCATCCAAATCATGGTCGGCATAGCGGGTCCTACTAATCACTTCTTAAAGCAATAATCGGGTCCAATTTAGCGGCGCTGCGGGCGGGAATGACCCCGGCCATGATGCCAATGACAAAGGAAAGCCCCACGCCCAACGCCATGGCCCAGAGGGAAATTACAAAGGGAAAGTCGAATAGGGTCGCGGCGATGCGGGCGATCGCCACGCCTAACCCAACCCCCAACCCTCCGCCAGCGGCTGATATTGCGATCGCCTCGGCCAAAAACTGACTTAAAATTGCTCGGTTAGTGGCTCCGACCGCCTTACGAACACCAATCTCTCGGGTGCGTTCTACCACCGACACCAGCATGATATTGGCAATGCCAATGCCGCCTACAACGAGAGAGATGGCAGCGATCGCAACCACCATAATGGTAAACAGCCCCACTGTGCTGCTGAGCGTTTCAACCAAATCCGCCGCACTTATAATCTGAAAGTCGTCCTCATCGCCTCGCGAAGGATGAATGTTGTGGCGCACGCGCAGGAGGTTTGTCATTTGAAAGTCAGCCGCTTCCAACTGGGCTTGCTCAGTCACTTTCACCGAAATACCTTGAACCGCAATCCCGTTCAGTGCATTGTTTCCCACCAATCGAGCTGACATATTCATGAGGGGTACATAAATCTGTTCGTCAGGATTGTCTCGACCCTGAGCCCCTTTCTCATTGGCAACCCCTAGCACACTGTAGCGTTGCCCCTGAATGCGAATGTCTGCGCCGACGGCCTCACTGCTACCGAATAAATCATCTTTCACCGTTGCCCCTAGGATTGCCACAGCCTGGGCGTTTTCGAGCTCTTCCTCGGTGAAAAACCGCCCTGATTGCAATGTAATGCTATTGACCGCTGCGTAGTTTGTATCGGTTCCCAAAACCGTGGTGGATGTGTTGTTTTGGGCATACACCACTTGGGCATTTTGCTCCAGATAGGCCGTAACTGTCTCAGCCACCCGCACCTGGGAGGCGATCGCCTGCGCATCGCTCCAAGTCAGCGTTGTTGCACTTCCACTGCCTTGACTTACATTCCCGCTATTGACCGATCCTGCCCTCACCCGTAAAATATCTGCGCCTAAGTTCTGCAAATTGGCTTCTGTTGCCGACTGTACACCTTGCCCCACCGAGGTGACAGCAATAACAGCAGTAATGCCAATGATCACCCCTAACATGGTCAGGGCTGTTCGTAGTTTGTTGCTCCACAAGGCAGCGATCGCCATTACCAGAATTTCCGCCGTAGAAATGGATGGCAACTCGAGGGTAGATAGACGTTCTTTCTGCATGGCCTTAACCACCGGGAGGTCCTCCTGGCGCACCCCCACCCGGTAGCAGAGGTGGGCCTCCTCTATTTCGCCGATTTTCAGGCAACCCCTGAGCGGCACTTAAAACAATCTGCTCATCGCCCTCCAGCCCTGTAATTACCTCCGTTTGATCCTCGACCGTTAATCCCGTTTCAATCGCTTGAAATCGAGGCATGCCATCCGCTGTCAAGATCAGTACCCCTTCTCCCTGCTCCTCTCGCACAATGGCGACGGTTGGCACCACCAACACATTCGTCAGTTCACCGGCTTGAAATTCGATATCGACATTCATCCCAGGGCGAAGCTGCAACTGCGCTTCGTCCGAAAGATTGACCCGCACCTCAAAACTGGTCACGTTAGAGCTGACCGTGGCCTGCTCCGCAACCTGAGCGACGGTTCCTTCAAATCGCCGATCGGGGTAGGCGTCGGCTTGAATGCTAGCCGATTGACCCACTTGGAGCTGCGCGATGTCGGTTTCTGCCACATTGGCAACAACCTGATAGTTAGACGCTAAGGAGAGGATCGAGGAGGAGGACGACGACGATGTTTCGCTTGCAGCAGTCGAGGGAGAGACAAAATCCCCCGGATCCGCATAGCGCGCCGTCACAGTCCCGCTGAAAGGAGCCCGAATCACAGCATTGTCAATTTGTGTTTCGATGATGGCCAATGCCCCTTCCGCTTGTGTGACTTCGGCTTCGGCCTGCGCAATTTCTTCCTGACGGCTGCCAGCCTGACTCATATCTAACGCCTGTTGCGCACTTCTCATCTCAGCCTGAGCCGCGTCGCGGGCGGTTCGGTATGTCGTCATCTCTTGTGCAGAGATAGCCCCCTGGGCATAAAGTGCCTCATAGCGGCGCGAGTCTTCTTCGGCCTGGTTTAATCGGGCTTCGGTACTAGCCAGAGTCGCTTCGACCTGGGCAATTTCTTGAGGACGATTACCCGCGATGAGCAAAGCCAAATTTGCTTGAGCCGACGCCAGTTGCCCTTGCGCTTGGATCAGTTGTCCCTGCCAGTCAGAATCATCCATATAGGCCAAAACCTGGCCTGCTTCTACAACGTCGCCCTCAACAACAGTCACTTGTTCTAAACGCTCTGAGGTTTTAGGACTGACATTTGTTAGTTGTTCTGGCTCAACCGTTCCATTGGCGGCAACGGTAATGGGGAGCGTTGCGGTTTCAACATCAATGGTCTGCGTTTGGGCTTGTTCCTGCTGCTGGGGTATCAGGACAAACTGTCGATAGAGCAAATAACTGCTGCCTGTGAGGAGTCCGAAAATGAAAAGGCTAACCACACCTTTGGCAACCCGATATTTAGCTGGATGCTTGAAGGCGGTTTTTACTTGTGAAGCGGAAACTGCCTCAGAGGGTTTGGATAATTGCAAACTCATAGGCCTAGCTCTGATGTCATTTGTGTTGAAAGAAATTACGAAAGAACTAACTGCATTATGTGTAGAATCGTTGCTGTGTGATCCATCTAGAAATGGCATGAATGAATGCGAACAATGCCATAGCAGCTCTTTTTAGAAGCTGTCAAATGGCTCTCATGGATTGCATTTCTCATCAAGAAAACTGCATGAGCTGTCGAGTTATAGGATGGCTTGAATGTAGAACAGTCACAGGTGTTTTACATGTGCTAGATGTCTAAATCGAGATAGCCAAACGTCATGTGCCAAATGGCTAATCTGGTAAGCCCTAGATGGGATGTTAGATTTTACTGTTTATAGCGCTATGCGCGTTAGTTAAGTACGGTTGTGTGGGGCGCGGCGCGCCCCACACAACCGTTGCTGTGCTTAATGCGGTTGCACACCGCTATATTTTTGATAGGGTTAACCTGTGTGCAGGTTTTCTCAGATGGCTCAAGCATTGAACCTCCTTTATCAGCGTTACCGCTTGATTGCTTTAGCAGTCTATACAGCCGTGCTTTTGGCTGGTCTTATCGACTGGATATATGGCGGTATTGGGCCGAGAGCTATCGTAGATGCACCAGAGAATTATCGATTTTTGCTTTTTGTCGTCACATTGCTCACGCTGATCGGACTTGAGTTGTGGGCTGTAGGGAAAGCTAGCTTTGCAATGCTAAATAGGTTTGAATTTATTCCCTTTTTCGCTCGGATCATTCTATTTATCAGTGCTTGTTTAGTGACTGATTTGTCCTACTCGAAGATTCTTGTTTTACCTATTCTTTTGTACATCTACTTAGCTGTCAGTAAACGCTTGAGCTATTTCCTCGCCATCTTGGGGGTGGCAACACTTTTGGGGATTGAATTAGCGAACGTTAGCGGTATGGGAAGGCCGCCTTTGCCACCCTCCTTGGTCAATGGCATTCCTAATGTTGAATTCCCTAGTGAGATTCCTAACAACCGTCCCTTACGCGGCGGCAGGCTGATTGATGAAGGGATGGGTTCGCTGATTACGCTCGTTTTTACGCTGCTATTGGCCCGAGCCATGTCACAAGCGATTCAATCACAACAAAAACTTACGGGTTTGTTGGCCTCACTCGAAGCGTCTCACATCCAACTGCAAGGGTATGCGACGCGTGTGGCTGATTTAGCCGCCACTGAAGAACGGAATCGCTTGGCACGCGACATCCACGACAGTCTGGGTCATCATCTAGCCGCGATTAATATTCAGCTCGAAAAAGCCAACGCCTATCGGGAACGCGATCCAAATCGCGCCTATGAAGCGGTCAACCACGCGCAACGGACTGTACAAGAAGCCTTAAAAGATGTCCGAGAGTCGGTCAGTAGTCTGCGTCAAGATAGTAAGCCTTTCTTATTTCAAGAGGCGCTTAACGACTTACTCCGACGCATGGGCCATAGTGAACTTGAGCTAACCCTGACACAAACACGAGACAGCTCCCACTACAGCCGACTTAAGTTGATGACCCTATACCGTGTGATTCAAGAAGGACTCACCAATGTGCACAAGCATGCTGGAGCCAACCAAGTGGCGATCGCACTCAATTTTAGTCCTCAAGCGGTCACTTTGAACTTGACAGACAATGGGTCTGGATTTGATGTGGCTACCTGGAAATCGAGGGGGAATGAACAAGCAACCCATGGTTTGGTCGGCTTACAGGAACGGTTAAGCTTGGTCGGAGGGACTCTTGACATCACGAGTCGACCCCAAGCAACAACGCTCACAATCAAGATTCCTCAAGTCCAGTCTCAAGCCGAGCTTCTGGCGCGTTTAAGCACGGAGTCACTGAACACAGGACAAAAACTAGAGAACCCTTAATTTTGGTTGCTAGCAAGGGGTTAATTCCTTGTCCTGCACTTCAACGGAGTTAACAACGTGACGATAAAAATCCGCATTTTACTGGTCGATGATCAATACCTGATTCGAGAAGGGATTGCCTCTTTGTTGGAGCTTGAAGAGGCGGTTGAGGTGGTTGGTATGGCGGTCAACGGTAAGGATGCGATCGCAAAAGCCCTAGACCTAAAACCGCATATCATTCTCATGGATGTACGCATGCCTGAAATGAATGGGGTGGAAGCAACCGCACAGATTCGGCAAGCTTTACCCACCTGCCAAATCATCATGCTCACCACCTTTGATGATGAAGAATTTATTGTTCAGTCTCTCCTCGCCGGTGCTTATGGCTACCTGATGAAAGATATTCCGCCTCAAGATCTGGTTCAAGCTATCAAGCTTGCCCATGCCGGGGTTTACCAACTGGCACCGGAAGTGGCAGGCAAACTTGTCGGAGCTCTCAAAAGCAAGCAAGAATCTGCAACCAAACCTAAAATTGAAGTACCACTGACGGCTAGGGAACTGGACGTACTAAAGCTACTCGCCAAAGGCACCACAAACAAAGGCATCGCTCAAGCACTGAATGTGAGTGAGGGAACGGTCAAAAATCACGTTTCTAATATTTTGATGCGACTGGATCTAAAAGACCGTACACAGGCGGCCATCTATGCAGTAGAGCACGGTTTGAACTAAAGAAAATTTGTCGATTTGTCAGTCATTCGACCTATAGCAGTGTGCAACCGCATTAAGCACAGCAACGGTTGTGTGGGGCGCGCCGCGCCCCACACAACCGTACTTAACTAACGCGCATAGCGCTATATTTGAACGGATTAACTGACAGGCCGCGATGAGCTGACTAGATGAGCTGACTAGATGAGCTGCTGTTGTTGATTAGCGTTGTAACGCTTTATTCGTGAGAAGTTGATGCATTATGCGGTGGAACTGGGGAATGCCTCAAACAAACACGACCCCAATAGTTGCCGTAGCCATCAACCCCCAAACGACTTTGTTCCAATCCCATAAGCGTCGCCCGTTGAAGCTAGCAAAGGGGAAAAAGGGCAGAACAATGTCAAAGACAATCAAGGGTTTTCCGAGCCAAAGCGTGACCTCTAGCCCTGCCATCAACCAAAGCGGGAGGTTACTCAATTGCAATAGTGCCGAGGCGACGGACACAAGTAATAGGACTGGCAAGGTTCCCGCCAAAGCCACTCGCCCTAGCTTGGGGAGCCACTTGCGATAGCGCCATTGATGGGTTATGGGATACACACTACCGGGGATTGGGTATAGCGCTCCAAATGCAAGGGCGATGACTGCACTGAGCGGGAATCCTGCCTCCCAAGCTCGAAACCGCACCGCAAGCCCTTGCCTCTGCGCTGCTAGCTTCATTCCCAGGTAACGCACGCCAAATAGCATCACCAGAACGAGCGGAATAGCAAATTCCATTGCTGGCTCGATCGCCCCAGTCATACCCATTCGCCACAACGCCAAGAACCCAATGGCAGAATTAGCGGCGATCGCACCCCACCACTGCAAACTGGGGTTATCCGCTTTGGCAGGCGCAGGTCGTGCCCACAGGAAGTAACCCGCCTCCAGGTGATGAACAAGCTGTGTCCACACCACAAGGGTCGCCAACCCATAGCGTCGGAACTGCGCTTCGGGTGACAAGATGCCAAATCCCCGCGTGGCAAACAGCTTGCTCGAGCTGGTATTGAACCCTTCTACACTGACCAGAATCTCATCGCAGCCTTCGCGCTCAAAGAAATCGAATCCGGCCTCAACGAGGCGCTGTCCCAACCCCAACCCTCGTGCTTCCGGGGCCGTAAACACCCAGCTAATGGAACCAACTTTACGCTGACGGGGAAGCGCAAATAGCTTTAGTACGATCGCCCCGAGCAATTGACCCGCCTGTGCCGCAATCAGAACATGGGGCGTCCATCCAAAAAAGTATCGCTCGACTAGCGGAAAAGAACGGTGCATCATCGCTTGCACCTGCGATCGCTCGTCATCCCGTATCGGACGAATGACGACTTCAGAACTCTGACCCATGGCACGACACCAAACGCATCAAAACTCAGCACATCATACCTGGCTCTGTTCATGTGAATGGCAACGGCCATGCTTTAAGCCTTTGAACGAGAAATACAAATTGAAGCTTAAGATGCGGATAGTCTCTTGACGATATGGAAGAATACTGAGTACATTAATAAGTAACCACTCACTTATTCTTGCCTGCTATGCCCCGCCGTCCTACCATCAGTAATGAAAAAATTCTGGAGGTTGCACGGCAAGTCTTTTTGGAGCAGGGGTTTGGTGCCTCCACTCTAGAAATCGCTGAGAAGGCAAATATTTCGGAAGCCTCGATTTTTAAGCGGTTTGGTACCAAGCAAGCCCTGTTTGTTGCGGCCATGGCAACGGAGAAACCACTATGGATTAAACAGTTAGAACCCCCGACCCCGACCACCGATGTTAAAGCCGCCTTGATCGAGATTTGTGAACCCATCCTAGCGTTTTACCAGGAAACTCTAGCGCGGGTCACGATGCTGATGGCTCAGGGCAAAATGCCCATGCCGCCCCCGTTGCCGCCTCCATTTGTCCGAGATGCCCATGTGCTGGCCAAGTATCTGGAGCAGGCGATCGCCCTCGGTCATCTGCGTTCTTGCGATAGCCATACCCTGGCTCACATCATTGTGGGTGCGATCGTCAATTATGTGATGACCGAAAACGCCGCGAGTAAGTGGCCTGAGAAGGTTCCAGCGTTGATGAGTTCGGCTGAACCCAATCAATTCATTCACGATTTGATTGAAACGACATGGGTGGGTGTCGCTCCGCCTTCCTAACGGGTGTGTGCTCTTTTTTTGCTCAATTAATAAGTAAGTACTTACATTGCAAGTTAATAAGTAAGTGCTTACATCGTAAAACGCTCTGGCTGTTTTCTTGTGCTTCTATCGTTCTCTTGTATTTCTTGGGAGAGTACCTGTGTCTAACTCCGCGTCTGGTCTGCAATTCGGCCATACTTTGTCAAAGCAGCCTTGGCTCCGATCGCGCTGGTTGCGTTACAGCTTCATTGGTGTGCTGCTGCTTGTACTCGGAGGCTTTGGTGTGCGGCAATTGCTCGTGATCTTGGCTGAGCGGTCGGCTCCCCCATTGTTGACCCAACCCGTTGAGCAGAAGACTGTCACCGTCACGATTACGGCCAATGGCACGGTGGAGGCCGAGCGATCCATCAACCTCAGTCCCAAAACGGCTGGTGTGATCCAAACTCTGTTAGTGGAGGAGGGCGATCGCGTCCGGCAGGGGGAGGTGCTTGCGGTGATGGATGATGCAAACCTACGGGGTCAGTTGACCGAGGCGCAGGGGCAACTCGTTCAGCAGGAAGCCAACTTGCAACGGGTGTTGGCAGGCGATCGCCCCCAAGAAACGGCTCAGACCCAGGCGCGTTTGAGGAGTGCCCAGGCTGAATTGGAGATGGCCGAAGCCGATCTGATTAGCGATGAAATGCTGTACGAGGCGGGGGCCATTTCTCGGCAGAGCTATCAACAAACAGTGACCGCTCGAAATGTGGCTCAGGCGGCTGTTGACGAAGCCCAGCAAACAGTGGCCTTGTCGCAAATCGGAACACGCCAGGAAGAGATTGATCAGGCTCGCGCTCAGGTGATCGCCGCTCAAGGTTCGTTGGAAACGATTCAAACCCAACTGGATGAAACGAGTGTTCTGGCTCCTTTCGATGGAGTTGTGGTCAATACCTATGCCGATGTGGGGTCGTTTGTCAGTCCCTCAACCTCGGGCGCAGGGAACGATAGTGACCTGTCATCCTCCATTTTGGAACTGGCCAGCGACCAGCTCGAAGTTGTGGTGAACATTGCTGAATCGCAAATTGGTCAAATTCAGCTCGGCCAAACGGTGCAGATTCGGGTGGATGCCTTTCCAGGAGAAATATTCACGGGCGTGGTTGATCAAATTGCCCCCAGAGCAACGGTGTCTCAAAATGTGACCAGCTTTGAAGTGCAAATTGCTGTTGATACAGCGACTTCAGACGCACTTGCCATTGGCATGAATGTAGAAGCAGAGTTTGAAGTGAGTCGTCTAGAAGATGCCTTACTCGTTCCCAATGCGGCGGTCATTCGTCAGGCCGAGGGAACTGGGGTGTACGTGCTAGGTGAGGATGGCGATCCTGTGTTTCAACCCATCGACACCGGACTGACTGCCGAAGGGCAAACCGAGGTGCTATCGGGGCTCGATGAGGGTGAGCCAGTGCTCGTTAGCCCACCCACACAACCCGCCGATCGCCCTTCTGGGTTTAGTCTTCCAGAGCCGCCAGCAGTGCCCTAACTTAGATTATTCACGGAGGGTGGGCACTGCCCACCTAAACCCTAAAGTGCAGGCAGTGAGCCAATGGTGGGCAGTGCCCACCCTACGAATCCGCTTGATTTTACGTTCCACCTTCCCACTAAGGGATAAAGTTCCTGTCCCCGAGCTGAGACGAAGCACTTCCATCCTTCTCATCGAACTTACAGACGTCATACCGGAGAATTTATGAGCATCACGAAGCTGCGACCCCATGCGGTTCCGCCTTTAGAAGTGGGTGAAATGGCGATCGCCGCCCTGTTGAGCAATAAGCTGCGCAGTGGTTTGACTATGCTAGGGGTCATCATTGGCATTTCGTCGGTGATTGGCATTTCCTCCATTGGGCAGGGGGTACAGAAATCGACCGAAGAGAGCCTGCGGGGACTGGGTACCGATATTTTGCAAGTGATGGCCGGGGAGGCAGAGAGCGGCGGCATCAGTCAAGGACAGGGATCGGTCAGTACGCTGACCTGGGAAGATGCACAGGCGATCGCTGAGCAAGCGCCCTCCGCAACGGTAGTGTCGGCCTATTTACAGCGCAGTGCCCAGGTGGTTTATGGCGCAGAAAATACAACGACGACGGTATATGGCACCGATTTGAATTTTCCTGAAGCCAATAACACCTTTCCGGCGACTGGGCGATTTTTTAACGAAGAAGAGTTGGATGCCGCTGCATCGGTGGTTGTCATTGCCCCTACGGTTCAGGAAAATCTGTTTCCCCCGAATGTCGATCCTATCGGAGAAACGATTCGCATTCAGGGGGAAGTTTATGACGTTATCGGCGTTATGGAAGAAAAAGGTGCCCAGGGGCCGATGGATCGAGATGATGCGGTGTACATTCCCCTAACGGCCATGTCGGCGCGGATTATTGGCAACAACTCTTTGATGGGAACATCGGTGAATGGCATCTACCTCAAGGGTGAAGACGAATCCCAATTAGAGGCGTTGCAGTTCCAGGCTGAGAACATTCTGCGACTACGCCACGACATCGATGTGCCTGAAAATGACGACTTTCGCATTTCCAACCAGGCCGACATTCTTGAAACCCTCAACACGATTCTAGGTTTACTGACTGGCATGATTGTCGCCGTTGCCGGAATTTCCCTGGTGGTCGGAGGCATTGGTATTGCCAATATCATGCTCGTCTCTGTTGTCGAACGGACTCGCGAAATCGGTATCCGCAAGGCGTTAGGAGCGACAGACAGCACTATTCTCAATCAGTTTTTAACCGAATCCATTGTCATTTCTGGAGCGGGAGGCGTTGTCGGAATTGTCCTCGGTGTTGGCATTACGTTTGTTGCAGCCAACCTCTTTAGCTTTGCGTTTGTGATTTCCGGGGGAGCCGTTCTAGCTGGCTTTGGGCTTTCAACTGCCGTCGGCTTGATAGCGGGCGTCGTTCCCGCTAGAAATGCGGCCAAACTTGACCCCATCGATGCGTTGCGGAGTGATTAGTTTGGATTTCTGTATCGGTGTTTTCGTCAAATAACTATTCACCACACCTTTTTCTTTGCCGATGATTACTTTAGAAAATATCGTTAAGCATTACCGCTTGGGCGACGTTGATGTTCCCGTTCTGAAAGGCATTAATCTCCATGTCGAAGCGGGAGAATATGTTTCCATCATGGGTGCATCGGGGTCGGGGAAGTCTACCCTGATGAATATCATTGGTTGTCTCGATCGCCCCACTCAGGGCTCTTACCATCTAGAAAACCGTGACCTAACCACCCTAGATAAGGATGGCCTGGCCTATATCCGCAATCAATACCTCGGCTTTGTCTTTCAACAGTTCAACCTACTGTCGCGCCTAACGGCCTTGGAAAATGTCATGCTGCCGATGGTGTACGCTGGCATTTCCAAAACAGATCGACGGGATCGGGCAGCAGCGGCCTTGGTGAAGGTTGGCCTAGGCGATCGCATCACCAACCGCCCTAGCCAGCTCTCTGGAGGACAACAGCAGCGGGTGGCGATCGCCCGTGCCCTGGTCAACCAACCTTCACTTTTGCTCGCCGATGAACCAACAGGTGCCCTGGATACAAAAACCTCAAAAGACGTGATGGCATTATTTCACGATCTTCACGACCAGGGCATTACGATCGTCGTCATTACCCACGATTCAGATGTAGCCGAGCAAACCAAGCGCAAAATCCACATCCAGGATGGATTGATTATCGACTAATAGCTGTTGGATTGTTGGGGCGATCGCCAAAATAGCAAAGAGGGCGGATTTCGGCGATCGCTTCGTCACGTTTCTCGGGTCAATTGGTTTCGTCTATCCTGACCTCAAACGGGTGTTGATAGACAAAGCCTATCAGGCTCATTGAATGCAATATCGAAACCTACTGGCCAAATAGACCTTTGACAGAGTCAACGAAGTCATCTGCCGTCTCTTCTACTGCATCGCCAGTCTCATCGACTGCATTTTGAGCTGCATTTTGAGTCCGGCCAATATCTCTCCGGGCACGCCCTTTCGCTTGGTCAGCGGCACCTTCCACTTGCCCAGTTACCTTACCCAAGTTGCGCTTAACTGTACCCAAATCTTCTTCAGCCTTGCCCTGAATCATGTCGGTCGTACCCTGGCCTGCAACTTGATCCAGTGCGTTATTAGATGCTGCGATCGCACTTGTCTGGAGACCACCGAACAGAATAGTGACAGCAAGTAAAGCACAGCAGACTGCACGGACTACCCCTGAAAATACTGTTCCAAACCGTTGACTTAAACGAGAATTAATCTTCATGACCCCATCTCCTAACGTTTCTAGCAAATACATGACGAGTTATACCGCAGATATGGGGTTGCCCAAATCAATCATAAGAGAGATTGTTGAGTAACAAGAAGATATGGCTCTTCCCCGGTTTAACCTTACATTACGCTAGCGTTAACCTATCTTACGAGATTGGCGATCGCACGAAATCTGTTCGTTTATCGCTGTCTACTCAAGCTCAAGAAATGAGTGGCGAGCCTGGTCAAAATTAGGCTGTGTGATTAGGCTAAAGTAATCTTGTTTAAAGCAATTGTTAATCTTTTTAGTTTCTGGGAAAACACCCCCTACGCCGGGATAGCGCTCAACTTCTAATATCCACGGATGAAACATATCATCAAAAATAATGTCTAAACCTAAGAATTTGGGTGGATAACTTCCAGGTTGAGCCAATGCAGATGCATGGTCAAAAATACAAGAAAATCTCATTAAATTTAAGATATATGCTCCAACCTGTTCGAGACCTGTTTTTATAGAATTTATTTGGTTAGAGTCGAAATAGCCTATAGAAAATAGGCTTTTGAGGCTTAAGAGATGACCCGGTAAATGCTTTAACTTCGAATGGTGAATCTTTCCTCCAGACGCTAGTAAATTAGCGATATGAATTGTCTCTGATCCTAGTGCTTCAGTATCTAGAGTAAAGATTTCAGGTGCAATGAAGATTAGTGCATCTTGCCAGAGGAAAGCTCTGAATGGATGAAGCGATAGAATGACAATATAAGCTCTAATGTTAAATTTGCGATTTTCTAAAAGTAATGGATTAGAAATATACTTTTGTACAACTGTTTGATTGTAATCAGGCAATGATTGGCAATCACTAAGATTATTGAATACTTTAAGACCTTGGCCACCAGAAAGATTGGAATGCTTAATAATCCAATAATCGCTCTGACTAGGATGATGTTGGAGATCCTCTAAGTCTTCAGGCAAAATAAATGTTAATGGATAAAAATCTTGAGCATGATTTCCTTGGTTGAACTTTCTATAGGTCTTAATGAGCTTGGATAGGCTGGATTTGTTATCTAGTTCTTGATAGAAAGGAGCATCATGCTTCATACTGAAGCTTACTAAATAATCAATCTCCGATAAGCTGTATTGAGTTAGCCTCGAATAGGCAGAGGAGGCCGTTGAACTGTCGCTGGCAAGAAAACAATAAAAATTAACTAAAGGGCTGCGTTGAAATTTCTCTTGAGCTTGCTTGAGAAGTTCGCATCCTTGTTGGTGATGCCCTAGCTCACATAGGCTACTAGCTAATAAGACGGCAATTTCTGGATCCTGCCACTTATTTAAGTCAAACGTTTTTTGATAGTAAAAGTAGCCTAAAGACAATTGCCCTAACTGACGATAGCAATAAGCTAAATTTCTTAAAATATTAGAATTATCTGGATTCAAATAGAGCGCAATATGGAGATAATGAACTGCATTCTCATAGTTCTGAAGAATAGATTCTGAGCCTGCCAGACATAAAAATCCTTTCCAATTGTCGGGATAACGTTCCACGAAGCCCTTGAGAAGAGAGTTAGCTCTTTGCTTATCCCTTTCTAATAGAGAAAGTGCCTGTTTAAGCTCGTCTTCTTCCATTACCTATCCCTAGGGCTAATTATCTTGATCAAAATTCTACATCATCAAAATTCTACATCTACGATGGCAAGATTTCACCCAAGACGCAGAGGGGCACTGAAACGACTTGAATCTTGTCTTTTCAGGCTCAGTACAGGACAAAAATTGAGAAGTCTCTGTTTTTTATTTTGTACTCAGCTTTTCGGCAGTCGTTATGTTGTTGTTTTGTCTGCTAAGTGAGTGGCCTTTATTTCTCGTAGGATGTGTTAGGCGAAGCCGTAACGCGTCAAAGCCTTGCTAGATGGTGCATTACGGCTTCACCTAACGGCACCCTACACCAGAGTTTATTTATGGCGATCTACTTAGAAAACTAATCAGCTTTTCTACGACAGTGTTGGGCGCTTCCAACTGTGGCAAGTGACCGACATTGTCGAGGGTTTCGAAGGATGCTTGGGGGATGAGTGTATTGAGTGCTTGGCCGCGCTCAAGGGGAATCCAGGGGTCGTCCTTGCCCCAAAGGATTTTGACAGGACAGCGAATATCACCAAACATCGGTTCAACCTCGGCGGTGTACTTTTCATCGGCCTGGGCAAATTGCCTGTAGAAGCTAATGCGCCCGTCTTCTGAAAGCCAAGGCTCAACCAGAATTTCAAAATCTTTAGGGTCGATGTCATTGACCAACGCGCCTTTGATATATGCCTCAACGACCGCTTGATGGATATGCGGAGGAAGCCCAAGAAATGCCTCAACATGGCGACCCACATGGTCAAAGAATTCTGAACCCCACGGACGCATTGCGACGACATTCATCAGAACGTAGCGTTCAAAGTCGCATTGGTGCAGCAGATGGGCTCGGAGCGTTGTCGCACCACCAAAATCATGGGCAACAACGAGGGGCTGCTGGAGTTTCCAATGCTCGATCATCTCAGCAAAGACTTGCCCTTGCACATCGAGGGAGGTGCGCTGCTCATTGCTTTTGTCGGATTGACCATAGCCAGGCATGTCATACCAATGAACCCGGAAATGCTCTGACAGCTTTGGTATAACCCGGTGCCATGAGAATGAAGACCACGGCCACCCATGGGCGAGTACAAGGTTAGTTCCTTTTCCAACGCTACCCGCTGCGACGGTACCTGCACTTGTTCTGACAGACTGATCGAGTTTCCAAGGCATTTAGCTATCCTTTTTGCCACAAGAGGTTGTTTGGAGGAGCATGTTTCATGAGGATGGCGATCGCACATCGAGCTACTTCTCGATGGGTACGTCGGGCAAGCGGCTCCACTCGTTCCACGAACCATCATAGTTTCGCACGTTAGGATAGCCCAGTAGATATTTCAAGACAAACCAGGTATAGGCCGATCGCCCACCGATTGCACAGTAGGGAAACACGTCTTTATCTGGCGTAACGCCTTTGCTATGGTAGAGCGTTTGTAGTTCATCAAATGACTTGAACGTTCCATCGTCGTTTAGGGTGAGGAGATGTTCGATATGTATGGCTCCTGGAATATGCCCAGCCCGTTCTGCACCTTCTGGCGGTTTATCCAAAAAGCGTTCGCCTCGGTATTCCTGAAGGGTACGAACATCCAACAATACTCGCTCAGGGTGATCGATGGCGTCTTGAACGTCTTTGTGCAGCACTCGCAGAGCAGTCTCAAGGGGCTGTGCCTGGTATTCGGTTGGGGCGAAATTCGATAGCTCTGCAACGACTGGACGACCTTCAATCATCCACTTACGATGTCCACCGTTCAAAACGCGAATATCTGAGTGGCCAAACAATTTCAATAGCCAGAAAATCCAAGCTCCGGTTCCGGGATGGCTACCATAGGCAACAACTGTTGTTTCTTTGGTGATACCTGAGCGCGAGAGGAGTTTTTCTATGGCCGTTGCGTCCAGGTTGAGGCGAAGGTCTGGCCGCAGTAAATCCGTAAATATGTTCCAAAAGATGGCACCTGGAATGTGCGCATCCTTGTAGGGTTCCGGACTCATATCAACTTCGACGATACGAACATTGGTGTCATTGAGGTGGTCGGCAAGCCATTGCGTGTCAATCAAAACTTCAGGATGAGCATACTGCATCATCGGTTCCTCCTAAATAGTGTCGAGTTTGTTCTCTTTGCTGGGCCATATAGTTCGCCACACGCGGTGCACGAGGGTTGACGAAGCCGTAAAGAGTGAGAACCCAAGCAAGGGATGAAAGATAGCTAAAGGCAGGGATGTTTTTGCATGAATTGTTAAAAACTGTAGCCCCAACAGCACGGCGAGACTTGCAGTTAGTTTCCGTATTCGCGGAGGAAACGGAATCCAGTAGACCCATGCCAGGAGAATGAGCGACAACCCGCTGTATCCCCGCACGAAATGAACGTGAATGTTCCACCATGCAGGGTTATAGAAGTGAGCGAATCCAACCGTAAGTAATTGGGCAACGAGGCAGAGATTGAAAAGGATGGCAACGACGCAAAAACCTATGACAGCCCAATGCGGAGATTGCGTACTATTTGGGATTTGGTTTGTCGTCGAATCTGAGGGATTTGATGTCATATGCATGATTTGTGAGAGGAGAAAGCGGAGTTAATTGGGTTTCTTCCCGTTCAACTCAGTTGACGTTAGATTAAAGTTGACGGCCTTTCTCCGTATAGACCTCGATCGAGTACACTTTGCTCTAGTTGCAATCGGTCAGTCCCCATGGCAAAGCTCATGAAACCTCCTCTACAAGACCTATTTCAGGCGATCGCCCAAGCGCAGGACGAACAAGAACTGAAGCAACCGATCATGTCAGATGTCGGTCAATATTTTGCAGCAAGACGCTGGAGCCTCTTCTTTCTAGATCAACTCCCCGTCATCGATGAACAAACGCCAGCCATCATCAAGCGCGCGCTGTCGTTAGACCATAATCCTGTTTTGCGCTATCTGGTTCACCGTCATGCGGCTGTCCATGACGAAGTAATTTTGCCGCCTGGAGTATGGAAAACGATTTGTCCACGCAAGGATCACGGGCATGTCATGGTGGGCCCGCTCATTAGCAATGGTCAGCTTGTCGGTAGCGCTGGTGTTACGCGCCATCGAGATGATTCGGCGTTCAATGGCGACAATGTGGCCGATTTGAATGCACTGTGTCTCCATCTTTCTTCACGACTGACGGTGCTGCGTTCGAAGCCAGCGACCCTTGAGCTTAATTGCGATCGCCTCACCCCCCGCGAAGCAGAGATTGCCGAGCTAGTAGCCCAAGGACTTACCAATGCTGAGATTGGAGCAGCCCTATGGATTACGGAGAATTCTGTCAAACAGGCTCTAAAGCGCATGTTCCGCAAACTAGAGGTTTCATCCCGTGCTGAAATGGTGGCTCACCTATCAATCCATACAAAGCTAACCTCGTCTAACGGCGCAGCGGTATAGCTTTCAATGATCAGATAAAGCGACTTTATCCAAGTTGTTGATCAGCATGGTTGATGTAAGCACCATTCACCAAAACGGGAATGCAATCGCTGACATCCATGTCTGAAGCCAAATCCACATCTTGCTTAAACCCTCGCTCAATCAGCTCTTTGCCAGAACCACATTGCTTGAGTAGGTGTTTTAGAGATGGCCGGACACCTTGATAGGCGGCGATCGCGGCCTGGGCTTCGGGAGACAATCGACCGTCTAAATGGCTAATCACTGCGCCTGCACCAACAAAATCTTCAAATGAAGGACGAAGACGACCATCTGGCCACTTTTCTCCGGCTGGAATGACAGCGATGCGTTTTCCGTAGCCCATGGCAGCCGTAGCCACAGCCCTACTATTCCTCAAGCATCCAGCTAGAGTTGGAATGCTTCCCGTGGCCAAGCTCAGAGTTGATCCGTTAGGGGACGGCAACACCAAGCGTGTTCCAGCCTCGATCTCAAGCAATGAGACAGGAGATAGTGAATAACCGCTACCCCCTCGCTTTTCGGCAATCTCGGCCCCCACCGATTGAGCGAAGGCGTTGACTGAGCCGTCTCTCCACGGATAGGGAAAAACGGTTGCCCCTCGGCTGGTGGCAATATCGATGCAGGTTGAAAAGGAAAGGACATCGATGATGACAACGACATCACTGATGGGAGCCAGTTGCAAAACCCCTTGCTGCCCCCACTCACAACGCACCTCAAACTCTGCTTGGTCGAAGGTCATCGGCACCGCTCCTGCTTAAATCGTTGTGGTTGGATAAGGGATGCAGGATAGAGGGTAGGATGGCGATCGCTACAGTCCTGTCCAGTCAAATGCCATTTGTTTGGCCGTTTTTTGCGCTAACGCCTGACTGTGCAATTTACTCACTAAATACAGACTCATATCAATACCCGCCGAGATGCCACCAGAGGTCACAACCCTTTCGGCATCCACCCAGCGGGTACCTTCGCGCACCTCTAGATTGGGGTATTGCTGGCGGAGGTCGGGGATGTCTTCCCAATGGGTGGTTACGGGTTCTGTCGTGATAACTTCAGCCGCAGCCAGCAGAAAAGCTCCCGTACAAATAGAGGTCATTAACTGGGCAGTTTTCGCCTGTTCTTTGATCCAGGCGATGACCGGAGGCTTGAGCATCTCTGCTGTGTGAACCCCTCCAACGACAATCGGCACATCAATTGAAGGATGATTGTCAAATCCGTAATGTGGAACGACTCTATAGCCACCTCGGGCCGTAACGATATCCCCTGTTTCGCTAACTAAAAACGGTGTGAATGGGTCTCCGTCAGTACAAACTCTGGAGGCGGTAGAAAAGACTTCAAACGGGCCCGAAAAATCGAGAACTTCCGCTTGGTCATAGATGTAAATTCCAATATTCATCATACAACTCTAGAAATTGATCACAGCATAAGCCGTATGAAAAAGCGACATCTATCGGCCCCCAGCAATATCAATCAGGGCTCCTGTAATATAAGATGCTCCATCGGAGAGTAACCATAAAATTGCATTGGCTACTTCCTCAGCCTGCCCTCCCCGCTTCATGGGAACAAATGCTTTGACGCGCTCGACCCGATTGGGCTCGCCACCAGTAGCATGAATATCGGTGTAGATAAAGCCTGGACGCACCGCGTTCACACGAATTCCGCCCTCAGCCACTTCTTTGGCAAGACCGATCGTCATCGTATCGATCGCCCCCTTTGAAGCGGCATAGTCTACATATTCACCGGGAGAGCCCAAGCGCGATGCCACCGATGACACATTGACGATCGCCCCTCCAGTTCCCCCTCGCGTCGTCGACATGCGCTTGATCGCTTCTCGGGCACAGAGAAAGCTACCCGTAATATTCGCGGTGAAGACGCGATTGAGCCGCGCAGCATCCATGTCTTCCACCCGCATTTGCTGTTCTAAAACGCCAGCATTATTCACTAACGCAGTGACCCGCCCAAGTTGTTGATCCACTGTCTCAAAAAGGTGAATCACATCCTGTTCAGAGGCCACATCCGCGGCAACGGCAATGGCTTTGCCACCATCCTGCTTGATTGAATGCATTACCCGTTCAGCCGCCTCTTGGTTCCGCAGGTAGTTGATGCAAACGGCATACCCTCTCTGGGCTGCAAGGCGAGCCGTAGCGGCACCAATGCCACGACTGCCACCCGTAACAATCAAAACGTTTTCCATATCTGCACACTATAATGCTACGCGCTTAGGTACAACCCAATCAATTATTGCAAGCCCCGCAGCGTAGGGCTTGCAACATCTGTTGCCAATGGCATTGACTAGAAACTCATTGACTACCATTGAGCAGCTAGTGTTTGAAGCTTTGTCTGAGCCGTCGCAATCGACTGTTCGCGATCGCCCAAAACAAGATTGCTGGCATTCACAAACTGGACATCCGTAATCCCGAAGGACCAAAAAATAGTCCGCAGATAGGGCTCTTGATGATCTTCGCCAAAGGGAGAACCTGGAGGATAGTTACCGCCACGACTTGTCACAAATAGAGCCTTTTTCCCATGCACCAATCCTTGTACACCATTTTCATCAACAGCATAGGTGCGTCCGATTCGAATCAGGTGTTCAATATAAGCTTTGAGCGCAGCCGGGATGGTAAAGCCATACATGGGAACCCCAAAGACATAACTATCAACGGACAGAAACTCTTCGAGCAATGGCTCGGAATCCTTTAAGGCTTCAATCATCTCTGGCGTGTGGGTTTCAGGGGGTGAATGAATCGCTGCAATCCAGGTTTCATTAATGTAAGGGACAGGAAAATGTCCCAGATCTCGATAGAGGATTTTGTCTTCGGGGTGAAGCGTTTGATAGGCGGTAATAAATGCTTTGGATAGAACCCGTGATACCGAATGTTCAGCGCTGTAACTGGCGTCAATATGGAGAATGCGTTTCATAAAAAACTCCTGGAATCCGATGACGCATTCAGTATCAAGCAACTCCAAAGCCAGTTTCTTCAAGGTTCTTGCGATCTTTTTCAACGTTCTTGCGATCGCTGCCAAAACACTTTGGGTGTCATGCCCACCAGTCGTTTGAAGTGGTAGGTGAAATGCCCTTGGCTAGCAAAGCCAACGGTTTGAGCGACGGATGCAATCGATGCATTGTTCAGCATCAATAGGTGTTTGGCACGTTCAATACGGCAACGAATGAGATATTGATGGGGTGAAATACCCATTGAACCCTTGAACAGATGAGCAAAATGGCATGGGCTCAATTGCACAATTTCGGCTAGCTCAGATAGGCTAATCTTTCTATCCAAATTCGTTTGGATATATTCAAATAGTTGATGCTGTTGCTGTTGTGTTAATCCGCCTGGGCTAATTTTTATTTGAGGTGAATGGGTTGAATATCGCGATAGGAGATGAACGACGAGTGCTTGCGCCATTGAATCAGCATAAAGACTGCTATTTTCTCCATCGATTTCCAGAGATCGTTTTAATGCAAAGCAGATTTGCTGAATGAGTGGATCGCTGGAGATCATAGCGTTGGGGATAAGCTCAAGGCGATCGCGCCCAAACAGTTCATACCCAACATGGGTGAGGAATGAAGGGTCTAAAATGATATTGAAAAACTCAACCTCTTCATCCCAAGCGAAGGTTTGACTGAGATAGGCTGGATAAATAGCCAAATCCCCAGGTACGGAGTCAGCAATCTCACAACGCCCGTCAATGGATTGTTTCAGCTTCACCGTTTTGCCAACATTCATGCAAATGACATGCTGCGATGGGTGGTGCTCCGGAATTTGACAAGGCGGCTGGCGAAAGTGGGCAAAGTGAATGTTCTTCCAGTCAGCGCGATCGCTCGCCAGAAGCGGAGCCTGCGGAAAAATAAACGTCGGATTGCTCTGGGAAGACTCAGTCACCGTTTCCAGTTCCCTTGCATGTTATCGGCCTCAACCAAGCTGAGGGCAAAAGTAGCGAAGCTTACCCCTGGCAAGCTAAGTGTGTTGCTCACAACACCGATGAAGTTCCAAAAACAAAGTCTACCTCAAGTACTTGATGGCTGAGGCCAGGATGGATTTCCCCTGCTAAATTAGTAGACATAGGCACAGGTTCCACCCTGAAATAATCGTACCCGTTGAGAATTACCGACTTTTTTAAGAAAGTCATGAGATAAATGATGCAAAATTTCATCCCTTTATATGTCACAAGCGATACCTTGGAGTAGGAATTATTTTGTGATCTTTAAAGGATAGATTGCTGAAAGCATCTAAGACAAGCTGTCATACGTCCAAACAGAAAATTAAGCCTTAAAAGTTTCTAAAAAGCACCGTATAAAGGGGATTTTACTGCGTAGACTGACGAAAGAGTTAACGTTCAGAAAATAGCGCTCGTAGTCCTCTAAGTCGAATGTTAATGGCTTTGAGGATCATAGAGTTTTTTCGACTGTTAGCCTGACTACAAAAAAGCAAGACAGAAAGAACTATGGCAAAAACGGAAAGCGCGGAGGGAGAGTGGATTCTTATAATTTTGATTCTTGCCGCTCTGAACTTCGCGATCTTTATCGAATTGCTTTCAATGATCCGCACAAACTTTTGCTTTTTATTTTAGTAGAGCCTTTTGATTCTTAGTTTAAATCATGTTCGATTACCTTCCCCCGCTTAATGATCACAATTTGCCGTATCCCGATACAATTCACCCGATTGTTGTGCATTTTGTGATTGCAATGGTTTTGTTCGCAGTATTCTGCGATATCTTGGGCTATTTCACTCGTAATGCACGATTTTATGAGGTGAGTTGGTGGAATTTTTTCTTCGCAACTATCTCTATCTTTATCGCCGTTGTCTTTGGGCAAGTTGAGGCCGGTTTAGCCGGACCTTACCCAGTGGCAGAAACCACCTTAAATTTGCACACAATCTTAGGCTGGTCCCTTTCTGGCATCATTGCAGCCATTACGGCTTGGCGCTACGTGCTACGCTCCCGTAATCCAAAGTCATTGCCCATCCCGTTTCTGGGAGTCGGCGTTCTGCTGTTAGGACTGGTTGGTTTTCAAACGTATCTGGGAGACCTCCTAGTCTGGGTTTATGGGCTGCATACGGTGCCAGTAGTGGAAGCAATAAGAGAGGGGATTCTGCGATGAATCTGGATTTGATCGATCAGGTTAGTGAGCAACTCGGCGTCAACGGATTGCCCTACGCCGTTCCCATTCATCCCAATTTGGTGCATTTAACATTAGGCTTATTCATTGTTGCGATCGCCTTTGATATCGTCGGCGTATTGTTTCCCTTAGAGAAACCGGTCTTCAAGTTTCTGGCGATTCCCGCTACGCGATCCAGCTTTTTTGATGTGGGCTGGTACAACATTGTGGCGGCAGCCGTGATTACTTTCTTCACCGTCGCAACCGGTTTCTATGAAATATTGCTGGCGACCCCCCCAGTGGATGTCGAAAGTGCCTGGGGCTTGCAAGCGATGGAAACCTTACTCTGGCACGGGGTCGGTGGTGTGGCGTTGCTGCTGTTTATTGTGGGAATGGCAATCTGGCGTGGATTTCAGCGGTTCCTTTGGCGCAAAGATCGATCCCAGCAAGTGCAGTGGAGTTATGTGCTGGCGGGTCTAGGCATCTTCGCCTTGATGTTTGTTCACGGGACATTGGGCGCGCAATTGGCGGCAGAATTTGGTGTTCATATCAGCGCCGACCGCCTATTGCAGATGGGTGAAAATCCAAATTTGCTGTTGAAATGATGGGACGTATGAATAGTCGCACGGTGTTTACGTTAGGACTAGTGGCGATCGCCCTAGCTCTCGTCAGTTTTTGGGTCGGGCAACAGGCTTATTCTTGGCTTCCTCCCCAAGCGTCCGCAGAATCGATATTGGTTGACCAGCTATTTAGCTTCATGGTGACGATCGGAGCCTTCATTTTTCTGGGGGTTTTGGGAGCGCTGACCTATTCCGCGTTGTTTCAGCGCGCTGGAAAATATGACGCCAGTGATGGGCCGCACATTGAAGGCAATGTCACCCTCGAAGTTGTTTGGACGGCCATTCCTCTCGTGTTGGTGATTTGGATTGCGGGCTACAGCTATCGAACCTATGACCAAATGTCGATCTTGGGCTCGATGGAACATATCCATATGGGTATGGCAACCGCAGAGGCCGTCTCATTGATTGAGGACACAGACGCGATTTCTGAGCCAGAGCCTGTAGAGCAGATTGATGTTTATGCTCGCCAATGGGTGTGGGAGTTCCGTTACCCGCAGCTCAACATCACGAGTACCGAGTTGCATGTGCCAAACAATCAACGCATTCGGCTGGCGCTTCATTCCGAAGATGTCCTACATGGATTTTTTGTGCCAGCCTTTCGCGTCAAGCAAGATGTTATTCCGGGTCAGGTGATTGATTTTGAATTCACGCCGATTCGGGAAGGGCGCTATCGACTGCGAGATTCGCAATACAGCGGCACCTACTTTGCGGCGATGCAAGCCGATGTTGTTGTAGAGTCGCCAGAGGATTATCAGCAGTGGCTTTCCACCACTGCAACCCAACCCCCCGTCACAGCCTACAACCAAGCATTTGACGAACACCAACGGGCACACAATTTTATTAGTACAGGCTGGAAATCGGTTGAGCCGGCTCCGCCCCCCGTTGTCAATTACCCCAGTTCTCAAGCGAGTAACCCATGACAAATCTTTCGGTTGATGCAACGGCCCAGGTGGGGCAACCCCTTCCCGGAGCACCGAATAATTGGAAGCGCTTCTTTAGCTTCAGCACCGATCACAAAGTGATTGGCATTCAGTATCTTGTTACGTCCTTCTTCTTTTTCTTGGTCGGTGGCGTTTTCGCCATGATCATTCGAGGAGAATTGATTACGCCCGAAGCCGATCTACTCGATCGCACCGTTTACAACGCCATGTTCACCATGCATGGGACGGTCATGCTTTTTCTGTGGACGTTTCCTTCCCTGGTGGGCCTATCAAACTATCTCGTACCCCTGATGATTGGGGCGAAAGATATGGCATTTCCACGCCTCAATGCGGCGGCATTTTGGATGGTGCCTGTGTTTGGCGTGATTCTGATGGCCAGTTTTCTGGTTCCCGGTGGTCCCTCGCAATCGGGTTGGTGGGCCTACCCACCTGTGAGTCTCCAGAACCCGACGGGGAATTTTATTAATGGTCAGGTGCTCTGGATTCTGGCTGTGGCGATCTCCGGCGTGTCGTCGATTATGGGAGCCATCAATTTTGTCACGACCATCGTGCGGATGCGCGCCCCTGGCATGACCTGGTTTCGGATGCCTGCCTTTGTCTGGACGGTGTTTGCAGCTCAGATTATTCAGCTCTTTGGGTTGCCGGCCTTGACGGCTGGAGCGGTCATGCTATTGCTCGATATCACCGTCGGCACGAGCTTTTTTGATCCAGCCAAGGGCGGTGATCCTGTCTTGTTCCAGCACCTGTTCTGGTTCTACTCCCACCCAGCGGTGTATGTAATTATCCTGCCGATTTTTGGCATTTTTTCAGAAATTTTTCCCGTCTATGCACGTAAGCCACTTTTCGGCTACAAAGTTGTCGCTGTTTCCTCCCTCATCATCACAGGGCTGAGCGGCATCGTCTGGGTGCATCACATGTTCGCCAGTGGGACGCCGGGTTGGATGCGGATGGTCTTTATGGCAACGACAATGTTGATTTCGGTGCCGACTGGTATCAAGGTGTTTGCCTGGGTGGCCACGATTTGGGGGGGCAAACTCCGGCTCACGACTCCGATGCTATTTGCCCTCGGCGGACTGACCATGTTCGTGTTTGCAGGCGTAACAGGCATTATGCTGGCGTCTGCTCCCTTCGACATCCATGTCAACAATACCTACTTTGTCGTGGGGCACTTTCACTATGTGATCTACGGTGCGGTGGTCATGGGGATGTATGCGGCGTTCTACCATTGGTTCCCCAAAATGACGGGGCGGATGTATTCGGAGGGCTTGGGCAAGCTGCATTTTGCATTGACGTTGCTCGGGACAAACCTCAACTTCTTGCCGATGCATCCGTTGGGGTTACAGGGAATGCCCCGCCGGGTTGCGTCCTATGACCCAGAATTTGCCTTTTGGAATGTGGTGGCGAGTATCGGCGCGTTCCTGTTGGGCATGTCTACCTTGCCATTTATTTTGAATATGATTGGCTCTTGGGTACAAGGCGAAAAAGCAGACAAAAATCCCTGGCGGGCGATCGGATTGGAATGGCTAGTCTCATCGCCGCCCACGCCTGAGAACTTTGAAGAACTACCGATCGTTGTAGCAGAACCCTATGGCTACGGTAAATCAGAGCCACTGGTGGCTAACGCGGATAAGTTGGAGGTTGCCCATGAATCCCGCTGAAGTAAATGCATCGTCGGATGCACAGATTTCCTCCGAAGTGATGTCAGACCTGCCCATGGCAGCCGATCATCACCATGACGAAGCAGGCAATAGTATGTTTGGCTTCATCGTGTTTCTGCTGTCAGAAAGCGTTATTTTCCTGAGCTTCTTTGCCGGATACATTGTCTACAAAACCACAGCATTAGACTGGCTGCCTTCCGGTGTCACAGGGCTAGAAATTCGTGAGCCCGCGATTAATACAGTCGTGCTGGTTTCCAGTAGCTTCGTCATTTACTTTGCCGAACGCTTTCTGCATGCCAAAAACCTTTGGGGGTTTCGGTTTTTCTGGTTGCTAACGATGGCCATGGGTAGCTACTTCCTCTACGGGCAAGCGGTTGAATGGCGCAGTCTGGAATTTGGGTTTACCGATGGGGTATTTGGCGGTAGCTTTTACCTGCTCACAGGGTTTCACGGGCTGCATGTGCTGACAGGAATCTTATTGCAAACCCTGATGCTGGGGCGATCGTTCATTCCCGGTAATTATGATGGCGGTGAGTTTGGAGTTGCCGCGACTTCTCTGTTTTGGCACTTTGTGGATGTCATCTGGATTATTTTGTTCGTGCTGATCTATGTGTGGCAGTAGTGTGGTGTGGCATTACTTGGTATTACTTGCTTAGTATGAACTACTTGTCATTACTGAGCATTAAATAGCGTGGCAACGGTGTGGCAGTACTAACGTGGCAATGAGGTGGAACAATGATTATCGATGACCAAACCTATGATCTGATCATTGTCGGCACCGGGGCCGGAGGCGGTACGCTGGCCGCGAAACTCGCGCCTACGGGCAAGAAGATCCTGATCTTGGAGCGGGGCGATTTTATGCCCCTGGAAGAACAGAATCGTAGCAATGTGGATGTCTTTAAGCGAGAGCGCTACCATGCCCCCGAGCAATGGTATGACAGTGCTGGAGAAGAGTTTTCACCCCAGATGAACTATGCCGTTGGGGGGAATACCAAAATATATGGTTCTGTCTTAATGCGATTCCGTGAGCAAGACTTTGAGGCGGTGAATCATCAGACGGGTATTTCTCCGGAGTGGGGCGTAAAGTATGCGGATTTTGAGCCCTATTACACGGAAGCTGAACAACTTTACAAGGTGCATGGTCAAGCAGGGGTTGATCCCACCGAGCCACCTCACAGCCACGACTACCCCTTCCCCGCCGTCGACCACGATCCTCAGGTTGAGGAGATTGTAGGCGCGATCGCCCAGCAAGAGCTACACCCTGCGCCTCTGCCTTTGGGCTTGACGCGCCAAGAGGAGGATCCGACTAATGACTCCGAAGTCAGCGGCATTCGTCCGGCCATCGACCATCCCAATGTCACCCTGAAGACGGGGGCTAAAGTTGTTTGCCTCCACACCAATCCATCGGGTCAGGTGGTGAAGGGTGTAGAGGCTGAAATTGATGGACAGGCTTACCTGTTTCTCTCTGAGATTGTGGTGCTGTCCTGTGGTGCTGTTAACTCCGCCGCCTTGCTGTTGCGGTCTAAGAGCGATCGCCACCCCGACGGTTTGGCCAATAGCTCCGGGTTGGTCGGGCGCAATTTGATGAAAAGCTTGATGTCTGTCGTGGTGCAATTGAGCACCAAACCCAATTCAGGCTCTTTCCCCAAAACCGTTTGCGTCAACGACTTTTACTGGGGCGATAGCGATTTTCCTTATCCCATGGGGCAAATTCAAAATTCGGGTGGTTTGCTAACCGATATCATCTTTGCTGAAGCCCCTCCGATGTTTTCTATTTTGGCAAAATTTATGCCAGGGTTCGGGTTGAAGCAGTTGGCGACCCACTCGATTGGTTGGTGGGCACAAACGGCAGATTTACCCGATCCCAACAATCGCGTGCGCGTCGAAGGGAACAAGCTGGCGATTGACTACACACCGAATAATGCTGAAGCGCATGATCGCCTCGTTTACCGCTGGAGAGAAACCCTCAAAACCATTGAAAAAGAACTGGATGGGTTTCAACGAGGGTTTATGCATCCATCGAGCGAAATTCCGATTCAGGTGATGGCCAATCAATGCGGAACCTGTCGGTTTGGCGAAGACCCAACGGCATCGGTGCTAGATCTCAACTGCCGCACCCATGATATTGATAATCTTTATGTGGTTGATGGTAGTTTCTTTCCGTCGAATGCCAGTGTTAGCCCTGCGTTGACGATTATGGCGAATGCGTTGCGAGTGGGTGATCATTTGATCGAACGGTTGCAATAACGGATTCGGGTATTATTTCATTCCCTCGATCAGCAATACCTGATTTTCGGGGTTGCAGAATCCAAGTACAATTTTTTTCGAGAAGCGGCGTATCCACGCCGCTTCTCGAAAAAAATATAACTTCAGCCAGCAATACCTCATTTTCTATCGCAGGGTAGGCGGACAAGGCGATCGCGTTAGACTACCCTACGATAGATTAAAGCTAACCAACGGATTGGTTTTGTGCAGTGCTGTAACGGAGAGGAAGAACCTAACTTTAGAGGGATGAAAAGTTCTTGGGGAATTTATTGGGATCGTTTTATTACGCTGTTGATTCTTATCAACCTTGCAGTTGTAGCTTTTGACTTGAGCTATCTTTCCATACGAGGGCTATATCTGCGGTATACGCCAAGCATCACTGAGCGCTACGATCCGATTAAAGGTGTTAGCCCCCACCCCTTGACCCAAGCCTATTTGGCAACCGCCGAACAGTTGCAGGCGAGTGTCGCAGAGACGGGATTAGATTCCCAACAAACGACGAGTCTGCTGTCTGACTTGCAAGAACAAAGTCGCATTTTAATTACAGAAGATCCCTACACGACGTCTGAACAGCAAGCGGTTTTTGGCAAACTGCAAAGACGCATGCGGGGGTATGTGAATACCGTTTCTACTCAGGATGCATTCAATGAATTTTGGCAACGTGACTACTTAGAAGCACAAGGGTGGGAGGATGCAAATCTATTTTTTACCCAGCGTATTCAACCCCTCCTCGAACAGAACTATTACCGCCAAACCCTTGAGACAGGGCAGTATATCGACTACTTTTGGACAATTGATCTGATTTTTGTCATTATTTTTGGGGGAGATTTTCTGCTGCGCACCTGGTTCATTAGTCGGCGTCGATCGCATCTCAATTGGGGAGATGCGATCGCCCGTCGTTGGTATGAATTTCCGCTATTCTTTCCTTTTTGGCGATGGTTACGAGTTGTTCCAGCCGCTATTCGCTTGCATCGTAGCGGGATGGTCAACATGGAACGGGTTATTGCTCAAATCACCCATGAGCCCGCCGCTTACTTGTCCGATCGCGTTTCTCGCTTTGCTTTAGTGAGTGTTATTCAACAAACGCAAGATGCGGTTCAGAGTGGAAATTTTCTCTCCGACCCTGATGGAACTTGGAGCCGTGTCGGGGATGAGCGGAAGCTAGAGCGGTTGAGCGATCGCCTGCTGCAAGTGGTTATCTACAGTGTTCTCCCGTCGGTGAAGCCTGAACTCGAAGAGCTGCTCAACCACAGCTTGGAAGAAGCCTTAAAACGTTCAGATTTGTATGAGCAGATCCAACAGATTCCGGGGTTAGATGTCATCCCTGATAATGTTCTCGACAACCTTTCCAGCTATCTAGCGCAAGCAACCTGTGATGTCTTGGCCGACTCTTACCAAGATGTGGAAGGGCAACTGCTTGTGAATCAGCTCACAAAACAATTTCGGATTGCGCTAGTAGAGAAACTGAAGAATCAGTCGACCTCCGCAGAGATAAAAGTTTTGATTAGCGATTGGTTAGAAGAAGTAAAACTCAACTCCATTCAAAAGGCCAATCAGTATGATCCAGAATCAACTTTAGAAGAAGTCGAACAAATTAACCAGAAGGTTGAGGATAAATCACCACCCAAATCGAATTCTTGATGGAACAAAACTTACGCAAGCTCCGGTTCAACTTCTCGATTTATAGCGCTATGCGCGTTAGTTAAGTACGGTTGTGTGGGGCGCGGCGCGCCCCACACAACCGTTGCTGTGCTTAATGCGGTTGCACACCGCTTTATATCAAATCCGGTTGAAGAACCCAACTATCGTTTTCGCCCGCTGCATTGCAGCGGGCGAAAACGATAGTTGGGTTTTAAGGCTGTTTAATCGGATTTGATACTAGTAGTCGGTGGGCACTGTCCGCTTTTTCTATCTCGATGACCGATGACTGCTATGGATAAAGGTTAGGCTCCTAATTTAACGTGCTGTTGGTTAATACAAAGTCATACAATCTATGGGCGAGGTGGAGCTTGCTGGCAAGGGGGACAGGTTGCTGTTCCCCAGCAGCATTGAGCAGGATGGCTTGATTGCGATCGCCCCCAAATCCACTCTCTGGTTGATCAATCGGATTTGCCACAATGACATCCAGCTTTTTTCGCTGGAGCTTGTCACGAGCGGGCGGAACAATGTCACCCGTCTGGGCTGCAAAGCCGATGAGTTTCTGGTGAGGGAGGCGGTGGGTGCTCAGGTCGGCGGCAATATCGGGTACGGGGCTAAGTGGTAGTGCATCGGGAATGTCAGCTTTGGGCAGCTTGTGGGCAGTGTAATGGGTGGGTTTGACATCAGCGACGGCAGCGGCAAACACAACCCAATCAGCGTCTGGCTGGTGCTCTAGCATGGCACGATGCATTGTCGCTGCCGTGCCTGCTTGAATTTGTCGTGCCCCTTTCGCTTGAGCGAGTAGGGCAGGTTCCATCACACCATGGACCAGCGTGACCGTTGCGCCCCGATGCAGTGCAGCCTGCGCTAGGGCAATGCCCATTTTCCCCGTTGAGGGATTGCCGATGAAGCGTACCGGATCGAGAAATTCTCGGGTGCCCCCGGTGTTGATCAACAAATGTTTGCCCTGGAGATCGCGATCGCCGCCCGTATGCAGCAATGACTCCAACGCAGCCAGCAGTTCTGGCGGTTCCGCCATGCGCCCTGCCCCGACGCGATCGCACGCCAGCACCCCTTCACCCGGAGCCAGCGAGTGGTAGCGGCGATCCTGCAACACCTGCGCCCAGTTGCGTTGCACCGATTGCTGCAACCACATGTCGGTGTTCATGGCTGGAGCCAGCAAGATGGGGCAGGTTGAGGCCAGTACCGTGTTGGTCAGCAGATTATCGGCCAAGCCATGGGCCAACTTACCCAGGGTGTTGGCGGTGAGGGGGGCGATCGCCATCACCTCCGCCCATTCTCCAAGGTCGATGTGTAAGGGACGATGATGATTCGGTTGCCAGAAGTCTGCATCGGTATAAGCGGGATGTCGCGCTAGGGTCGCCAGGGTCAGAGGCGTAATGAACCGCTGTGCCCCTTCCGTTAGCATTACCCGCACTTCCGCGCCTGCTTTTGCTAGGGTAGAGACGACTTCGCAGACTTTGTACGCTGCAATACCGCCCCCAACTCCGATCAAAATCCGTTTATTTTTTAGCATGGCTTTTGTTTCTGCTCGACTTTGCCAGCCTTTCTATTGTGATTGATCACTCGTCCCGGAGTGTAGAGCAATACTAAGATCAATCATTCATGCAGGTGTTGCGAGCATTGCTCGCAACACCTGCATGAATGATTGATAAAAATTGTATTTTTAGAGCAAATCTGGTTTGAAAACCCAACTATTGTTTGTGCCCACTGCATTGCAGCGGGCACAAACAATAGCTGGGTTTCCCGGCTCTGCGCTAGATGTGGATTACCTTGGGGAATTGCCCTAAGCTTCAGCCCCTCCGGCCAAAACACCGTTGAGGAAAATATCGGCCATATCCTCGGCCATCTGTTGCATGTCTTTGGGCGATGCATCAGCGGGCATGATGGTGTCGCGGCTAAAGCCAGCAATGGTAAACATGCCGAGAAATACTTGGGCGACGGTGCGGGGATTCATTGGGCGATAGATACCCCGATCCATTGCGGTTTGGAAGAAGGCTTCCGCAACATCGGTCATTTTGGAAATAACTTCGGTTTGAATGCGATCGCGCAAATCGGGATGAAACTGAGCTTCCAGGAAGCACACCCGCAGCATGTCGGAATTTTTATGGAGGTTGAGCATGCGCTTGCGCATGACCTGGGCGATCGCTTTGTAGCTGCCCATTTCGCTGAGTTCTGTCAACAGATCGGTGAGGAGTTCGACCCAGCCTTCGGTGACCACCTCAATCAAAATGGCCTTCTTATTTTCAAAATGACGAAAGAGCGTACCCTCCGCAACCTTTGCTTTTTCTGCCAAATCATGGGTAGTCGTCCCATCAAACCCCCGATGAGCAAACAAGTGTTGGGCGGCTTTTAAGATGCGCGTCCGTGTTTCTTGCTCCGTTTGGGGAGGCCGTTGATGTATACGCATAACAAGTTCCCCTCGCCATTGTGTATTCCATCCAGTTTGACAAATTGCGATCAGCCAATCATTGGTTTACTGCGCAACTATCGGTCAAATTTTACGGAACGTTGACCAACATTGTCCTCTACGGGATTGGATAATCACTCAATCCGTTACAGTTCCTTACGTTCGCTAGAGGACGTAGCCTTGTAGGGGATAGCCGTCGGGTGAGGGGTAAAGTGGGCGACACTCTCTTGTAACAACTTTTCTATTTGCTCAGCACCCAGGGGACGGGAGAAATAGAAACCCTGTGCATAGTCGCATTGGAGGGCATTGAGCTGTGCCTGCTGCTTGATGCTCTCGACCCCTTCGGCAATGACTTCAATACCAAGATTCCAAGCCAGGGTCATGATGGTGCGGACGATCGCCACCTGTTCCGGATCCGTATCCAGCTTGTTGACGAAGGAGCGATCGACTTTGAGGGTATCGATGGGCAGGCGATGCAAGTAGCTGAGAGAGGAATAACCTGTGCCAAAGTCATCGATTGACAGCCGCAGGTTGAGATCCTTAAGCCGATTGAGCAACGAAACGGCGGTCTCGGCATTCTGCATCAGCATGGTTTCGGTGATTTCCAGGTTGATGACTTCAGGGGGTAAGGGGATATCGGCGAGGAGCGATCGCATCTCGGCCACCAGGCCTTCGTCGAAGTGCTGCCCCGACAGATTGACATGAATCACTAGAGATTTGGCAATGTCATAGTTAGAGTGCCATTGCTCAAGTTGCCAACAGGCTTGCCGGATAGCCCAACGTTCTAGGGGCGTAATGAGCTCGGTTTCTTCGGCAACGGGAATAAAATCTATTGGTGGGATTCTTCCCCGTTTACTATGCTGCCAGCGCATCAGTGCCTCGAATCCCACGAGCCGAAAGTCGCGCAGGGAGATGATGGGCTGATATTCCAGAAAAAATTCCTGGCGATTGATGGCCCGTCGCAGGTCATTTTCCAGTTGCAACAGTGCTACGGCCTGCTGGTGCATGCCGGGGTTGAAGATTTCGTAACGAGCCCGCCCTTTGGCCTTAGCGCGATACATAGCCGTGTCAGCATCCCGCAGCAGGTCTTCAGCGGCATGATACTGCTTGCCCCCCAATGCCAGGCCGATGCTGGAGGTAATGAACACTTCCTGATCACTCAAGTAAATCGGTTCTTCGAGGGTCGCTTGGATGCGCTCGGCAACGGTAAGGGCAGCACTAAGGTCGCGGATACTCTCGAGCAACACGACAAACTCATCGCCGCCCAAGCGAGCAACCGTATCGCCCGGACGGATACAGGTGGTCAGACGCTGGGCGATCGCCATCAGCAACTTATCACCCTGCATATGCCCGAGGCTGTCGTTGATCACCTTGAAGCGGTCGATATCCATGAACAGGACAGCGTAGAGATAGTCGGTGCCGCGACGGGCAACTTCGATGGTGTGGTGCAGCCGATCCATGAGCAATGCCCGGTTGGGCAAGCCCGTCAAGGCATCATGAAGCGCATCATGGAGCAGTTGCTCCTCAATCTGTTTCCGTTCCGTAATGTCGGTTTGGGAGCCTGCAAGACGGTTGGCTTGCCCACTCGCATCTTGCACCGCCAATCCCCGCGTCAGCACCCAGCGGTAGTCTCCACTTTTCGTTCGCATCCGGTGCTCATGTTCGAGATTTTTCGTTTCACCGCTCAGGTGCTGATTAATCGCTCGTTTGAAGGCTTCTAAGTCGTTGGTATGGACGCAGTTGAACCACATCTCTAGCGTGTTCGGCAACTCGGAGTCGGCGTAGCCGAGAATCGCTTTCCAACGGGGGGAAAAATAAATTTCTCCTGTTCTCAGGTTCCAGTCCCAAATCCCGTCGTTTGCTCCCTGGACGGCCAGAGCATACCGTTCTTCGCTTTCCCGTAATGCCGCTTCATTGGTTCGCCGCTCTGTAATGTCTTGGAAGACAACAACGGTGCCGACCATCTTGTTCTCTTTATAAATGGGGGTGCGGGTGTATTCAACCGGAAAAGCGCTGCCATCTTTACGATGATAATTGTCGGTTTGGCTAGGGGAAACGGAAAAAGAGGTTGGGGTTGAGGATGTGGAGACGGTGGGGCGTGGCTCATCGGCCAGAGGGAGCGGCGAAAAGCCTGGAAGAATGCGCTGGATAGATTGGCCAATTAATTCGGTTACATCCCAACCCAACATCCGGGCGGCAGCGGGATTGATAAAGGTAACGGTATTGTCTAGGTCGAGCCCATAAATGCCTTCCCCAGCGGAGTTGAGAATCAGCTCGTTTTGATGGCGGAGTTGCTCAAGGGTCAGGTGAGCTTGACGGTGGATAGTGATATCCCGTTGCAGACCAATGAAATGGCTGAGTTGGCGAAATTGATCGTAAATCGGGTAAATCCCCAGGTCACTCCAGAAGGTTTCGCCCTGTTTCCGGTAGTTCAGGAGGGTGCAGGTGGTGGTTTCGCCAGCGGCGATCGCCCATTCCAGGTGAGCAATGGTGTCGGGATCGGTCTCTTCGCCATAGAGTAAGCTATGGGGCTGCCCATACAGCTCCTCAGACAGATAGCCAGTCAACTGCTGAAAAGCCGAATTTGCAAAGATGATTGGGGTATTGGGTTGACTCGGATCCAGAATAAAAACGCCCGTATGAAGATAGGCGATCGCCGTTTCCATCAAGGCTTGATTTTGTTGGCTCTGTTGCAATTTGCGTTGCAGCTGCGATCGCCCTACCCCCCAACGCACAATATGTTTGAGCAAAAAGTCATCCAACTGTCGCTGGGGTAGACAATCCATTGCTCCCAGATCTAGCGCAGCTCTGGCCAGCATCCCATCATCCTCCAGCGGAAACAGCACAACAGGTTTTTCACACCCTTGTCGAAGCGCTTCTCGCAGGAACTCTAGACCATCTTGCTGGCCTGGGTCATGGGCAATCAAATACAGGTCGTAATCATTGCTTTGAAATTGCTGGCGAATGCTGTCTAGATCAGAGACAAGGGTCGACTCACCAATGGCGGTAGTAAGGGGCGTTAATTCTTGAAGACGCGCAAAAAGGGGGCTGTCGGGACGGTCGACAACCAAAATTCGAAGCGTTGTTTGATGACTACTACCTGCTTCGAGATCCCCACTCACCTGATTCGTCTCCTTGTTTTAGATTCTTGAAATGCGCTAGGCCAATCACTGGACTGGCGGCAGGTCAGCGATTGACTCTATGGCTGGTACGGCCCGATGGCGGGATGAATTAACTGTATGTCTGATTTGAGGCTACTGCTGGTAATAGTTTGCCCGTATTCTGCAACATTCGATTCATTCCAGGTTTAGGCAATATCCGATTTATCTGTTTTTTCGTGACAGTAATCTAAAGCCAGCGATTAGCTAGTCTAGAGCCAGCATTCGTTTGAAACAACCCGGAAATAACGGTTTCCAGAAATCAGAAATCAGTGAAAAGACGGATTGCCAAGTGCAGCACAAAATGCGCGGGTCTGAGCATCAACGCCAGTGATCGCCGTTCCGACCACCACACAGTGAGCGCCAAGGTCAAGCGCTTTTCTTGCCATGGCAGGAGTTGCGATCCCACCCTCACAGATCACTGGATGTTTGAGGGTCTGGGTTAGTTCCTGCAATATCTCGAAACCAGGAGGATCCTGGTCTTGAGTTGCTGACGTATAGCCATAGAGCGTTGTGCCGATGAAGTCGGCTCCAGCAGTTGCGGCGGCGATCGCACTCTCTACCGTATCAATGTCAGCCATAACAGGCTTTTTCAAATCGGTATGAATGCGAGCAATCAATTCCGGTAGGGAAATGCCTCCAGGTCGTGGGCGCAGCGTTGCATCAATTGCAATCATATCTGCTCCTGCCAGAGCAACAGCTTGCGCCTGCCGAAACTGCGGGGTAATGTACACCTCTGAATCCGGGAATTGTCGTTTCCAAAGACCAATAATTGGCACAGATACCTGGCGACGAACGGCCTGGATATGTGGCGGGCTATCAATCCGGACGGCAACTGCGCCCCGGTCTACGGCTGCTTGGGCGATCGCAGCGATGATATGTGGATCATGTAATGGAGAATCAGCAGGAGCCTGGCAGGACACGACCAGCTTTCTCCGTAAAATCTCTACCAAATTTGCGATCACTATCTCCATATATTAACCAGCCCTGTGGATCTTACGGACATATTACTTTGCATAACTTCATTAAGACAGCATCTCTCCGCCACTTCCACTAACCTCATGAAATAATTAGGACAGTGAATGAGGACAGTGCAACCGTTGTCGGCTATTTTGCCGATCGCTGCTAAATGACAGGATACAGATAGCAATCGCACTACTTTAATCCTTCTAAGCTACCGCTGGGTCAACGAATGAATGGTATAAGAACGAATGCAGGCTAATGCTCAATTCTCCTTGAGAGCAATCATCGCTGGTATTGCCCCTGGATTTTGTTCTAGCGTCTATGCATCGTTAGAACAAATGGCTACACCTGCTACCCTTTGCTTTTCGTCAACCGTTGCCACTTTTCATCGTTTCATGGCTTTCATAGATTGCTTTTAATAGGAGACTATCTTGACTACCATTACTTCTCTCAAGACCACCCATTCTGACGATATCTTTGCAGCAGCACAAAAGCTGATGCCCGGTGGTGTGAGCTCTCCCGTGCGTGCGTTTCGTTCTGTGGGTGGGCAACCTATCGTTTTCGATCGGGTCAAGGGAGCCTATGCCTGGGATGTTGATGGCAATCAGTACATTGACTACATCGGCACCTGGGGACCGGCTATCTGTGGCCATGCCCATCCCGATGTGATTCAAGCATTGCATGATGCCCTCGATAAAGGGACGAGTTTTGGTGCCCCCTGCCGGCAGGAAAACCTATTGGCAGAGATGGTCATCGATGCGGTTCCCAGCATTGAAATGGTGCGCTTTGTCAACTCTGGCACCGAAGCCTGTATGGCTGTGCTACGCCTAATGCGGGCCTACACCCAGCGGGATAAGGTGATCAAGTTCGAAGGGTGCTACCACGGACATGCTGATATGTTCCTGGTGAAGGCCGGATCTGGCGTGGCAACTCTGGGATTGCCCGATTCTCCGGGAGTTCCCAAATCCACCACTGCGAATACCCTGACGGCTCCCTACAATGACCTAGAAGCCGTCAAAGCGCTGTTTGCTGAAAACCCTGGCGAGATCTCGGGGGTTATTCTGGAGCCCGTTGTTGGTAACTCAGGCTTCATCCAGCCCGATGCTGGATTCCTAGCTGGCTTGCGCGAAATCACGAATGAGCATGGCGCACTGCTCGTCTTCGACGAAGTCATGACCGGGTTCCGCATTTCCTATGGGGGCGCCCAGGCAAAATTTGGCATCACGCCTGACCTCACCACCCTTGGCAAAATTATTGGCGGCGGTCTACCCGTTGGCGCCTATGGCGGTCGTAAGGAAATTATGGAAATGGTTGCTCCGGCTGGCCCCATGTATCAGGCCGGCACGCTCTCTGGTAATCCTCTGGCGATGACGGCGGGGATCAAGACTCTGGAAATTTTGCAACGCTCTGGCACCTATGAGTATCTAGAGCAAGCCACTAGCCGCCTTGCCCAGGGCATGTTGGAGGTTGCCGAAGAAACTGGACATGCTGCCTCGGGCGGTTCCCTCAGCGCTATGTTTGGCTTTTTCTTCAACGAAGGCCCGGTTCATAACTATGAGGATGCGAAGAAGTCGGATCTGCAAAAATTTGCGCGCTTCCATCGTGGCATGTTGGAGCAGGGCATCTATCTGGCTCCTTCCCAGTTTGAGGCGGGGTTCACTTCTCTGGCCCACACGGATGCCGACATCGATCGCACCCTTGAAGCTGCCCGCACCGTTTTGTCTAATATTTAACCCAGTCGTGTAAGTACTGCCCAATCGTTCATCATCAACAGGACTTACTCAAAACTTGCGTCATCCTGGGTAAATTCGTTGATTTTTGTGGCCGCGTGGCGGCCACAAAATCAGCAAAATGCGTCATATCCAATCCGGTTGAAGAACCCAACTATCGTTTGTGCCCGCTGCAAAGCAGCGGGCACAAACGATAGTTGGGTTTACGGCTGTTTAACCGGATTGGATGTAAGTCCTGTCAAAGTGGGGGTTGTGAAAAGGGATCGCTTGGCGATCGCCCGAAACACCCCGCCCTTTTGCACGAGTCAGCCCTGCTCACGCCAATGCCCACTCCACTGCTGTTTCGGCATGGACGCGGCTGGTAGGAAACAGTGGGATGTCGCAGGCATCGGGGGAAATCAGCAGTTCAATTTCGGTGCAGCCGAGGATAATACCCTCTGCACCACCCTGCACTAGCCGCTCGATGATGGCCAGAACAGCCGCTTTCGAGTCCAGCTTGATGATGCCTAGACAGAGTTCGTCGTAGATGATGCGATGGATGGTAGCGCGATCGCCCGCCTCCGGCACATTCACGGTCAATCTATGCTTTTTCACCAGCCGCCCTCGATAAAAGTCTTCCTCCATCGTGAACCGCGTGCCTAGCAACCCTACCGTTTGCAATCCGGCGTGCTGGATACGAGCAGCGGTTGCATCTGCGATATGCAGGAATGGGATGGAAATGTTAGCGGCGATCGCCTCTGCCAGTTTGTGCATCGTGTTGGTACAAAGCACCACGCAATCGGCGCTCGCTCGCTCTAGTTGTTGCGCTGCTACTACCATGGCCGTCGCAGCCTCGTCCCAACGTTCTTGATTTTGCAGTGCCTCAATGTCTGCAAAATCTACAGATACCATCACAATCTTTGCCGAATGCAACCCGCCTAGCTTTGCTTTCGTGGTTTCGTTGATAATGCGATAGTATTCCAGCGACGATTCCCAGCTCATGCCGCCAATCAAGCCAATGGTTTTCATGGGCGCAGTTTCCCTTTCCATGACAGTTTGAGTCTGTATCAATTCTATGGGAAGCAAAACCCGATCTTTTTTTGAAATCCCACAGTGCAAGGGTCTCCAAGATGGTCAGTCGTTGGTTCTTCGCGAATTGATAGTGGCAATCATGTTGGGGTAATATCAACTCTACAAAAACCAAAACCAGATAATTTTTTGAAAGCCCCGCAGCGCGGGGCTTTCAAAAAATTATCTGTAGTGGATTCTTAGCGAATTGGTATAACGCTTGCGGAGTCGTTTCACGAATGCTTTGCTCAACGCCAACCGACGGAAGATGTGAGGTTTCCGGGAGCTTTGTCAGTCAATCGGCGTTGCGGTTATAAGAACGCAGTCCGCGACGGCGGACTGCGTCAGCTTCAGGGGCGTTTACTTCCGTGAAAAGAAGACTAATCGGATGATTGGATGCGATCGCGATAATGTTGCCAGAAGATTTCCCACCAATTCTCCGGTTCGGTTTGCTCCCCGTCGTGCTCTGTGGGGCGTCCTGTCGAGCCATCGACGACCAAGCTGCCTACATAGTCTGCATCCTCGTAGACCCGCGCAATTTGCTGACGAATTTGCTGGACATCGGTCTCAGATACCACGCCGTTGCTGGTGGCTTTGTAGAACTGCACCGTCACCCGAATCGGGAAGCGGGGGTCGCGCTCGATGGACAATCCATCGATTTCAGTGAAGGGGCCTTCAATATCACCATGCCCGATCACCGCTGCCTCGACATTGCTCTGGCGCTCGCTCTCCATGGCTGGGGCGGCATCCGAAAGACCGAGGGGCGATGCAGGAAGCGGTGCGTCAAATCGCATCGCCTGCTGTTGACGCAGGGGGACTTGGATCAGCATCACCATGTTCAGCCCCTCTTCGCCCGCGACGCTGGCCTGGGGATCGCCTGGGCGATCGGCGTCGGTCTGAAAATCGCTAATCCGCTGTCCGGTGAAGCTGGCGCGATCGCCATCCCTGTTGAAAAATAGCCGTTGCCCCCACATCCAGCCCGATTCGACGCGATCGCGGGTATTGTCGATCACCGTGATGCTGGTGCCCTCGCGGGTCGCCAGGATCGTCAACACCGCCGGATCACCCTCGTAGGACTGATAGTTGAATAGCACAGGATTGAACTGGGCCATGCCTTCTTGGGGAATCGGCAGGAAGCAGGCTTGGGCGCTGACCATCACATGAGTATCGCGCTCGGCCAATAGCGAAGTTTCGTCGCCGTCCCAAGAATCTGGCTCGGTTAAATAGTCGCGCAGGTTGTCCAGCACGTCTCGCAAGGGAACAGCTTCCAGGTCTTCTCCCTGGTGATTGCCCACCAGGAGCTGAAATTGGTCGATGGGCAAGTCTGCTGTTTGGTCGGTGAAGTTAGGGTAGCGAATCACGGGCATCAGAGACATCGACAGATCGCCAGTGATGGGATCTTCCTGCTGCACCTGAATCGTCATGTCGCTGATATTGGGACCGACGGTGGAGTTTTGATAGCGCCCCGTGTCTTCCCAGGTAATATTCATAACTTGGAGGCCATAGCGCTGAACAAGATTCCAGATGCTCTGGTCAGCGACCATATCAGCCGTCTCCTGGACGACTTGCTGGTAGTTTTCATACGCCCAAATCTGCCGCAATATGGGACGATCGCCCGAAGACTCTGGCGCAGGGATATCTGTGGCGATCGCTACCGGAGAGGAGGCAATGATGCCCCAGGCCAAAACCCCTAGCATGCTACTTAAACCAAGCATGAGGGGCGATCGCATACGAGAAAAAATAGAATTCAGCATGGGTCACACTGGCTGTATCAGCTTCAAGAAAATAGCCTCTGCGCAATGGTCACAAGAATAGGCGACGGAATTCCTGAAAGCCATTGCCTGAGGTGAATGTGATTTGACTCTAAGGGATGGATAGACGATCGTCGGCCTGAGTTACGTTTTTTGATACACCGATAATCGGACGGTAACGGATCCCATTCCATGAAAATGCAATTTAGCCTTAGACCAATATCTCGGGAGCGCCAAGCGTTTTTGCTTGTAGACAACGAAATTTGGCCGTTGAGAATTGACGCGCAACCTCTATGACGAAACATCACTCTTTTTCTTTGATTTTGGCTGGACTGATCCTGGCGATCGCCGCTACAGCCTGTACCTCCGCCTCCTCGACTCCTCAGTCGGATACGACCTCAGAATCGACGACGGAGGCAATTCCTGACCCTCCCGTTGTGGTTGATTCAGGTATTGACGCAACGACAGACGAAAATCTGCAAACCTACGATGGCGAGGCCTTCGACTTTCCAGTGACGGCTCAATATCCCGACACCATGCAAGGTGACGGAGGGTGTTCTGGCGAAGGCTGTGGTTTCACCTTTTCTTTTGTGCCCCAGGGCAATGCAATGGATGATGCAGAAATCCACATCTTTCTGCCAGCGGGAACGACCACTGCTGCCGACCATGAAATCTTTGTCAAAGGTCCCAATGGGCTGCTCGAAAATGCAGGCTGGACCATCGATAGCACCCAGGAGGGAGCTGAGGATTTTCCGTACCCATGGGTAACGGAGGTGATCGACTTCAGCACAGACCAGGAAGAATCGGGGCATATTCTGATCGGTGAGACAGCCGGGCAAGCTGTTCAGGTAATCCTGCAATATCCGACTGAAATGGCGGATGCTTATTGGGCCGACGCAAGAATTGTGTTAGACAATCTGGAATTCAATCTAGAGTTTCTGCCAATCGAAGCGTCTTCCGAAGGGACGGCTGAATAAAAAATGTCTAAGTATAGCCTTACGCATTGAGATCAGACCGGATCAAGTTATTGAAAGCCCAGCAGCGCGGGGCTTTCAATAACTTGAATGATCAGCTCTAAAGCTGCGCAACATGCAAAGATAGCTAGACCCAACTGATCCTTGCATGTCGATAGCTAGGCTTCTGGCTGCACGTAGGGCTTCACAAATTCCACCAACGACTGCTCAAAATCTGCATTTCGCTGGTCCACCAGTTCGCCTTCCGTGAACATGTGGAACATAGGGCACTCGTCGGCTTTCAAATCCAGGCTGGTTGACTCCAACTCTTCTCCCGTTTGCGCGGCTCGCACCGATATTTCATAAACGGTGTCATAAATTTCGAGGGTGTAGGTATCGGGATCGTCATCGCTGGTGAATTCGCAGGACTGATTGAGGGTGCGCTCGACCGGGGTGAGGCAAACAACCAACTGTGCGTTTGCAGCATCTTCCCAGGGCACTTCCCAGGCTTCGGGAACGCGTCCGCTGCCCTGAATGAAGGAATCGTCTGCGGTTTCGCGATAGAACACATAAACGGGATGAATGCTTCCGACTGTTTGCTCGTAAGCTGCAGCTTGAGGAACCGGCGCGCCGTTGCAGGCATCTTCAAAATCAGAGGGAAAAACGCGGCCAGCACTCGTTGCTGCATCGTCTGGCTCAATGTCGGCTATTTCCTCTTCGGCAGTTGTTGGATTCTCAACCTCATCAGACTCAGAGACTGATTGCGATTGACAGGCGGCTAGGCTAATGACGAGTAGCATACTGGCAGCAAAGTAGGCAACAGGACGTTTCATAGTGTGAAATATTCGGATGGTCGTCAGGTGAATAAAGAATCGCGTCTATTTTAGTTTCCAAAACGGCGATCGCCAGAAATTGCAAACTCTCACAACATCCTCATAATTCCCATACGTTTTGACTTATGCACTACAAATTCATCCCACACCATTTTCTGAGATTCTTTTTCTGAGATGATTTCAGAAAATGGATCCCAGAAGATTTAGGCAGAACTTACGCAAAACTTGCGTCATTCTGAGTGAATCCGTTGATGGTGTGGCCGCGTCGCGGCCACACCATCGACAAAATACGTAATATCAAATCTGGGTGAAAAACGATATTTGGGTTTTTCTACCCAGATTTGATATGGCTGGCGATCGCAGCAACCATCGGCTCAAATCACTGAGAGGAGCATTCGACGATTGCGGAATAGCCTGCTCTTGGAGAGATTAGATTGTTCTGATATGTCGGTATGGCTATGAGCGGACAAAGAGTCATTGGAAGGGACTTCAGGAGTGAGTGGGGGATGATCCGTTGTCGCAGCCCACAGGTAAGCGTCCTCCAGATTGCTACCTTGCAAATTGGCACGACTCAAGTCGGCGGCATTTAGGTTTGTTTCTGTCAGTCGCGCGGCGTTTAGGTTCGTATGCGTTAAGTTACAACCGCTCAAATCAGCCCGAGTCAGATCCGCCTGCGAGAGGTCGGCCCATGCCAGATTTGCAGCATGAAGGTGGGTGTTGTGTAGCGTTGCCAGTCGCAAATGAGCGTGATTGAGGTTGGCCGCAGCCAGATTTGCGTGAGAAAAGTCTGCCCCACTTAACTTCGCTTCGCTGAGGTTGACCCCATCGAGGTCGGTATACCGCAGGTTTGTGCCATTGAGATAAGCATGGGACAGCTTGACGCCTACCATTTTGGTGCGGGTAAAAATTGCACCACTAAGCCTTGCACCACAAAGGTTTGCCCAATTGAGGTTGGCATCTGTCAGGTTTGCCGAACGCAAGTTGATGTTGTACAGATTTGCGCCACAAAGATTGACGCCTGTGAGGTCGGCCTGACGCAAATTCACTCCGCGCAAAACGGCCCCACTGAGCTTGGCTTCAGTGAGATTAGCATGGGCAAGATAAACTCCTGTCAGCGTTGATTTCGTCAGGGTAGCATTGCTGAGATTGGCATAACCTAGGCGAGCATAGCTCAGCTCAGCACCATAGAGAAATGCACCTTCTAGGTTGACATTGGTCAGATTTGCGCGGCTTAAGTCGGCACCATTCAGGTTGGCATGGGCCAGGTTTACGCCACATAGATGAATACTGTTGAGGTTCTCTCCCGCCAGATTGACGTCCGAGAAGTCGCGCTCTCCCCTCTGATAACAGGACATAAGTTCCTGAATATTCATGTAGAGACCTCTTTGGGGTGAGTGGGATTGGGATGGTGGATAAGCTTCAAATTTATCTCGGTATGATTCAATCCAAGCTGCTTTTTAGGGTGAATAGCATTGGGATGATGGATAAGCGGGGTTGCCTCCATCGGTAGCTGAGGCATAGAAATATTGTAAAAACGAAGCGCTCTATCTTTAGCTTGCCCGACCCTCTTCCGTTCGCGAGGTCTCTGCAATATTTCTATACTGGAACGATTGAGAGAAGCAATATTACGGACGCCAGCACCAACTATTTGTTGTAAGCCCTCACATTTACCAAGGGTTGTCAACGCAATGCCTGTCATGAGTCTTTGCTGGGAGAGTAGATGCGTTGTATGAGCCCTCCCAGTAAAAGAGAATCGTTGGTTTTTAGACTTTCTTGGTCAGGACTTACGCAAGACTTGCGTCATCCTAAGTGAATTTGTTGATGGTGTGGCCGCGTGTATTTGTTTAGCGGGAATCGTCTGGGGAGAGAGGGGGTAAGGTCATGGCCTCAGCCACCCAATCAATAAAGGAAACACCTTGCTGCTGAGCGGTGGCGGCCAAGGAGGTCAAAATCTCCCAGGTGT
>JADEXA010000142.1 GCA_015207365.1 Vacuolonema iberomarrocanum LEGE 07170
TATAGCAATCCGTTTTGATTTTTGAAGGGAGTAAGGGAAAATACAGAGGTCGAGTCGTATCCAGGTTACTTCGGTGGTCAATACCTCTTCCCAAACTGCAGTAGAAGAATTACAAGGATTCATTGCGGGTAATCCGGATGCCCGTGAAATGCGAAAAGCCTTAGCTCTAAAGCTGATGTATCAGGATTACAGCTATGAAGCCATCCGCCAAATCCTGGATGTCTCCACGGGTTCGATTAGTGGCTGGAAGCAAGCCTATGAACGCGAAGGCCTCGCAGGCCTACGCCTCAAACACAAAGGTCGCATCAGCGACTTGAACCCGGAACAGCGAGAAGCAGTGCTGCAGTGGTTACAAACCAAAGACCGCTGGGAGGTAGGAGAGCTGGAGTATCACTTAGCCGAGCAGTATGATGTGGTCTACGAATCCAAGCAAAGCTACTACGACCTGTTTGAGGCCGCCGGGATGAGTTGGAAGAAAACCACCCAGGTCAATCCGAAAGCTGACCCCCAAGCCGTTGCGAAAAAAAAACTGAAATTCGCCGGTTACTGGCAAGCTACCGAGAGCAGATTGAAAGCCGAACGGTGCGAGTCCTAATGCTGGATGAGTGCCATTTGCTTTGGGGAGACCTCAACGGCTATGTGTGGGGGAGAACGGACGAGGCGATTGGGGTATCGGTGGTGAATGAACGGCAAAAACAGACCTACTATGGCGCAGTGGACTATCTCAGCGGTGAGGTCCTAATCAAAGCATTTGACGCGGGTAATTCGGAGAATACCGTCAACTATCTGCGCTATTTACAGCACCAGTCGCCCAACCAACGGTTGCTGGTGTTGTGGGATGGAGCGAGCTATCATCGCTCGGAGGTTGTGCGGCAGTTTTTAGCGCAGCTGAATGAGGAGAAACCGGAGCAAGAGTGGCAGATTCATTGTGTGTGCTTTGCCCCACACTGTCCACAGCAAAATCCGATCGAGGATATCTGGTTAGCCACGAAGACGTGGGTTCGCCGCTTTTGCGGCTTAGCCCAGTCGTTTACTCGGCTCAAGTGGCTATTTGAGTGGTTTGTGCAAAACACGACCTTTGATT
>JADEXA010000033.1 GCA_015207365.1 Vacuolonema iberomarrocanum LEGE 07170
CCCCGACCCCGACCCCGACCCCAACTCCAGCACCCATACAAACGCCCGCACCTAATCCCAATGCGATTCTCTATATTTGCCAGGATGGACGACAGTTCCAGGCAACCTATTTTACTGAGCAGGTCGAGATCATCCTAGATGGCATTGTGTACTACCTTTCGCAGGTACCCACCGGGTCGGGCGTGCGCTATACGGATGGGCAGATTATCCTCAATGCCCAGGGCAACCAGGCATCCATCGACATTGATGGCTTCCCACAATACGTCAATTGCATTGCCCAGAGCACCCCAAACCCTGCACCGCTTCCTAGTCCGGCTCCCCAAACCCGTCCTCCTAATGCCTTGTGGTAATCAGCAATCTTGGTTTCAGCATGGAAAAGCCATACGTCAGCAAACTGCTGTAGGCCAGGGTTGCAGAAAAAATTCATACCCTGAGGCAGCAACGTCTGCTGTAGGCGTTTAGAGAGATTCACATCCGCCTTTGGCATTGACTTCGCAGACGCGGCGCATTTGGAGCACATCACTCATCTTGCGGATCTTGGTAAAGGTCCGCTCTAGTTGGGAATGGTCCTGGACATCGATACCCAGGTTGATAGCAGCGGTCTGTCCGGGATAGGTCTTGACCTGGACACTGCGGACATTGATGTTGGAATCGCTGAGGCGAGAGAGGATATCTTTGAGGACACCCACTCGGTCAATCACCTCAATCTGTAAATCGACGGGGTAGGTTTGAGGGCGACTGCTGCCATCTGGCTCGTTCCAACTGACGGGAATGAGGCGATCGCCCGGAATCTGCTCCACATTTTTGCAGTCTTGGCGATGAATGGAAATGCCACGACCGCTCATAGTCACCACACCGATGATTGGCTCGCCAGGGATGGGATTGCAACACCCCGCTATGCTGTAGAGCAACCCTTCGATCCCGACGATCGGCGTACCGGAAGATGGCAAGGGAGTGGGTTCTGAGACAGGCAGTAGAACTTCGTCCAACAAGGCTAGCTCTGGAGCGGGAGTAATGGGCTGACGGGCTTTGATTTCTTCTCGCAGCCGATTGACCACCAAATTGAGGGTCACTTCGCCGTAGCCCAGTGCTGCCAGCAAATCATCCACATTTTGATAATTGCAGCGCTCGGCAGTGGCTTGAGCAGGCTCTGACTTGAGCAACGCTTCAAAGCCCTGTTTGCCCAGCTCCTTCTCTAACATGTCGCGACCCCGTTGCATGTTTTCGTCGCGGTGCGATCGCTTATACCACTGACGAATCCGATTCCGTGCCCCTGCCGTTACCGCAAAGTTGAGCCAGTCCAGACTGGGGTGAGAGTTTTTCTGGGTGATGATTTCAACGATATCGCCATTGCGAAGTGGCGTATCCAGGGTGACAATGCGCCCGTTGACCTTGGCTCCCGCACAATGGTTGCCCACCTCTGTATGAATCCGGTAGGCAAAATCCACGGGTGTTGATTTTTGTGTCAGCGCAATCACATCCCCCTGGGGCGTGAAGACAAAGACCTCATCCTCAAACAGGTTCGTCCGCACATTGTCGAGAAATTCCTGAGCATCCTTCAGGTCACTGGGCCAGTCCAATAGTTGCCGGAGCCAAGTAAATTTCTCGTCATCCGACGTCAGCTTACTACCGGAATGTCCGGCCTCTTTGTATTTCCAATGGGCGGCGATTCCATATTCGGCAATATGGTGCATTTCCTCGGTACGAATTTGTACCTCAATGGGACGCCCCTGGGGACCAATGACGACTGTATGCAACGACTGATAGCGGTTGGGCTTGGGCAAGCCAATGTAGTCCTTGAAGCGACCGGGGATCGGGCGAAACTTGTCGTGGACGATCGCCAAACTCCGGTAGCAGTCCTCTTTTCGATTAACGATGATGCGAATCGCCGTGACATCGAATATTTCGTGGAACTCCTTCTGCTGGCGCTCCATTTTTTTGTAGATGCCGTAGAGATGCTTAGGCCGACCATTGATCTCAGCGATCCCGATCCCGGCTTTCTCTAGATTGGGACGGAGAAGGGCGATCGCTTCATCTAGATAGGCTTCGCGATCGGCTCGCCGATCCATGACCAGATCCCGCATCTGCTTATAGGCATCGGATTCCAAATACTTGAACGACAAATCCTCTAGTTCCCACTTGAACCGACCGATCCCCAAGCGGTTGGCCAGGGGAGCAAAGATTTCCAGCGTTTCCTGGGCGATCCGCCGTTGCTTCTCTGGGCGTAGATGCTCCAGCGTTCGCATATTGTGCAGTCGGTCTGCCAACTTCACCACAATCACCCGAATGTCCTGAGCCATGGCTAGGAACATCCGCCGGAAGTTCTCGGCTTGCCGTTCCGTTTTGCTGGAAAAGTTGAACTTCGAGAGCTTGGTCACCCCCTCCACCAGACGGCTCACATCTTCCCCAAACCGCTGCTCCAGTTCCTCCAGGGTGATATCGGTGTCTTCTACCACGTCATGCAGGAAACCGGCTGCCACCATACTGCTGCTGCCCCCCAAGTCCCGCAGCAACCCCGCCACCGCTACCGGATGGGCAATGTAGGGCTCGCCCGACGCTCGTCGCTGCCCTTCGTGTAATTCGTAGGCAAACTGAAAGGCGTTGCAGATTAGCGCCATATCCAACTCTGGAGTTCTCTCTGCCGAGGCTCCATTGGCAGGAACGCTAGCTGACTCAGGACGCAGGCACCGCTGCAACCATTCGGGTAGCTCGATGTCATAGGAAGAGCAGGCGGGAAGCATTACCATAAGTCAACTCCTACAGATAAAGGAGATCGTGAATAGATGCACGGACATGAGATGCACGAACAGATACACAACTATTGAGATGCACGGACATTACAGGAAAAACAGCAATGAATCAAACCCGTGCCGATCGCAACTCATTTGCAGCTATGTCAAGGGCGTAGGAAATGAGTGATCCCCATTTCCACATAGCAGGAGAGGTTAGCAGGAGAGGAAGGCGAAACAAGCAACTGGACAAGCTCTGCACGAGCACCTAGCAATACTGAAATAGCGATCGCGCTCCGAGGGATCAAATTATCGCTTGTTAAAACGATGTAGGTTAATTTAGCAGCTTGTTTCAATGGAATAAGCAAATTACCCAGTTGTTTTATCAGTATAAACACATTTCTTTACACACGTTGTTCTGAGTTGCGGGTGATCCCTTCCGCTTATCTAACTTTCCGTCTAGTTCGACATCTACAGGAACCACTTGTAAATAGCGAGCAAATGGGAGGCGATCATTTTTACTACAATTTTGATAACGCATCCTCAGATTGCTAACGTTTGCCCCCTTAAACGTTCATATAGTTTGCTTCTATCAGGCAGCTTTGCTCTAAAAAATATTCGGAACGCTTCCATTGAACCTTACTTAAAAAACAGATTACCCATAATCTAAGTTTCTCCAACTCATCTCACTATTCCGATTCATGGAAATCTTTCCCGGAAAATCTCTAGATAGATAAATGGTCACATGGGTGGACTGGAGCTATCACGTTTCATCGATTTGTATCGTCACCCACAAGATGCGATGGAGCACAACCAGCGACCCCCTATCTATCCCGTTCGTTATACCGATCTCAAATGATTTGTGAAATCGGATGTGAAAGGTATTAGTTGTTCGTGGCAGTGTACAGAAAAACTAACGTTTCAAACAACCATTTAAGAGATGGCTGATTAAGAGATGGCTGAAACAGAGGGGCGCAGAATCCAATGATTATTTTTTCTTAGAAGGAACGTACCGTGCCCCTTCTAAGAAAAAATAATTCTCTCAATGGGTAATTCTGATTGAGGCATGGTTCTAAGCTATCGGACATCATTAGCGGGGCATAATGTGCTGTCATCGGGCATTTTATTGCGAGCGATCGCCTGAATCGATAAGGGTCTAATATCAAATCCGGTTAAATAGCCGTAAAACCCAAATAACGTTTGTGCCCGCTGCTTTGCAGCGGGCACAAACGTTATTTGGGTTCTTCAACCGGATTTGATATAAGTTCAACTACTCGACTGATTTACGATCAAATGCACTAGATTTTCGATGAGCACATCAGAGGGCATCGGCGCAATTTGCTCTCCATGCAAAATGTACTGGGTTATGGCATAGCTAATCACGGTTCCGGTGAAGATGCGTGCTGTTGCTTCTGGATTCGCAATGTCCAACTTTGGGTGGGTTGCAAAGTAATTTCCCAGCACCTTCCACGCCCGCTGTGGCAGTGCCCGAACAAAGAGCTGAGCAAGTTCCGGGAACCGCCCGGATTCCCCCATGATCAATCGAAAAAATGCCACATATTGCTCGTCCGAAGCGATTAACTGCAATATCTGGGTTGCTATGTGACGCAAAACTTCCTCTGGCTCCTTCTCTAGGTAGATGCCTCCCAGCACTCGATTGAACCGCTGTTCTGCAATTTGCTCGATCAACGCCGTGAATAAGCCCTCTTTGTCCGCGAAGTGTTTGTAGATTGTGATCTTGGAAACGCCTGCAGCAGTCGCAACGCGATCCATACTCGTGCCTTCATATCCCTGGTGCAAAAAAATTTCCATTGCGCCTTGTAGGATTTGTTGGCGTTTCTCAGCGATCGCAGACTCAGTGGGCATAGGAGACATGGCAATGTTTAGTCAATTATTCAAGAGGATAATTGAAAAGGTATGAACTATACCGTATAGTATAGCTATTAGCAGCTCGTATCAACTCTGGGCAAAAGAAGTTCCACTTTCCCTCCTAACAAAGCATTTGGGTTTCGTGAAGGATTCCCGTTGAAGTCAAATTCACATCCGTAGCGCTTTTGCGCGACTCAACACAGGCATGGGTTCCGTGGATTGTCGTTGCTGCTCTCAGACCCTCCTCAAACGACTGGCAATTCGTAATTTTTTGGGTTGTTGACCATGACTCAACTTGCACCTTCTGATTCTCCCGGTGCTTCCGGTAAAGTGGACGATTCGGAAATGGGGCGATCGCCTCAACCATCCCGCGCTAAGAAGCTTTGGTGGCTAATCCCCGGCGGGTTGTTACTAGCAGGGGTCGCTTTTGGTGTCCGAACCTGGTTCTTTTCGGACGCTGATACGGCGATCGAACTCAGTGGACGTATCGAGGGCTATGAGACGGATCTGGGGGCAAAAGTTGGTGGACGTATCGAATCGGTGGCGGTGCGGGAGGGCGATCGCGTCGAAGCCGAACAGGTCATCGCCCAACTCGACGCAGAGGAACTCCAGGCACAACTGGCAGCCGCACAGGCCAGCCGAGCCGCCGCAGAACAACAAGTGACCCAGGCGCGCAGCCAAATTGGGGTGATTGAAAGCCAGATTCAGGAAGCCCGATTGACTTTGCAACAATCGCAAGGAGACACCGCTGGGCGTGTGAACCAGGCAGAGGCACAGGTGGCCACCGCAGAAGCCCAGCTTGCTCAGGCACGCGCCCAGGTGCAGCAGGCAGAAGCAGAGTTGCGTCTGGCACGGGTGGAGCGCGATCGTTTCCAGACCCTGGTGGCTGAAGGTGCGATTCCCCAACAGCAGTTTGACGAAGTACTCACTCGGTTCGAGACGGCAGAGGAGACGGTGGCCGCACGGCAAGCAGCGGTGGCAGCGGCAGAGCGCCAGGTGGGAGCCGCCCAGGGAAGCTTGACCCAGGCCGAAACTACCCAGCTCAACCCCGACATTCGCACCGCGCAAATTACTCGCTTGCAGCGACAGTTGGAGCAGGCCAATGCCCAGCTTGCCGCAGCTCAGGCAGAGGTGGAGCGAGCGATCGCCAACGAATCCGAGATTGCGGCTCGCCTGGATGATCTGGAGATTCGCAGCCCCATCGATGGCGTCGTGGTAACGCGGATGGTGGAACCGGGCGAGGTGGTCTCTGCTGGGACGATGGTGGTCACGGTGGTCAATCTCGATGAGGTCTATATGCGGGGATTCATTCCCGCTGGCGAGGTGGGCAATGTTCGCGTTGGGCAACCCGCCCAGGTCTTTCTCGACTCTGCCCCTGACGAACCCCTGGAAGCGACGGTTATCGCCGTTGACACCGAAGCCTCCTTCACCCCTGAGAACATCTATTTCCAGGACGATCGCGTCACCCAAGCTTTTGGCCTCCGCCTCGGCATCGAGAACCCCGATGGGTTTGCCAAACCGGGTATGCCTGCTGATGGCGCCATCCTTTTGGAAATGGAAGAGGGGTCATGAGTGCTTTTTCTCCAGAACAAACGGTAGTTTCCCCCAGAACATCTGCGGAGAGTGTCCCGGCCATTACGCTGCAAAATCTCCGCAAGTCCTACGGCAATCTGGAGGCGGTGAAGGGACTTTCCGTTGTCGTTCAACCCGGAGAAATTTTTGGGCTGATTGGCCCCGATGGTGCGGGCAAGACAACAACGTTTCAAATCTTGGCCGGGGTGATGGAGGCGACCGCTGGCGAGGTCAGTGTTTTGGGTAAGCCACCGAGGGAAGCGCGGCTGAACCTGGGATATCTCACCCAAAAGTTCTCGCTCTATACCGATTTGAGCGTGATGGAAAACCTGCGCTACAGTGCCGGGTTGCGGCGCGTACCCGATGCCCAGTTCGCGAAGCGGGCACCCTATCTGTTGCAGCAGGTGGGATTGGAACCCTTTGGCGATCGCCGCGCGGGGCAACTCTCCGGCGGTATGAAGCAAAAGCTGGCGCTCTGCTGTGCCCTCATTGCCAATCCCTCTGTGCTGTTGCTGGATGAGCCAACCACCGGGGTTGATCCCGTTTCTCGGCGCGAGTTTTGGGATTTGCTGACAGCCGTCGCGGCAGAGGGCGTCACGGTTGTAGCCGCAACGCCGTACCTAGATGAAGCGGAGCGCTGTCAACGAATTGCGCTGATCTATGGCGGCGAAATTCAGCAACTCGGCTCCCTGGCAAACCTGCGAGACAGTCTGGGATTGCAACGGCTGGAGGTACGAGCCGGGGATGTGGCAACAGCGGAGCAAGCCTTACAAGCTAGCGGCGCGCCCGAGTTTGTGGATATTCAAACTTTTGGCGATCGCCTCGATATCCTCGTGCCCGATGCGGCTCAGGGGGAACAGCGGGTACGAGATACCCTGGCACAGCACCAGATCCCCATCAACAGCGTGCGGCAGGATGCACCCACCCTGGAAAATGTCTTCGTCAACCGCCTCCGTCAGCAAGGGTCTGATCCGCCTTATATCTCGTTCCCGATGAAACATGCTGGGAAGCCAAAGGGCGATATCGCCATCACAACCCAGGGTTTGGAAAAAGTCTTTGGAACCTTTCAGGCCGTGAAAGGGGTGGATTTAACGATTCGCTATGGCGAAATCTACGGTCTTTTGGGCGCAAACGGAGCGGGCAAAACCACCGTTATCAAAATGCTCTGCGGTTTGCTGCCTCCCACCAGCGGGCATATCGAACTGGCGGGGGAAACAGCGAATTTGAGCCGAGCCGATGTGCGATCGCGCATTGGTTACATGAGTCAGAAGTTCACCCTCTACGACGACCTCACCATTCTGCAAAACCTTACGTTTTACTGTGGCGTTTACGGGGTGCCCCAGCGGTTGCAGCCAGAAAAAATTAACTGGGTGCTGGAAACCTGTGGGCTGCAAGGGCGTGAGCATACCCTCACGGCTAGCCTGCCTGGGGGCTGGAAGCAGCGGGTCGCCTTCGGAGCCTCAGTCATGCACGAGCCCGACATTCTGTTTCTAGATGAACCAACTTCGGGGGTTGATCCCCTAGCACGACGGCAGTTTTGGCGCTTAATCCGCGACTTCGCCCATCGCGGCACCGCCATCCTCGTCACCACTCACTACCTGGAGGAAGCTGAAAACTGCCACAACATGGGATTCATGGTGGCGGGAGAAGTAGTTGCTCAAGGTTCGCCCAGCGACATCAAAGGCAACCAGCCAGGGCAACTGGTAGAGATGCAAACCACCCAAAATCAGGCAGCCTCCGATTTGCTGAAGCATCGGCTGGAACCCTGGCGCGTGTCCATTTTTGGCGATCGCCTTCACATCGTCCTCGATAACCCCGACCAGGAACTCCCCACGCTCCGCCAATGGCTCCAAGCTGAGGACATCACCATCCACGCCGCCGAACCGATTCCTTTCTCCCTAGAAGATGCGTTTATCGGCATCGTGCAACGGGCAAACGTCGACTAGTTTTGCAGGGTTGAAATGAGACGAATTTTTGCTCAATTTTTGAAAGAATTATCGCAATTTCAGCGCGATCGCCTCACCGTCGCCCTCGCCTTTTTGCTGCCATTAGCCGTGTTGCTGATCTACGGCTACGCGATCCGACTGGAAGCCAAAAACATTCCCCTGAGTATTCAGGATTTTGACAATAGCCAACTCAGCCGTGGCTATGTTGAGCGCATCTTTGCGTCCCAACAATTCGTTCCTGCACCGCTGCTGGACAATGATCCGACCCTGGCAATCGATCGCGGCATCGCCAAAGCCACCCTGGTCATCCCCCCCGACTTCTCTCGCACCATCAAGGACAAAGACTCTGTCGAAGTGCAAGTGCTGGTAGATGGAACCGATGTGAATAATGCCCGCGTTATTCAAAACGGGATTCGCGCCACCACACAGTTTTTCCTACGCAGTGATAATCTGATCCCCGATCGCCCCCGTCCCCAGGTCGTTGCAGAAGTGCGCCTGTGGTTTAACCCCGGTCGAGAAGAGGCGTTCTACATCGTCCCTGGCATTTTTGGGGTCATTCTCTGGGTCTTCCCTTCGATGCTGGCGGCGATCGCTACCGTTCGCGAAAAGGAGCAGGGTACCATTGTCCAGATCTATGCCTCTGACCTGAGCGCTGCCGAATGGTTGCTGGGTAAAGAGCTGGCCTATATTGCTATCGGCATCGGGGAAGCCCTGATTACCTTAGTGGTCGCTGCCCTTCTTTTCGGCATCCGCATCCAGGGCGATCCCACTCCGCTCTTGGTGGGAACGATTGTCTTCTTAGCTGCCGCCGTTGCGTTCGGGCTGTTTGTCGGCGTTCGCACAGGCAACCAAACCGGGGCAGTTCAGGGGACGGCGATCGCAGGCTTCCTCACCGCCCTCCTCCTCTCTGGCTTTATCTACCGCATCGACAACATCCCATTTCCCCTCTCTGCCCTTTCGAACGTGATCCCCGCCCGTTACTACATCCTCATCACCCGCGATGCTCTGGTACGCGGCACAGGCTGGGCCGGAGTTGGGTTTGCACCCTTGGCGATCGCCCTCATTGGTGGTTTCTTCTTCTTCGCTGCTACCCGCATTCTCCACCGTATGCAGTTCTCCGATTGAGGTTCGCCCCATTTCTGGTTCACTTAAATCCAAAATTCCCCATGAATTTTCTTCGTCGTCTTTTTAGTGGTCGCCTTTGGGCACTGATTCGCAAAGAAACGCAGCAAATTCTGCGAAACAAGCAGATTGTATTTCTGCTGTTGTTTCCGCCGACGGTTCAACTGCTGGTGTTTGGGTTGGCACTGAACCCGGAAGTGACGGGGTTGGATCTGGGCGTTGCGGACTACAGCCGCAGTGCCGATAGCCGCGAACTGGTCGCCGCTTTGGTTGAAAACGATGTGTTCCAAGTCAGTACGTTTGAGGAGAGTCAGGCGGCGTTGGGAGATCAAGTACGTGCCGGGCGCATTACGGCTGGATTGGTGATTCCGCCGGATTTTAGCCAGGAGCTAAGTGAGAACCAAGCTGCCCCGGTACAGGTTCTGGTGGATGGAGTTGATGCTAACACCGCAGGTATTGCTCAGGGATATGTGGAGCAAATCGTCAACCGCTACAACCAAGGGCTGACAACACCACCCAGCGGACAACCGGAATCTTTGCCTATCGAAACCCAGGTGACGTTTCTCTACAACCCCGGTTTGCTGAGTAGCTGGTTCTTCGTTCCGGGGGTGATTGGCGTTGTTCTTACCCTCACGGGGTCGCTCGTGTCTTCCACCACCGTCATCCGCGAAAAGGACGTGGGTACTCTGGAGCAACTGCTGATGACCCCTGCCGCTGGCTGGGAAATCTTGATGGCTAAGATTGTGCCCTTGTTTGTGTTGCTGCTTGGGGATGTGTTGCTGGCATCGGCACTGGCTCGACTTGTGTTCGATCTTCCGTTTCGCGGCAACTATCTCCTCTTTTTGGGACTTTCTGCCCTCTACCTGTTTGTGTGCATTGGCCTTGGCATTTTCCTAGCGACGCTTGCCGAAAATCAACAGCAGGTGGTCCTCACCTCGTTCTTCTTCAATGTGCCGCTGATCCAGCTTTCGGGGGCGATCGCCCCCATCGAAAGCATGCCCCCCTTCTTCCGCCATCTCTCTTTCTTCGATCCCCTCCGTCACTACGTTCAGATTGCCCGTAGTCTCATCCTCAAAGATGTCGGCATTGATGCACTTTGGGTCAATATCCTTGCCCTCGCCATCTTTGCCATCCTCTTCCTTGGCGTTAGCATCAACCGTTTCCGGGCTCAATTGAGTTAACGAAATAAGAATTGAGGCGATCGCCCACTCTAATCTTCATAGATTCGGGCTTCGATCGCGCTGGGATTTTCTTCGCAGTACAGCTCAAAGTTACTCTTGGGTCGTTCGACAAAGTCGCTTTTTCTGAGGATGTCGCTGATAGAAATGATGCCCAGCAAGCTCCCTTGAATGACGGGAGCACGGCGAATGCGCGTTTGAGCAAACAATCGCGCAACATATTCAACACCTAGCTCTGGGTTAACCACAACACAAGGCTTGGTCATGATCTCATAAACATGCATCTTCTTGGGGTCATGCCCAAAGGCGGCGACTTTATAAATAATGTCGGTTTCGGTGACTAAGCCATAGGGATCCATTTCATGACGGGGCTCGACTACCAGAGCACGCAAGCCCTTTTCTTTCATCAGCTTAACGGCCTCTGCAACCGTGGCAGACCCTCGAATGGTCACCACATCTTTTGTCATGATCTCGCGTGCTTTCATCATGGTTCTCTTCTCCTGTGTTGCTCTTACATGAAGCGATTATTTTCTATGAAATGAAATGGATCCTTCCTAATGTGACGCCCCAAATATCTAAGAAGGCTAAGACGCTTGTGCCTTTTTACGCTGATGAGATGCCTCGGCCTGCAGTTCTTCAACAACATCCCAAGCCACTGCGCATTCTGGAGAATTACTTCCTTTTTCTGCACAAACAGCACGGGCTTCTTCGCGGGCAATTTCAATCTCATCTTCAATGAATAACCGCTTGGGCTTTTCGACAAAGTCGCTCTTAAAGAGAATGTCGCTAATAGAAATGATGCCCAGCAGCTCTTTCCCTTGGATTACAGGAGCGCGACGGATACGCGTTTGAGCAAACAGCCGAGCGACATACTCCACACCCAGATCGGGGCTGACGATGACGCAGGGTTTGATCATGATTTCGTAAACCCGCATTTTCTTGGGGTCATGCCCAAAGGCCGCAACTTTGTAGATGATGTCGGTTTCGGTAACGATGCCGTAGGGATCTTGGTCATGACGCGGTTCGACAATGAGGGCACGTAGCCCTTTTTCTTTCATGAGTTTCACGGCGTCTGCGACCGTTGCCGAGCCACGAACCGTGACAACGTCCTTGGTCATGATTTCGTCTGCTTGCATCATAGGAATAGTGTTCCACTACAGTAATTGGAAGAGTTTGAAACTAGAGATAACAACGGTAGCCTATGGTTTATTTCATAGGTATTCTTGTCATCACATTAAAGTGATTCCCAAATTTCATCGTATCAACGGTATCACAGGCAGAACGTTAACAGGAATGCGTTCTATAGCTGGATTTAAGGTGTTGGCATCGCTTTTACTCTTGGCTTTGCCTAGGGGTTTCTCAATGCCAGGGGTATAGGCTTCTAGGATTTTACCTTCCGGTCAACACATCGATAGAAAATAGTCACAAGTCGAGCATTCAGTCTGCATAACCTGCTTGCTTGAACATTGACAGTTATCAGGTAGGCGATCGCTCAAGAAATGTTGAGCCTAATTGCCACAATTCGAGCACCGAATAGTGACTTGGTTCTCCATTGAAACATCTCTAAAAGACTTCCAATGAAGTGAGTTGTTGGATAATATTCAGTTAGGTATCGTAGCGTAACTGTGGTATCACACTATGACTATGATGAACAGTTTTCTAGGGCTTTGCTGAACTCTTCATAGGGCTTGACACCGACCAATGTTTCCATCAGCTCTCCTTGCTTGAAATACATGACTGCAGGAATGCTACGAATACCAAAACGCTGGGCTGCAAATTTGTTGTTGTCTAGATCGAGCTTAAAGACCTTGGCGCGATCGCCATACTCTTCTGCCAATTGATCCATCAGTGGGGCAACCAGCTTGCATGGTCCACACCAGCTTGCTGTGCAGTCGATAACAACTAAAGCTTCGGCTTTTAAGAGTGTGTCAAACTCTGTTTCATCTTGAATAAATGCTACTGATCCCATGATTTTTCTCCTGTATTTTTGTTATGTCAGTGAAGATTGATTGGCGATCGCCTTACTGCGTTGGGCGATCGCTTCAATAATTGTATGCTTAATACAAATTTTCTTCCTGATGGGTTTGAACCGTACAATCAGACGTGGGATACGCCACACAAGTCAAGATGAACCCTGCCTCAACTTGCTCATCTTCTAAAAAGGCTTGATCCGATTGATCGACCGTTCCAGAAATCAACTTTCCTGCGCAGCTTGAGCACGATCCCGAACGACAAGAAATCGGTAAGTCGATGCCAGCTTCTTCGGCAGCATCAAAAATTGTTTGGTCATCTGGGACATCGATTGTCGTATCGATTCCTTCATCATTATTAATGAGTTTGACTTTGTAAGTTGCCATGTCGTGCTCCAGATAAGAAAGCAGGTAAGAAAAAATTGTGTGAGATCATTGCGATAGGATGGACTGACTGGTCATTGAGTTGACAGCCCCATGACAGCAAACCCTACAAACGAACGCTCTGCTTGGGAGCGCCTCGAAAAAGGAAGGCAAGAAAAAGCCCGTAACGGAGGCTATGTCGGCTACGGTTCTCCTGCGTTTGGGCAGCGCGTCATCAACGGTGAGCTGGTGGAGGATCCAGACGAATGTCAGGTCATCGAACTCATTCGCCGCCATCACAAGTCTGGGAAATCCTTACAGAAAATTGCCGACTGGCTGAACGACAATGGATACGCAACCAAGCGAGGACAACCCTGGCAGCGAATTTCTGTAAAGCGTGTACTCGATCGCCTTTATGGGAGGGGCACTCGCATGTCTGGTGTGACTCAGGTCAAACAAGAACCTGTGCGCTCGTTCCAGCCATTGCGCCCGATTAAAGATGACAACCGTTAAGCGCTAAATCCCTTTGCTTGAAAGAGTTTGAAGGAATATCCCGTAACATCCCTCTATAATACACCTAAATTTAATGGAAACCTTTACAAGAAAAGCATCACTTCAAATCAGTCGTTGCATTTCTCCAGGCGAGTAGAGTAGTGCTACATCTGGGGTCGCAGAATCCAAGGATGATTGTTTTTGAGACGAAGCGTACTGCGCCCCGTCTCAAAAACAATCATCTCCTCAATCAGCAGTGCTCTATATCTTTATCGTTTAGGAGTTCTAGGAATTCTTTGGCACAGATTGCTGCCTGCAGCGACTTGGGAACAAAGTGGCAGATTCTTCGACTGGCGGAGCAGGGATGATGGTGCTTGATGATCCGCTTGCTTGGGTACCGAACTTGCTAGAGGCGATCGAACGCCAGCCCTTGATGGTGTCGCCAACCACGCCCCTGGTTGATGCCATTCAACTCATTAGTCAGGCGCAAAACCACACCTGCTCTCTCGAAACGGATTTATCCCCGTCCGACGGTTTGGCAGAGCATCGGCGTGCAAGCTGCGTGCTCGTCATGCAAGATCAAACCCTGCTCGGAATTTTGACAGAGCGGGATATTGTTCGACTGACAGCAAACGTCATCAACTTTGCTGGAGCAACGGTTGCAGAGGTGATGGCGCATCCGGTTATCACGTTACCCCAAAGCTCCCTTCAGGATATCTTTGCCGTTCTCTTCTTCTTCCGGCGCTATCGCATTCGGCACTTGCCAATTGTCGATGAGCAGGAACGTCTGGTTGGGGTGATTTCCCATGAAAGTATTCGCCAGATTCTGCGTCCTGCCAACTTACTCCGATTGCGCCGTGTGTCGGATGTCATGACGACGCAGGTCATTCACGCTCCCTTAACGGCAACGGCACTACGTTTAGCGCAATTAATGGCAGAGCATCGGGTTAGTTGTGTGGTGATTACGCAAGCGGACATGGAAGGCCGTGACAAACCTGTTGGGATTGTCACGGAGCGAGATATTGTTCAGTTTCAGGCATTTCAGATCGACCTAACCCAAACGCAAGCCGCTACCGTGATGAGTACGCCGCTATTTCTGCTCAGCCCTGACGATTCGCTGTGGGCAGCGCATCAAGAAATGCAGAGACGGCGGGTCGGACGGTTGGTCGTGTCCTGGAACTGGGGAATGGGTTTGGGCATTGTCACACAGACGAGCCTGCTACGGATTTTTGATCCGATGGAAATGTATGGCGTTATTGAGAACTTACAGCAAACGATTCGAAAGCTAGAGGCGGAGCGATCGCCCTCTTCCCCCACCTCCTCTCCATTGCCACAGTCTCAGGAAGCAAGGTCAACGCCGACTAGTACCTCCCCTCACAATGAAAACCTCGGCAATACCAGGGTGCCTTAACGATGACATCAGTGGACAGGACAAAAAATCAAGGCTTTTCTGGGTTTTGTCCTGTGCTCAGCTATATGCCTAAAGCTTGGGTCTGTTGTGCGGCTGATGCACGGATGGCTTGTTTGCAAGTCTAGTCATACGAGTCTGCTAAGAACCAAAACCCGATCATTGTTTGAATCCCGCTGCGGGATTCAAACAATGATCGGGTTTTGGCTTGCATAGAATTAGTACTACTGCAAGATCTTTAAAGATTAAGTGTTTTTACTCGAACCGATAGCAATGTATCCCAGCACTGGCATGGGTTGGGGTTGGTTCGTATGCCTTTAGGGGCATAGCTTGCGGAACTTATGAGTAAGCGCAGAGTTGTGCAAGGCATCGGGGTAAAAACATATGTTATGGGGACTGCGAGATCGATATCTTATACACCGTTGAGGGCAATATAAATCCATGCATCTGTTGGAATTGACGTTGCATGCATATTCCTGGAGATCAGAACGTGTATTCTCAACCCTCTCGCCACCCTGATCCACTGCCTGCTGAGGGCGATCGCAGACCTCACGCTTCATCTGCGAGCCCTGCAACCCACGCAAGACCTACATTCAAGGGTTGGAAAGACAGAACCTTTTCGAGCCTCAGCATTGCCAACAAGATCATTCTGGGTTATGGCATTTCTCTGGGCATTGCAGTGCTGGGCACAACAACAGGACTGCTCGTCGGCGATTACTACGAAGCCAAGGCACGGCATTCGCAACAGGTTGCTCACAAACAAGCGCAGTTGTTGAGCCAACTGCAGGTTACGGTATTGCAGCTTCGCCCAGAGCGAGAGTTTCTCCCTTCCATCTGGGAAGAATCACGATTTCGTTCGGCACGAACCGAATCATTTGAGCGGTTGAACGACGTCGAGAATTTGCTTACCGAGGTTCGGGCCTCGGCGGATCTGCAAACCATGTCGTCAATGCAAGGATTTTTGACAGGGTTTGAGACAGAGATAGATGCCTATCGCAGCGACTTAGAAGCCATTGTGGGAGGTGTTGACCCCGACACAATTGATGCAACGGTTGCCTCTCAAGTGGAAAGGCAGATTACTGGCCTTGTGGATAGTCCAACGTATCTGCGCTTATTTCGGTTTTCTATCGAATTAACAGAGTTTGTGGAACAGGCAGAGGAAGAGAGCCTGCGAGCAAATCTGGCCCTGGATCGGGCAGGGCGATTGGAGACACAAATCATCCTCGGCAGTATGGCCTTGTCAATTGCGATCGCCGGTCTCCTATCCATCTATATCAGCCGCACTATTACCCGACCGATCAAACAGGTAACAGCGGTCGCGAAGGAAGTGACAGAGCAGGGCGACTTTAGTCTACGGGCACCTGTGACGACCCAGGATGAAGTGGGGGTGCTATCCGTCGCATTGAATGATCTAATTCAGCGCATTGCAGACCATACCCGTGAGTTGCGGGAAACCCAAACCCACCTCATTCAATCAGAAAAAATGTCGAGTTTGGGGCAAATGGTTGCTGGGGTTGCCCATGAAATTAATAACCCTGTGAATTTTATTTATGGCAATCTCGTTCATACCCGTGATTACACCGAGAATCTACTACGTCTAATCCATCTTTTTCGAGACTATTATCCCACTTTAGATGAGCCCTTAAAACATGAGATTGAGGCTGTTGATTTGGAGTTTATTGAGCAAGATCTACCTAAGCTACTAGATTCCATGAAAATAGGAGCCGATCGCATTCGGCAGATTGTTTTGTCCTTGCGTAACTTCTCACGGCTAGATGAAGCAGAGATGAAAGCGGTGGATCTGCATGAAGGCTTAGATAGCACCTTACTGCTGCTGAGCAATCGGTTGAAGCTCGGCATTCACATCGCCAAGTCTTATGGAGACTTACCTCTGGTTGAATGTTACCCGGCTCAGATCAATCAGGTATTTATGAATATTGTCAGTAATGCGATTGACTCTTTACTCGACTGTGGGAAAAACGTAGAAAAGACAGTCACTATTACGACCAATGTGCGATCGACTAATGCAATTGTTCAGATTCACGATAACGGCATCGGCATTCCTGAAATGCTTCTCGGCAAGCTTTTTGATCCTTTCTTCACGACAAAACCGATCGGTCGAGGAACAGGGTTAGGTTTAGCCATTTCTTATCAAATTATTCACAAGCATCATGGTGAAATTAAAGTCGATTCAGAACCTGGAGTTGGAACGACATTTAGCATCATCATCCCCATCAAAGAAATAGGGTTCAAAAAATAACAAACGATATCACCCCCTCACGATTAATCATTCGTTTTCTAATATTGATTATTCGTTACTCATTCTTCATTTTCCCCAGGAGTTCACTATGAGTGCTTTGCCCAACACTGTGTCGCGTCGATTCATTTTGTCTGGGTTTGCAGGGTTTGGCCTAGCGATCGCCCTTCATGCTTGTGGTCAGCCAGAACGTCCCAATGCTAGTGCCGAAGCTAGCAATAACAACGATGCAGTCAGTCCGTTGAAAATAGGTCTGAATGTTGGCAATGTGCCCTGGGAATATGAAAATGACCAGGGCGATCTCGTGGGGTTTGAGGTGGATTTAGTAACACTGGTGGCCGAGCGACTAGGACGCCCCACCGAGTTTGTAGATATGCCATTCACAGAGTTATTTCCAGCCGTCCTATCCGGGCGAGTTGACCTGGCAATGTCATCAATTACCATCACCGAAGAGCGGATGGAAACCGTTGATTTTGCTCAACCCTACTACGATAGCGACCAATCTTTAACCGTTCTGGCAGAGGGTGCAATTAGTTCCCTGGAAGATATGCGCGGCAAAGTTGTGGCAGTGGACAGCGACTCAACAGGGGATGTCTGGGTACAGGAAAATATGGAGGGCTATGGGTTTAGCGAAATCATCCGCTATGAAGGGCTGACCGCCGCCATGATGGATTTGAAGGCAGGGCAATATGACGGCTACATTTCCGATATTCCCGCTTTGTTGTATTACGCCAAAGACCATCCTGAGATTGCTGTCGTGGAGCGAATCCCTACGGGAGAGCAATACAGCATGATGTTTGCGAAAGGCAATCCACTGCGTGATGAGATAAACGCATTGATTACCGAATTAAAGGAAGCGGGACAAATGGCTGAAATTCACACGCGCTGGTTTGGTCGAGCGCCCGATGCTAACACCTCAACGGTACAGGCGGCAGATATTCCTACCTTACGATGAGCGATCGCCCCTGTAATTCTACGGTTGCTAGTTTTAGCTGTACAGCATGTCATTTTTTATAGAGCGGTCTAGCTCGACAAGGTAAACCCATGCTATGGGTAACACCCTAGAGTGTTGATGCAGTCATACAAGAAGCCTTAATTCCTCATATCAGGCCGTTGCGAAATTAAGAGGCTTCCGATTCAGAAACCCACTTCTCCTATCAGCGTTCTAGCCCATCAGCTCTCTTCAACTCTATTAAAATCTCTTAAAAAAAATACAAGGGTGTACATGGAAACAGCAGCTTATCATAAAGCAGAATCTCAGCCACTACAGACCAACTGCACTATGCCGCAGGTTATCCTGGCAAACACATGCGAGCCTTTTATCCAATTTTTCCAGCGAGCCGGGGTGGAGGAGAATAAAGCCTTAGTTCAAGCCTTTTTGCGAGGAGGAGAACGCGCCCTGTATTGGGCAACGCATTCACCAATAGCGCCACAAAAACTGGTGATTTCTTCTACTCCAATTCCCCATTTCGCATGGCTACAAACACAGCTAGGATTTGCGAATACGCAATGGATTACGCCTGATTTACCTAGTGCTTCTCTGTGCCGAGATTTGCAGCAAACGGGCGATTTGATGGCACAACTCAAACATTGGGCGGGTGATGCAGCAGCACTGGAGCTGATTTCCTATGCCACAACTCCCGAGTTTATGGAACTCGTAGCCGTATTGCGCCAACAAGGGATAGCAGTACAACTTCCAGAAAGCGTGGATGAGCAACAGCTAGGACTACGAGCCTATCTGAGTACAAAAGCCGGATGCCGAGGCGTTATGACCCAGGTGTTGGGGTTACAACTGTTGCCAGAAGGCTACATAGCATCCTCAATTGAGGATGCAGTTGCGATCGCCCAAACCTTTATCACTCGCCAGCAACCCTTTTTGGTCAAGCCTAACGATGGTTGTTTGGGGATTGGTCAAACCCGCTTTGTCTCCGCTCCTTTCCCCAGTCCAGAAGAGGTGCGATCGCGGCTGCAGCAAAACCCCTTTTTGCACAACAACCTCTTGGTCGTAGAAGCGTTCATCACAACTCGCAATTCCATCTCTCCCTCTGTCGAAGTCGTCATTCCTCGAGAGGGGGCTCCGCAGGTTTTACTGGTATGTATTCAACAGTTTTCCGAAAATGGGCGCTATATAGGCGAAGTCGTCAGTCGTTCCTGGCAAAGTGAACCCTGGTATGCCCCTCTGACAGAAGCAGCTCTGGCGATCGCCCACCACCTGCAAGCGATCGGCTACGTGGGGCACTTTGACCTCGACGCCTTAATCGACGACATCGGCAAACCCTATTTCATCGAATTTAATCCACGGCGTACAGGCGGCAGCCATATTCACGACTTGGGCGTTCATCTGCTGGGTGATGCTTACTTGGATAAGGCCACTATGCTTAGTCAAACTGGGCTGACAATCCCAGCCTTCCCTTCCATTGATGCCTGCCTTGCCCATATTCAGCCCTGGTTTTACCCGATGGACGGCAAACCGCAGGGAATTATCATTACCCATAGCACGACCATACCCCAGCGAAAGCTGGGGTATGTGGCGATCGCTCCAAATCTGGAAGCGGTTCTGTCAATGAATCAGAAATTCTTACAGCACCTGAACGTTTGCCTTTGAAGAATCCCTAAGTACAGGACAAAACCCAGAAACCCCTTGATTTTGTGTAGCGCAGGCACCGCCCGCGCTACACAAAATCAAGGGGTTTAGCTGGGGGGAATTGTTCAACATCTATGATTTTTGGGTAGCCTCTGAGTAAATCTGAGGAGAAAACAGTTGAAGGGCTATTCTCCTCTGCGTGAACTTCCTGAAAAGAGCTGTAGCAGCATGAAGACCAGAATACTATGCCTATATTCATTTTTTCGGCTTGTTTATGGGATTTTACTGAGTATTCCACGCATTTTCTATGTCATACTCCTGTTTTCCCTTGAATTACGCTTAGAAGCCCTAAACAAAATGAATAGATAGATTTATCTGTAGCTCCGTATTGCAGATGTATTGCATCGCACTTCTCTATACCCTAACGGTCTTTACCCCCAAACCTATCTGTTCGAAAGCTCCTACGCGCCTGTCTGTAGAGATTGGGCTTTTCGCTCAATCCTTGCAAGGGCATCAGTAAAATTCCGGAATAGCGCTGAGTTGTTTGTATTTTAGTGAGGCGTTTTATAACGAGACGCTTGGTCACGCTATGTTGGGCGATCGCCTATACCTTGCCTACCCCTTTTCGCTGGATCGCATTTATCTGGCTGATGCCCGATGGGCGCTCCTATCAGGGGTATCACGGTGTTTTTGCATACATGGTTTGCAGCACTCATCCTCAGACGTTGTGGTGGATACGCGGTAGTTAGTCGTTTATTCCGCATGATGATGGGTGGCACCTTTGCCCCTTTATCGCGACCATCACATTTGTAGTGTTCCCATCACAGATTCTCGCACTATATATAGGGAGGCTTTATGCCGAAAACTCACGAGTTAGTTTGGTCAGACTGGCGCTCGCAGCTTAAGCATCGCATCCATACCCTCGAAGATCTGCGTCAATGGATTTCGGTATCCCCTGATGAGGAAGCGGCCATTGAGCAAAGTGCTAGGAAATATCGGTGGAGCATCACGCCCTACTATGCATCCCTGATGGATAAGAACGATCCAACCTGCCCCATCCGGCAGCAAGCCGTTCCCCATTCAGGTGAATTTCAAACCTTTGCCAACGCCGATCCAGATCCGGTCGGCGACACCTACTACCGCAAGACCAATCGGGTGGTTCACAAATATCCCGATCGCATCATCCTGCTTATCACCGAAGCCTGTGCCGTTTACTGTCGGCACTGTACCCGCAAGTTCCACACCACAGACCTGGAAGGCTCCTATTTTGAAACCAGTGAAGCCGCATCCTGGGAAGCCGATTTTGAGTATATTGCTAGCCATCCCGAAATTCGAGATGTGCTGCTCACGGGTGGCGATCCGCTGACCTATGGTGACGAGAAGCTGGAACTGATCATTTCGCGCCTACGGCAAATCCCCCATGTGGAAATTATCCGCATTGGCAGTCGCTATCCAGTGTTGTTGCCGCAGCGCATCACACCAGAATTTTGTGCCATGCTAGAAAAATATCATCCCGTCTGGCTCAATACCCATTTCAATCATCCTAAGGAGATCACGCCCGAAGCCGCAGAAGCCTGCGATCGCCTCTTGCGTCATGGCATCCCCGTCCAAAATCAAACGGTTTTGCTCAAAGGTATCAACGACGATCTGGAAACAATGAAAACCTTACTTAAGGAGTTGCTTAAAATCCGGGTACGCCCTTACTATCTCTATCATTGTGATAATGTGACGGGAGTTTCCCACTTTATGACAAGCGTGGAAACTGGGCGTCAGATTATGCGAGGATTGTTGGGGCATATGACTGGCTTTGCCGTGCCACAGTATATTGTCACAACCAAACTGGGCAAAATCCCCCTGTGGGAAGAGCAGTATCACGCAGATGAGGATGGCTATTGGCTCGAAAACTATAAAGGCGAGACCATGCGCTTTAGTGACGCTCCTTAATCTGGTTGTTCCCAGTTCATTTTGAACAAAACCCATGCGTGGAGGTATCTCATGGCCAAAATCGTCTCCATCCATTCCTATCGAGGCGGTACAGGCAAATCAAATACGACAGCTAATCTTGCTGCATCTGTCGCACGCATGGGAAATCGTGTCGCTATTGTTGATACGGATATCCAGTCGCCGGGGATCCACGTCTTATTTGGTTTTGATGAAGATAGTCTCGATCGCACCCTCAATGATTATTTGTGGGGACGACGCAGAATTTCTGATGTCGCCTATGACGTGACCTCGGTGCTGGAAGGAAAGCAAACACCTAGCAGCAAGCTTTATCTTGTTCCTTCCAGTGTCAAAGCAGGAGAGATTGCCCGTGTCCTACGGGAGGGCTACGATGTGGGGTTGCTAAACGAGGGATTTCAGGATTTGCTTGCAGACCTGAAGCTAGATTACCTGTTTATCGACACGCATCCTGGCTTAAACGAGGAAACGCTGCTCTCCATTACCATCTCGGATGTGCTGGTGTTGATTTTACGCCCAGACCAACAGGACTACCAGGGGACAGCCGTGACGGTGGATGTTGCCCGCAAGTTAGAAGTTCCAAAGTTGCTGATGGTTGTGAATAAGGCTCCTACGGTTTTCGATTTTGCGCAGTTGCGATCAAAAGTGGAGGAAACCTATGCGGCTGACGTGGCTGGGGTGCTGCCACACTCAGATGAAATGATGGTGCTGGCAAGCAGCGGCATCTTCTCCGTGAAGTACCCCGAAAATCCGCTCTCTGAGATCATTGAGGCGATCGCCCAACAAGTTGTCCAGTAATTTTATGCGGCTCAAAAAGTTATGCCTCCTCGCTGGATAGGCGGGGAGGCATGTTTTTGCACTTGCTCTTCAATTAGGTCGCCAAAATAGGCAACGGGGGCACAAAAATCAGAGGTTGCCTCAACTAGAGGTCGCCTCAACTAGAGGTCGCCTCAACTAGAGGTCGCCTCCGCGAAATGCCAGCACAAAGATCACGATAGGGCCAGAAATCATAATCAGTCCAACCAGGGTAAGCTGAGCGATAACTTCCCAGTTTAGATTGGTAATAAAGTCCATTGTGATTTCTCCAAACGTCCGTAGGGCAAAGAATTGATTACATATATAAGCTAGTCTTCATTCTACCTGCCCGTGGGAGTATGTTTATGAGTAAAGTTTACAAATCCTTATAGGCACGAGCGAGTGCAGGACAAAAACCAGGAAGCCCATGATTTGGTGTAGCGCGAACCCGCCCGCGCTACACCAAATCATAGGGTTTCGCCGGGGTTCGATTTTTTGTTCTGTACTTATAGCGGTGTGCAACCGCATTAAGCACAGCAACGGTTGTGTGTGGCGCGCCGCGCCCCACACAACCGTACTTAACTAACGCGCATAGCGCTATAAAGGCACGAAACATCAACCGCTTCCGAATTTTTCAAACAGACTCCCACAGGTTGTGGTTCACAATAGAAGCAGTGGTTTTACTCGATTGGGGATAGGGCTGATGGCGACATGGCAATGTGTGAAGCAGTGTGGGGCTTGCTGTCAGCTTGATCCAGGCGATCGCCCAGATCTCGAAGCCTACCTCTCCGAGGACGAATTGGCGCTCTACCTCAGCCTAATTGGCCCAGATGGCTGGTGCATTCATTTTGACTCAGAGAACCGCGAGTGTCAGATTTACCCCGATCGCCCGTCCTTTTGCCGGGTAGAAGCAGATAGCTTCGAGCGCATGTTTGGGATTCAGCCGGAAGAACTCAACGATTTTGCGATCGAATGCTGTCGGCAGCAAATTGAAGGAGTGTATGGCGATCGCAGCCTAGAATTGATGCGCTTCAATCGAGCAGTCGGGATATAAGGAAGTGAACATCAAAGATATAGACGCACTATCCCCTCATCTACCCATCCACTGCCCCGACCGCCGCCTTTCTGGATGTTTCTCAATACCCTTCACCTCTGGCAATTTCGTAACTACTGCGATCAGTGGGTTGAGTTCACTGCGCCGAAGACGATCGTGCTGGGAGAAAACGCGCAGGGCAAGTCGAATTTGCTGGAATCGGTGGAACTGTTGGCCACCTTGCGATCGCACCGGGCGATGCGCGATCGCGAGCTGGTGCTCGAAGGCACCGAAGAGGGGCGAGCCGCCGCACGGTTAGAGCGGGCGATCGGTGCGATGGATCTGGGAATGGTGATGCGGCGCTCAGGACGGCGTACCCTGGTCGCCAACGGACAAACCCTGAAGCGTCAGGTAGACTTTCTGGGATTGATGAGTGCCGTTGAATTTTCCAGCCTGGATCTGGATCTGGTGCGGGGTGGGCCGGGCTATCGGCGACATTGGATCGACACCCTGCTGGTGCAACTGGAGCCGATGTATCATCACCTGCTGCAGCAATACAACACCGTGCTGCGCCAGCGCAATGCGCTGCTAAAACGCCATGCCAAATCCGACAGCAGTTGCCTCAACTCCACAGAGCTAGCTATCTGGGATGCCCAACTCGCCACCGTTGGCACCCGCGTCATCCGCCGTCGGGCGCGGGCGATCGCCCGCCTCGCCCCCCTTGCCAGCACCTGGCACAGCAACATCAGCGACCATCGGGAAACCCTGATCCTTCGCTATGCTCCCAGTGTTCCTATGGACGCCGACGACCCTGAGCAGATTCAGCAAACCTTCCTGGAGCGCATCAAGCAGCGGGCGATCGCTGAGCAAGCTCAGGGCACGACCCTTGTGGGCCCCCACCGAGACGAAATCGACTTCATCATCAACGACACGCCTGCCCGCCAATTTGGCTCCCAAGGGCAGCAACGCACCCTTGTTCTGGCGCTCAAACTCGCCGAACTCAAGCTCATCGAAGCTGTCATCGGCGAACCGCCCCTCTTGCTGCTGGATGATGTCTTGGCCGAACTCGACCTCAATCGCCAGAACAAACTCCTCGACACCATTCAAGATCGCTTCCAAACCCTAATCACCACCACCCACCTCGGCTCCTTTGATGCCCAATGGCTCAAGTCGTCGCAAATTCTCACCGTCAAAGCCGGGGAAATCATTGAGAATGAACCATAAATGGCGCTCTCTGCACAGGATTTGCGGAGCCATTCAACCCGCCCTAAGCCTGCTCCCACTGCCAGCTTGCAATGGTTGTGATGCGACTGGAAAAAGCGATCGCCCCCACATAATCGTCTTCGAGGGTGAACAATCGTAGGTTCCAGTCCTCCGCGATCGCTTCGGGCAAGTGCTGAAAATGGGGTATTGGCTCTAGCGCCACATCAATTTGATCGAGGGGCAGCGAAATGCCCTGGCCAACGGCTTTTGTATAGGCTTCCTTCGCTGTCCAGAGGGGGAAAAAGCGATCATTCCGTTGATCATCTGGAACATGGTGAAAGGTCGTTTGCTCTTTCTGAGAGAAAAAGCGTTCGATGATCTTCTCAAGTTGAGAAATCGTATGAATCTTCTCTAAGTCAATACCGATGGGTGTTTGGGCGATCGCATACACCACCCAGCCTTCGGTATGGGACAGATTAAAACACAAGGACTCTGTCTCTGAGGGTGACTTTAGAAGGGGTTTGCCATAGTCGTTGTAGGTGAACTGAATTTTGGCTGGAGCCAGGTTGCAATAGTTGCTCAAGAGCGATCGCAATACTCCCCGACCAACAATAAACCGCTGCTCATCCGCTTTCCGGGCGAACCGTTCTGCCCGTTCTTGTTCATCTGCCGATAGAATTTCCCACAACTGATCTGTTTCAGGGATAGCGTCAACGGCCACGCGCCAAAGGTGTATGGCGTGATCGAGAACTGGCAAATCTGCGGGTGGAGTATTCCAATCAAGTGAAGTAAAAGGAGCCAACATGGTTAGGTGGATTCTTAGGAATAACCGCTTGAACGTGATGGGTTTGCCCATGCCCTAAATCTTCCATAAAAGGACAGACCTTATCGGTTCGCCCGTTGACGTTGTGGATGACCTGATGCGGGTAAACTTTGGTTCTGTCTTGGTGATGGGGTTGATTCCTCCCTAGCTTTCTTGCTAGGGGGAAAACATGACCAAAGTTCCTATATCGAGGAGGTTTGGGGAATTTTGTAGGGCTGAGTAGGGTTCCGAGAGCTTTATATACAGTAGCTCACCAGAAAAGTGACGTTGCGTCTGGCGTTCCTCTTGCTCATGTGGGTCGAGGGGCTACCTGGAGCTAGGGATAGAAGCTGATGCGCAGATCAAGGGTAGAACTCGAATAGTAGTGTAACCTGAATCTTCAACCGAGCCATCCCGTCGCGGTTTCAATCGCTTTATTGTCCTGGTTCTAAGTAGCTCGGCACGATGAAAAACCAGACTCTAAAAACCTGTGCCGCCCGCGCTGCGGGCGGCACAGGTTTTTAGAGTTTTAGGTTTAATTGCACCTGCCAACTTACACAAGTACAGGACAATAAACAAACCCCTGCTAAAAACCCTAATTTTGGGTGGCTGAATCAGCTGATTCCTGCTGAGCTGCGATGGTATTGGCGATGCAGCGTTCCCAGAACTGTACCAGGCGATCGCATCCTTGTTTCCAGTCATAGTCAGCGGCAAATGATTTTCCCTGCTGCCCCAGGGTTTCACGGAGAGCCCCATCGGTTCGTAGGGACTCCAGTTTCTCCAGGAAATCGTTGGTATTGCCCGGTTCAAATAGGAGCCCGGTTTTGCCATCCTGGACGCTGTCGATGAAGCCACCTGCGCGGGGAGCCAGGATAGGAGTACCAGCGGCGGCAGCTTCTAGAGCCGTCAGTCCCAGGGTCTCTTTGACAGATGTGCTGATGTGTAGGTCGGCGTGGGTGAGCAGTGCTGGCACCTGATCAGGGGGAACGCGTCCCAGGAAATGGGCGGGAAGGCCCAGGGGCTTGAGTTGCTTTCTGGCTCGATATGGGCCGTCGCCTGCAATGATGAGGGCGATCGCCTCGCGTGCCGCCGGGTTTGACTTTATCCATGCTCGCAATGCCTTCACCGTGAAGTCCCAGCCTTTGTCGGGGGTCAGGCGTCCCAAAAAGAGGAGGGTCGTGCGATCGCCCAATCCTTGGAGACCGTAGTGCGTTTGCCAAAAATCGGGTTCCACCGCGATCTGCTGAAACGCCGCTAAGTCGACGCCCAGAAATGCATCGCAGACCGCATTGGTGATACCCCGACGGAGCATTTTGTCGCGGGTGGTGGGGCTGGCGGTGAGGGCAGCGTCGTAGGCATTGAAGGCGGGCTGGGTAATGTTGACCTTGGCTAACCACTTGAGCGGGGCGATCGCCCAGCGAGGCAACGGCAAAAAGTCATCCATATATTCCAGGAAGTTGGTGTGGTAGAAGCTGACGCAAGGAATTCTCAGGCGCTGCGCCACATCGACTGCCGGAGCGTTGCCCAGGTCGAGCAACATGCGATCAGGTTCATCCACATGAATGATATCGGGGTGAAATGCTTCGATCTCTTGCACCAGCGTGGGGTAGGCGGAATTGCTAATGTTGCGCTCGAAGGGGATGCCCATGAAAGGTTTGCTCTCTAGCGCAACGACGCGCACCCCTGGCAGCAGGTCTCCCACATAATCCTGCCAGTTGGGATAAACGGAGGCGATCGCCTCATAGCTGGGGCATAGCACGAGCACCGTATGCCCCAGCGCACTCAACTGTCGCACCCGCTGATAGACCGCCACCGTCACGCCATCCACGACGGGCAAAAAGCCTGATGTCACAATCGCAATTCTCATCGGTGGTTCCCATGACGACCCTACCAATAGTAAAGGCAACTCGATTTCCTAGAGGTGGCCTGAGTACAGGACAAAAACCAGAGAACCCTTTATTTTGGGTAGCGCGGGCAGTGCCCGCGCTACCCAAAATAAAGGGTTTTAGCAAGGTTTTAATTTTTTGACTAAATTTCCTCAACCCCACACATTTATTTCAACCCCTATCGCCAGATGTACTGATGGGAATTATGGTGGCCACTTCACTTTGAGCATGACTTCTGCCGATATCCTTTTGCGGTTAAGAGCGAGCACTCACTTTTGTTGAGCAGAGTTTCACTGATGATGGCGATAAATGAGATTTGAATTTGACTCGACTTGAAATTCTCAGAAGAAAGATTCAACGTACTATCTTTCCGCATTCAGAGAATGTTTATTCCTAGGAAAGAGCAAGCAATGCTAATTCCAATTCATATTGATCGAGAATTTTGAGAATACTTGGAAGCGGTAATAAAGGAAATATGAGGTTGTCGTAAATTTTATTGAGTTCAGAGCAATATAGACCTTAAATAACAGGATGTAAGAAAAACAATATATATAGAGACAATCAGTAATATCAATAGTTGAATATAGACAAACAGCAATATTTACAATCTCTAGGCATAGCTATAAGTCAATGCTGTAAAGGACTTGACCTGTTAGTTGTCTATAGTGTATGACACAAGCAACAAGGGTATTTGCTCGCGGAAGCGATAGGTTGGTAAGGATCAAGATAACGAATACGATAAAAATTCTACAGAATCTGTTACATTGGGATGACTCTCAAGAAAGATACTTGAAAAACTGTTGAGAGAGTATCTGAATCAGTTCATGAGAAGATTCTCATAGAAGTTTCATGATGGTCTTATACTGATCCATTAATCTAGACAGTTTGTCCATAAGAAGCCTATTAAAAGACTCTTAAGAAGGTCTTTTTCGAACTCCTATAAAAAATAGGAAGAAAGTAATAGCTTGGGTGGATGACGTTATTTCAAGAGGCGTCAATTGAGCCAGATCTGTGAGCGAATTGAATGTGAAGTTAGGGGACTGCTACCTGTGGATGATGGGATGTCTCAGCCCTGTATTTTGATTGCCGAAGACGAACCTCGTATCGTTTCTTTCATGGAGCGCGGCTTGATTCGTCAAGGGTATCGCATCGTCACTACAGATCGAGGCGATCGCGCAATTGATCTAGTCTTGGAAAATGGATTTGACTTGATACTCTTGGATATTGGGTTGCCCGTGAAGGATGGGTGGGCGGTGCTCGATGAGATGCGAGCCGCTCACAAAGATATCCCCGTCATTGTGATTACGGCTCATGAAGGTGCGAGCGATCGCCTAGAACAATATGCGGATACCGTGCTGGGCTACATCATGAAGCCGTTTCGCTTCAGAACTCTGGTTGATATGATTCGTTCTCAGTTAGATTCTCGGTCGTCTTAGACGCGTAAGCCCTGACTTAAGGCGTTCGCATGCGGTAGCCAATGCCCCGCACCGTTTCGATGACCTCAGACCCGAGCTTTTTTCGCAGATAGCCCACATAGACATCAACAATGTTAGAGCCGGGGGCATAGTCATAACCCCATACGCGATCGAGCAGTTGCTCGCGGCTCAAGACTTGATCGGGGTGGCGCATAAACGTCTCGACCAGGGTAAACTCGCGGGCCGATAGCTCTAGTAGATCGCCGTTCACCTTAATGCGCCGTGTTCGTAAATCGAGCGTAATGCTGCCTTGCTGGAGAACGAGCTCGTCGTTCGAGGGCGAGGCGGCGTTGGCTGGGGCAAGGCTGGTGCGTAGACGCGCCCGAACGCGAACCAGCAACTCTTCAAAACGGAAGGGTTTGGTCATATAGTCGTCGGCACCCACCTCAAACCCGGTGACCTTGTCTTCAATGTCATCCCTTGCCGTCAGGATGATGACGGGGGCGGTAAACCCCTGTCCGCGCAACTCCTCTAGCAAGAGCAATCCATCTTTGCCTGGTAGCCCCAAATCTAAAATCATCAAGTCGACATTGCCGTCGAGGGCGATCGCCGCTGCATCATCTGGATGGTCGGCGACGCTCGTCGTATAGCCGTTGGATTGCAGCCCCTTCTCAATAAATGTAGAGATGCGGCTTTCATCTTCAACGATGAGAATTTGCGTCATAGGGCATGGCTTTCCTGCGGCGAGTCAAGCGGCAAAATTAGGGTAAAGGTGGATCCTACACCAACTTGGCTGGTGAGGGTGACGCGACCGCCGTGGCTTTCGGCGATGGCTTTCACAATGGACAACCCCAATCCTGCCCCTTCCGATTTGCGGTAACGATTGGCAGCACGGGCAAAGCGATCGAAGATGCGGCTTTGGTCTTGAACTGCAATGCCACTACCCGTATCGCGCACCCAAAACCGGACATCTCCACCTTCTATCGCTGAACCGAGTTCGATGGTATCTGACGCGTTTGTGTGCTGCGTCGCATTTTGTGCCAGATTGAGAATTGCTCCGGTTACGCGCTGGCGATCGCCCACAAAAACCCCGTTCCCAACGGACGCCAGCCCCCACTGCCGAGGTGCGAGTTTGGTGGCTTTGGTAAATAGAGTTTCGGTGAGTCCTCTGATATCAATGGTTTCTAGACGCAGGAAATCGGGGCGCTCAGCTTTTGCCAGCAAGATCAGATCATTGACGAAGCGCGTCATCCGCTCTAATTCGTCCTGCACGATGTCGAGGGTTTCTTCGCGTTCTTCAGGGGCTTCGCCCATCAAGTCTAAATGCCCTTGAATGATGGTGATGGGCGTACGCAGTTCATGACCGGCATCGTTGACAAAATTGCGCTGGCTGATGAACGCTGCTTCTAGGCGATCCATCATTCCGTTAAATGTTCTGGAGAGATCGGCCAGCTCACCTTTGCCTGCAACCGGGAGGCGTTGGCTCAGGTCGGTTTCGCTAATCAATCGGGTGGCGACGGCCAACTGCTTGACCGGCTTGAGCAACTGCTGACTCAGAAGCCAGGCCACCAGAAACGCCACCAAAATGACCCCAACAGCTACTTGAACAAATACGATCACAGCTTCTAAGGCTTCGACGCGTTCACCCTCTGTTAAATGGACAATGACAAAGACGCCAGCGATTTCTTCATCGCGCGCGTCATCGCTGTCCATTGGAAATGCCTTGTAGAGAGCATCGTTTGTCAGAGACACGGGTTGTTGGTCTTCAAATACCGTCTCACGAAACTCTAGAGAGAGTTCCAACCATTCCTGCATCAGCTCTGAATCCGGGCCAATGGTGGATGGCAACGCGGATGGATTGGCGCGATAAAGCTCGCCTTCAAGAACAAAGATGTGGTAGTTGTCATCTTCGGGAACTTCGTCCTGAATCCATTCGCCAATAAAGGTTCTGAGAGATTCTTGAGTACGAGGATTGACTGCCCGCCATGCCTGATACTCTTTCTCGAACTCAGCCAACTCTTCGGTCATATCGTCGCGGACGCGGGCATCGACATCGGAAAATAGCGCGGCTCGGAAGATGGGGACGGACAGCCCTGCAACCGCCAGCATGATGGTGCCATACAGGAGAAAAATGCGGGTACGTGTTTCGCCTAAAATTTGTTGCCAGAGACTTTTCTTTGGCGATGGTGGGGCGATCGCCCCCTCTTCTGGAACATTAGGCGATGGAAGACTGCTATGCACGAGATTTTCCAGTCGTTAGTAATGAATGAGAATTTAAAAATCGGACTCATATTTGGCGCTAGCAAATCGTGACAGTATTTGAGCGCCGAGATATTAAACACGAAAGAATATAAGAATGACTTAATTCTAGATATTAATCTTTAATGAATTTACACCAATTTCTATCAAACAACTGGAATCCAGACGGAAACTTTGATTCAGCGGTTCCACGATGAAGAAGAGATTAAAAATATTTCTTCGCACTCTTCAATGACTGTCATCGGAGAATAAATGAGCCGACCCTTTGCCGTAGTTTGCCAGATGCGCCACAGGAGTGACTTTCTACGAGAAATCGTTGATTCGGATTGTCGCCACAGAAAAATCATGGAAGAGCGTTGGGATGAAAAATCTGACATGAGAGCTTCAAATTTCTCTATTCCAAACGGCGTATGGCTATCTATTCAAGCCATCGGCAGGAATGATGAGAGGTTTCTCATCGTTCATTCATGAATTCTCATGAACTGGTTCTCATCCACGCCTCATTCCCCCTTTAAGGGCGATCGCCATCCTTGAGTCAACAAGCAATTTGTTGCTTTGTTGCCACTCAAAGAGGGAAATGATGATGAACGTTTGCGTGATTGGAACCGGATATGTTGGCCTGGTAACCGGCGTCTGTCTTGCCCACATGGGACATGATGTCATCTGTGTCGACAACAATGCCACCAAAGTCGCACTCATGCAGTCAGGCAAATCTCCCATTTATGAGCCAGGACTGGACGAGCTAATGCAGAGCAGCATGGCGGCTGGACGGCTGCGGTTTACCACTGACCTAAAGGCCGGGGTTGAGCATGGCGATGTGTTGTTTATTGCTGTAGGTACACCACCGCTGCCCACAGGAGAGAGTGATACCCGCTATGTCGAAGCTGTGGCGCGTGGCATTGGCGCTCACCTCACGGGCGACTACAAGGTTATCGTCAACAAATCCACGGTGCCCATTGGTTCGGGGAATTGGGTGCGCCAGATTGTGCTGGATGCGATCGCATCCCAGGACACCACCCATGTGGATCGAGATACCCTAGCCCAATCCTTTGAGGTGGTGAGCAATCCTGAGTTTTTGCGAGAAGGCTCGGCGGTTTACGATACCTTCAACCCCGATCGCATTGTTCTGGGCGGCAGCAGTCAGCGGGCGATCGCCACGATGCAACGGCTATATGCGCCGCTGATCCGGCGTCAGTTCTCCGAAAAACAAAGCCTGCCCGCGATTCCCGTTGTGGTTACGGACTTGGCCTCGGCAGAAATGATTAAGTACGCGGCGAACGCATTTCTGGCCACCAAAATTAGCTTTATCAACGAAGTGGCCAATATCTGCGATCGCGTCGGAGCCGATGTCACGCAAGTGGCGCAAGGAATTGGACTGGACTCCCGCATCGGCGACAAGTTTCTGCAAGCGGGGATTGGCTGGGGCGGGTCTTGCTTCCCCAAAGATGTGGCAGCGCTGATTCATACTGCCCGCGATTATGGCTACGAAGCGCCCTTGCTCAATGCAGCGGTTCAAACCAACCAACACCAGCGGTTGCTCGCGCTTGAAAAGTTGCAGCAGATGCTCAAGATTCTCAAGGGCAAAACCATTGGTCTGTTGGGGCTCACCTTTAAGCCCAACACTGACGACCTGCGCGACGCGCCTGCCCTGGACTTGATTCGTGAGTTGGTTCGTCTAGGCGCCAAGGTCAAAGCCTACGATCCCATCGTGCAGCCAGGGTCGCACGCTGCGCAAGACGAGCGGTTGGCGCAGGTTGACCTGGCGACAACGCCGATGCAGTTGGCGCAGGGCTGCGATGCGCTGGTGCTGGTGACCGACTGGGTACAGTTCCAAACGCTGGACTATGCGGCGATGGCCGCGGTGATGCGGCAGCGGATTGTGCTGGATGGCCGCAATGCGTTGGCTCCCGAGGCGATAGTTCAGGCGGGGTTTGCCTACATGGGCATTGGCTACTCGGTCGATCGACCCACCGTCTGGGGCATCAATGTGCAGCCCGCAAAAGCGACAGTGGCCGCGCTCCCGGCAGAACAGGTTGCCTAGCATGGTGGGTTGGCGAGACATTCATTTTCCTTTGGTTATTCCTGACGCGATGCCCTGCCAACGTCTCTGCAACCGGGTTTCTATTTTGACATGTCATCTTACTGTCACTTTCGTCGTCTAACCTGCCCAAAACCGGATTGCTATCTCGATGATGAGTGCTCCCATCTGATTTGTTTATCCGTTGACTGTTGGATTTGGCTTATTTCGATAAACCGATAGATTTGCCTTGATTTTGTCCGTTAACCCAGGCGATTGTGAATGCTTTTTGCCCCTTCTTCCCATCGGGAGACAACAGATGAAACTGATGGTTTACTCCCACGATGCCTTCGGGCTAGGAAATATTCGGCGGATGCTTGCCATCTGTGACTATTTAATCCAAGCGATTCCTGACTTGTCCGTGTTAGTCGTGTCGGGTTCGCCTGCACTCCACAGCCTGCGGTTGCCCAAAGGGCTCGATTACATTAAGCTCCCCTGCCTGGGACGCGATGGTTCCGGCCAGGTGAGTGCCAAGTTCCTCAAAACCGAGCTGGAAGAAACCGTGCAGCTCCGAGCCGACTTGATTCTCTCGGCGACCAAGCACTTTAAACCCGATGTGTTGCTGGTCGACAAGAAACCCTTTGGGCTGATGCGCGAACTAGAGCCCACGCTGAACTTTTTGGAGCAGGCTCCGTTTTCAACCCAACTGGTGCTGTTGTTGCGCGATATTCTCGATACCCCGGCGGCGACGATCGCCCAGTGGCAGCGCAATGGTTACTACGAGGCGATCGCCCAGCGCTATAGCCAGGTGTGGGTGGTTGGCAGCCCTGATATTTTCGATGTGCGGGTGGAATATGATTTTCCGCCAGCGGTGGCCGAGAAGGTACAGTTTGTTGGCTATATCCGGCGGCAGGCTGAACAGCGATCGCGCGAGGCCGCTCGCCGAGAGCTTTGTCTGGATGTACAGGATCGGCTCATCCTTGTCACCCCTGGCGGAGGAGCGGATGGCTATGAGTTGACCCATACCTATTTGAATGCGATCGCCCAACCTGCGCTCCAGCATTCGTCTTACAAGGCGCTCATCGTCTGCGGCTATGAAATGCCCGTGGCTCAGCGCGAGGCCATTGCCCGCCGCGCCTGTTCCTTGTCTCAGGTTGAGGTGATGGAGTTCAGCGACGACCTGTTGAGCTTGATGAATGCGGCTGATCTGGTGGTGGCGATGGGCGGCTACAACACCACCTGCGAAATTTTGTCCCTGGAGAAACGCGCGATTGTCGTCCCTCGGACCAACCCCGTTGAAGAACAGTGGATTCGGGCCGAGCGCATGGCGCAGCGGGGATGGTTGCACGCCATTCATCCCAAGCAGCTCACACCCCAGCGCTTAGCCTTGGCGATTCAGCAGGCGATCGCCCCCAATGCCGAAATGGTTGCAGCCGAGTCGTCTATCGACCTCAACGCCCTGCCCCGCCTTGCCCGACTGATGTTGGCACTGGTGCCCAGCAAGGCTCCGAAGCGTTCGTCTGTTGTCTATCCCCAACGGTTATCCCAATGTCTTACTCCCGCCAGCCTGTAATCGGCTACTTGGTCAAAACCTTTCCGAAGCTCTCCGAAACCTTTATCCTCAACGAGATTTTGGAGCTGGAGCGGCAAGGGGTGAAGCTCCATATCTTTTCCCTGCGATCGCCAAACGATGCCATCCACCATCCAGCCGTGGCGCAGGTGAAATCCCCCGTCACCTACATTCCCTCAATTTTGCCCCAGACGAGTGCTGTCGCTAAAGCCGCGTTACTGGAGGCGCAGGTTAACCTCAGTCAACAATTTGCCCTGTGCCAGCCCAATCCAGTGGATGCGGCGATTATGTTTCACCATCAACGTCCCGAGGCGAAGGAGCTGAACGAAATTTGGCAGGCCATTTACCTGGCACAAGAGATGCAGCGGTTGAACATTGCCCACTTACATGTGCATTTTGCCAATATCCCCACCGCGACGGCAGAGATGGCTCAAATCATTTGCGATGTACCTTACAGCATCACCGCTCATGCCAAAGACATCTACCTGACGGACTCCGAGGTTCTCGATCGCCGCATGGCCAAAGCCGAATTTGTGCTGACCTGCACCGACTTCAACCGCCAATATCTGCAACGCATTTCGCGCAGCGATACGACCATTCACCTGGCCTATCACGGTATTGATCTGAAGCGGTTCACTTCGCCAGCTTCGATGCTGCCTGCGATCCGTGAGCGGTTGCCAGAACGGGCACAGAGTGCTGCAAATCCCGTCGAGGCCGATGCGGTTGCTCAGCCCGTACGACTCCTATCTGTCGGACGATTTTGCGAGAAAAAGGGCTTTGATTACTTGCTAAAAGCCTGTCGGCTCTTGTGGGCCAACGACCTGAACTTTACCTGCACCCTGGTGGGCTATGGCCCGTTGCAATCCCAGATTGAGCAATGGATTGATACCTACCAGCTCCACGATGTCGTTACATTGGCCGGGAAACTGACCCAAGATCAGGTGCTGGAGCAGTATCGGCAGGCCGATGCCTTTGTGTTGCCCTGCGTCGTGATGGAGGACGGCGATCGCGACGGTCTTCCCAATGTGCTGCTGGAAGCGATGGCAACGGGCTTACCCGTGGTGTCGACCGATATTTCTGGGATTGGCGAACTGGTGCAGTCGGGGCATAACGGCTTGCTGGTGCCCGAGCGCAATGAGGTCGCGCTGGCCGATGCTCTGCAACAACTGATGGCCGATGCCCAATGGCGATCGCAACTGGGGCACAACGGTCAGCAGACGGTACGTCAGCGGTTTGCGCTCGCGCAAAATGTTGGCGATGTCAAAGACCTGCTGCTACAAACCTTGACCCGCCAGCCAAGCCAACCGTCTCGGCATCAGGCTTCTGCCCACGCTACGTTGCACTCTGTTGATCAGCTGGAGAATGCTCTCTTATGAAACGCTTAATGTTCTACTGTCAACACATCCTGGGCATTGGTCATCTCATCCGTAGTATGGAAATTATCAAAGGATTGACCGCCGATTTTGAGGTGTGTTTTGTCAATGGTGGCGAAGTGATTCATGACTTCCCAATTCCCGATGACGTTGATGTTGTGAACTTGCCCGCTCTCAAGACTGACTCGGAGTTTCGTGCTCTACAGGTGCCTGAAGGGTTTGATGATGTGGAGTCGGCGATGGCGTTTCGTCGCGATCGCCTGCTGGAAGTGTGCGATCGCCTCCAGCCCGATGTTTTGATGGTGGAGCTGTTTCCCTTCGGTCGGCGCAAGTTTTCGCCCGAGCTAATTCCGTTGATTGAGCGGGCGCGGGCGATGGGCACAAAGGTGGTGTCGAGCTTGCGGGATATCGTGGTTACCAAGCAAGATCAGGAGCGCCACGAAGCCAAGGTTTGCAAACTGATGAATCGCTATTTCGATCAACTGCTGATTCATGGCGATCCGCAGTTCATGCCGCTGGAGCGTAGCTTTTCACGGGTGGCCGACTTGGAGTGCCCCGTTTACTACACAGGCTATGTGGTACAGGGAGATTCGCACACCCCAACCGAGATAACGAATGCCGCGTCGATTCCGCAGCCCTTACTTCTCGTTAGCGTGGGGGGCGGACGCTTCGGTCACGAACTGCTCGACTGCGTGGCCGAAGCGGCGGAGTACTTGGAACAACAAATTCCCCATCAAATCCAGATGTTCACAGGGCCGTTTTCGCCAGATTCGGTGGTGCAGCGGATGCAGGCGATCGCCCACCAACAGCCCAACCTGACGGTGGAGCGCTACACGCCCAACCTGCTGGCGTACATGAGCCGCGCCGACCTATCCATCAGCATGGCGGGCTACAACACCACCATGAATGTGCTGACGACGGGCGTGCGATCGCTGCTGCTGCCGTTTAAGGGCAACGACGACCAGGAGCAGAGCATCCGCTCCGAGCGGCTAGAAGAACTGGGAGTTGTGTCGGTGATTCGCCCCGACGATTTGAATCCCGAACGCTTTGCCCAGCGCGTTGTTGACATGCTGGCGCAAACACCTTCGCCAATGACCTTTGACCTGAATGGGGTGACGAATACAGCGACCTATGTGCGCGAACTCTGCGCCGGACGGCTGTCGCTATCCCAGAAGGCGATTTCCCCAGCGTCTGTTGCGTAGGTTAGGTAGAACGAAGTGAAACCCAACAGTGATGAGGGTTTCGCAAGTGCTCAACCCAACGAAACCAAACCGACAAGTCTGACTGTCTCGTGCATCTATCCCAGCCACTTGCTTATTCCAAGCTATTACTCCCCAAGGAGACATTCACCATGTCTACAACTCAAACATCCAAGCGCATTTGCATCACAACGTTGGAATATCCCCCGGATATTGGCGGTGTGGGGACGTCGGTCTATCGCATTGCCCACATGCTCAAAGCGTTGGGCTATGAGGTACATGTGGCGGTTTTCCATTCCAAGCATCGCAAGGAAAATGACGGTACCATCCGCACGGGCTACCGCACGGTTGAAGATGAGGGCATTTTGGTGCATCGGATTCGGTCGGCGGTGCGCTCGGAAACCCTGGCCGTTCAGGACTACCTAAGCGAAGTCTATGCCCAGGTGCGATCGCTCCATCTCACCTACCAGTTCGATGCCTTTCACGCCTTTTTCTTGAATGAAACCGGATTTCTCACCACGCTGCTCGCACGGGAATATGGCGTGCCCGTGATCAACAGCATCCGGGGCAATGATCTGCACAAGCATATTTTCAACCCCAAACAGCATGGACAAATTGCCTGGACGCTAGAACATTCCGACTGGGTCACCTGCGTCAATCGCGACCTCCGGCGTCGTGCCAACGTCCTCGTGCCGGGACTGGAGCGCCGCTCCAATTCCTTCTGGAACTCCATCGTACCCATTGATTTTGCCGATGCACCCGTTCCGCCAATGATTCAAACGCTGCGCCAGCGTGAGGATACCGGACTCCTTGTTGGGTCGGTTGGTCGCTTTCGGGACAAGAAGGGCATCGACTTTCTAATCGATGCGTGCGAGTTAGTGCAACAGGATCTGCCTGTGACGCTGCTGCTGGTGGGCGACTTTGTTGACAAAGAGAAAGACTATTGGGATGACCTCATCCAAGCCAGCGGCTTTAGCGATCGCATTCATGTCACGGGCATGATGCCCCGCGAAGAGGCTCTCACCTATTTGCCCCATTTAGATGTGTTTGCCATTCCTTCTGTCCATGATGGGTGCCCCAATGCCATGCTTGAAGCCATGTTGGCCGGATGTGCGGTGATTGGCACGGACGTGGATGCGATGGGTGAAATTCTCACCGATCGCCATGATGCCCTGGTGGTGCCGCCCAGCTCTAGCAAGGCGATCGCCAAGGCACTGCGCACCCTGGCGGCTGCTCCCGACCTGCGCCGCCAGCTCGGCCTAGCTGCCCGCGAGACGGTGCTGACGCAACTGGCGCCTGCCGTTGAGCAAGAGAACTGGGCCAAGGTCTACCAGCGCGTATTGCAAGACGAACCTGTTCCCATGATGGCGATCGCCTAATGCTTTGGTCTCCCTGATGCCCTGACCTGGGGCATGACTCACAGTGTCCCATCCTTCCTTATCGTTTTCATCTTTATTTATCAGGAGATGTAATTATGACGTTTTCCTCCCAACCCCTCATCACCATTGTTGTTGCACCCCGAGAACGGTTTAGTTACGCTCGCCAATCACTCGAAAGCATTTTTGCCGAGACCTCCATTCCGTTTGAGATGGTCTATGTCGATGGGGGTTCCCCGACTGGGGTTCGGAATTACCTGCAACAGCAGGCTCAAGAGCGCGGGTTTAAGCTGATTCGCACTAAACATTACCTGTCGCCTAACGAAGCCCGCAACATTGGGCTGAAGCATGTGAAAACGCCCTATGTGCTGTTCATCGACAATGATGTGGACGTAACACCGGGATGGCTCACCTGGCTCTTTAGCTGTGCCGAGGAAACCCAGGCCACGGTGGTTTGCCCTCTCACTTGCATCGGCCAGCCATTGCACCAAAAAATCCACCTGGCTGGCGGTGAAGCCCGCATTATCCTGGAAGTGGAGGGCAACCAGTCGCGCCGCAAAGTTCATGAAAAGCATTACTTTGTGAATCGTCCGGTGGAAGCCGTGCAAGACCAGCTTCAGCGACGGGCTTGCGAGTTCGCCGAGTTTCACTGCATGCTTGTGCGCACCGAGATTTTCGAACGGATTGGGCCGTTGGATCAGAAACTGCTCAGCACCCGGGAGCATATCGACTTTTGCCTCAGCGTTACTCAAGCGGGCGGAACAATTTACTGTGAGCCAGAGTCGGTGGTGACCTATGTGCCCGATATTCTGTATCGCTGGTCTGACTTGTCGTACTTTATGCTGCGCTGGAGCGACGAGTGGGAGCGCAAGAGTCTGAAGCATTTCCGCAAGAAGTGGAATCTAGATAAGGACAAGTACTTTAAAAAGCGCTATCGCCGTCTGGGACACCGTCGCCACCATGCCTTCCTGCGTCCCTTGGTGCGGAAGTTTACCTTTGGCCGCGCGATTCCCAAGCTAGAAAGTATGGCGATCGCCCTCGAACGCAAGTTCAATGATTGGCTGGTCAACTCCTACAAGCGCCGCATTGCCAATCGCCCTGAGATCCAGTCCCAGATGATTATGTTATCGCCGCCATCAACGGCCTCAAGTGGTGCGATCGAAGAAACAGCGATGGTTTCCAACCCCCGCTAATTCGCCATCTGTACTCTCCCCGACGGTTATTAAACGTCCAAACCCTATGCCGCGTCCTAAATCCTTGAAATCAACGATTCCGGGTATCGGGCGAATTCTGCGGCACTTTATGCCGCAGATCGCCAAGGAGAAACACCTTTTGGTGCTCTCGTTGCTGGCGCTGGTGGCCGAAACGGCCATGCGGTTGTTGGAACCCTGGCCACTCAAGTTCATATTTGACCGGGTTATTCTCCCTGGCTTCAATGTGCATAGTCTCGGCATCGAAGCCCTCGAAGGCTGGAGCCCAACGGCAGTGTTGACGCTGCTGGCGCTATCTCTGGTAGCAATATCTGCCCTTCGAGGGGCGGCTGCCTACGGCAGCACCGTGGGCATGGCGGTCGCCGCAACCCGCATTATGGCCGACATTCGCGGTCGCCTCTATAGCCATATCCAACGACTTTCGCTCTCCTTTCACACCAAAGCCAAAAGCGGCGACCTGATTACCCGCGTCACCTACGACATCGAGCGGCTGCGGGAGGTAACGGTGGTCGCCGCCCTGCCGTTGCTAACAAACACCTTTACCCTGGTGGGCATGCTCGTTGTCATGTTTGTCCTCAATGTGGAACTGGCACTAATTGCGGTGATGGTGCTGCCCCTGTTTGCGCTTTCGACGATGAAGATGTCCACCAAAATTCAAACGGTCGCCCGCCGTCAGCGCAAACGGGAAGGGGCGATGGCTGCCTCGGCAGCCGAGGCGATCGCCGCTATCAAAGTCGTTCAGGCGTTGGGACTGCAAGACATGCTGGAAAACAGCTTTGCCTCCCACAACAAGAAAAGCCTAGAGGAAAGTGCGGAGGCGCAAAAGCTACGCGCGGGGCAAGAACGACTGGTGGAAGTGTTGGTGGCGATCGCGACATCCCTAGTGTTGTGGCGAGGGGTGCAGCTCACCCTGCAAGGAAGCGTCACCCCAGGTGATTTGCTGGTCTTTATTACCTATCTCAAAGTCGCGTTTAAGCCCATGCGACAGCTCGCCAAGTATACCGGGCAAATCGCCAAGGCAACTGCTTCAGGGGAACGGGTGATCGACATTCTCGACACTGTGCCGGAGGTGCGCAACCTGCGGGGGGCGATGGACGCACTGCCCTTTCAAGGCGATATTCAGTTTGATCGGGTGTCTTTTGGCTACGGTGAAGAGTCAGGCATTTTGAATAACATCAGCTTTGCCATCAAGCCGGGACAGCGGATCGCCTTGGTCGGCCCATCCGGTGGTGGTAAATCTACTCTGGTCAGTTTGCTGATGCGATTTTATGACCCTACGGCAGGTAGCATCCGCATCGACGGAAACGACATCCGAGCCTATACCCTCGACTCGCTGCGGAATCAAATCAGCATCGTACTGCAAGAGAGCGTCCTGTTTGCCACCTCTGTGCGCGACAACATTGCCTATGGCTTGGCGGGAGCAACGGATGAGGCGATCGAAGTGGCGGCACGTCTGGCCAATGCCCACGACTTCATCATGGCGCTGCCGCAGGGATATGACACGGTTTTGAGTGAGCGGGGAAATACTCTGTCGGGGGGACAACGCCAGCGGATTGCGATCGCCCGTGCGGCCATTCGCAATGCCCCGATCATCATTCTCGATGAGCCCACCACGGGTCTCGACAACGAGAGCGATCGCCTGGTAAGCGATGCCCTCGAACGCTTAACCCAGAACAAAACCACCCTTCTCATTTCCCATGATTTGCGGTCGGCTGAAACTGCCGATGAAATTTTCTACCTGGAGCAAGGTTCAATTTTGGAGCGAGGCAGCCATTCAGCCTTGATGCAGCGCAACGACAAATATGCGCGGCTTTACTCTCTCCAATCCTCTCCCCAACCTGCTTCAGAGTCCTCTAGCTCTGTTAGCCCTTCCGCTTATGCTCTTATCTCCTAATATCACTCGACTCATCCTGGTGCGCCACGGACGCAGCACCCTCAACGACCAACAGCGCTACCAGGGCAGCAGCGACGAAGCCGTTCTCAACGAAACAGGATGGTTTCAGGCCAAACAAATTGGCGCATGGCTACCCCTAGACTCCGTTGATGCGGTCTATGTCAGTCCGCTTAGACGGGCTCAGCAAACCGTTGAAGGTATCTTTGCCGAACAGAAACCCCGCAGTGCCTCGTCGGAGCTGAGAACGCCTATCGCTGTTGGGACTCGACAACAGGACTCGGCTACCGTAGCAGCAGTGCAACGATCGCCCAAACCCCAGAGCGCACCGCATCCCAACCTGGCTCAATGGCTGCACACCAACCCCTTGCTTCGAGAGATTGACTTGCCTGAGTGGCAGGGTTTGCCCTACGCCGACGTGAAGCAACATTACGCTAGCGACTATCAGCGCTGGAAAAAGCAACCCCATGCGTTTCGGCAGGGGGGCATCTATCCGGTCAGTGACTTGTATGGGCGATCGCAAGCGTTCCTCAGAACGGTCGTACCCAATCATCGGGGACACACGCTACTTGTCGTCAGCCATGGGGGAACCAACCACGCCCTCATTAGCACTGCCTTAGGCTTACCCCCGAACACTCACCACTGTTTGCAACAGTCTAACGGCGGCGTCAGCATTCTGGACTACGACCATTTACAGCAACGGTTTCAGCTCCAAAGCTTGAATGCCACCCAGCATCTTGGTGAATGTTTGCCGAAGCTGAAGGAAGGGAAGCGGGGAATTCGGCTGCTGCTCGTTCCCGTAGAAGATGGATCTGCCGATCGAAAAGCTCTAGCCTCGCTCGCGTCTCTGGGATTGAGCTTCTGCCTGACTCAGAATCACCCGTCGATTCAGGCGGTGGCTCAACCGCTGCTGCAAGCAGAGTCGGCGCTGCTGCAAACGCGGATGCTGCCATCAGACTGGCTTGCCGCCTGTCACACCATGCTGACTCAACACCGCAATGTCGACAACTTGATGACGGGCGTGGCGATCGCCACGCCAGCTTTAATCCAACAACTGATTGCCCAGGCGATCGCCCCATCCCAATCCCCTGCTCTTGCCTTGGAACCAGGAACGATCAGCGTCATTCATTCCCCCGCCGATCATGTTCCAATCCTGCAGGCGATGAACATCAACCTGGGTTTATGCCCCATCGCCATCGACAGCGATATTCAATGGCTTAAACCCTAGATTATTTTATTGAAAGCCTTGCAGCGCTGGGCTTTCAACAAAATAAGCATGACTAACTGAAGCGAAAACCTGAGCGCAACTTTGAAATGGAGGAGAGTTTTCTATGCGTCGTATTCTTGTTACGGGAGCCGCCGGATTTATTGGCTACCATGTCAGCCATACCTTGCTTCAGCAGGGACATGCAGTCATCGGCATGGACAATCTCAACGATTACTACAGCGTGCAACTCAAGCGCGATCGCCTTGCCCAGCTCCAGCCTCAGCCCAATTTCACCTTTCACAAAATCGATTTGGCCAATCGAGCTCACATGGAGTGGCTATTTACTGCCTATCAGCCTGAGATTGTGATTCACCTCGCGGCCCAAGCGGGCGTTCGCTATTCCCTGCAAAACCCCCATGCCTACACAGACAGCAACCTGGTCGGGTTTCTCCATATCCTAGAAGGCTGCCGTAACTGTCAGGTGGAGCATCTGGTCTATGCTTCGTCTAGCTCGGTGTATGGGGCAAACCAGAAACAGCCTTTCTCGACGCAGCACAATGTCGATCATCCCCTCAGCCTTTATGCTGCCACCAAAAAGGCCAACGAGCTGATGGCCCATACCTACAGCCACCTTTACGGGATTCCCTGTACCGGGCTGCGATTCTTCACGGTCTATGGGCCTTGGGGGCGTCCTGATATGGCGACCTACAAGTTCACCGAGGCCATCATGTCGGGGCGTCCGATCGATGTCTACAACAATGGTAAAATGCGGCGCGACTTTACCTACATCGACGACATTGTGGATGGGGTGCTCCGACTGCTGCCCCACGCCCCGCAGCCGCATACCGCTGACCCCGATTGGACGACAGATCCCAGTACCAGCCAAGCGCCCTTCCGCATCTACAACATCGGCAATAACCAACCCGTCGATTTGCTCTATTTCATCGAAACCCTCGAAGATTGCTTGGGACGATCCGCCCAAAAGAACTTGATGCCTCTGCAACCCGGTGATGTGCTCGAAACCTACGCCGATATCGATAGCTTGACCGAAGCGGTTGGGTTTCAGCCACAAACCTCTATCGAAGAGGGACTACAACGGTTTGTGGATTGGTATCTGAGCTATCGCCCCATGGAGCAGGCGATCGCCTGCTAAGCCCGTTTTAGATTTTCGACTTTGTCGTGGTCTCATATCAAATCCGGTTGAAGAACCCAACTATCATTTGTGGCCGCTACAATGCAGCGGCCACAAATGATAGTTGGGTTTTACGGCTATTTAACCGGATTTGATATCAGTCGAACAATTTTCGATTTTTGATGGGTTCGCGGAGAGAGCCAGTCGTTTTCAGCGTCTGTCGGTAGATTGTGCAGTGATGATGATCACTCTGTAAGTGCTGACGAATCACCAGAAAATCCACATCCAGACTGGGTTCGGGGTCGTATTACTGGTGAATCGACACTGAGGCAAACCACACACCAAACGCCTCAGTTCTCGCACACCTCACACTTAAAAGGACACTCATCATGAACGTTGCAACCGCTGCTCTCTCCCTCGTGATCGCGACTACCGCGTTTGCTCCCGTTGCTGAAGCCGCTGAAATGACCAAAACGCTGACCCCCTTCCAAGTCACCAGCTTGGCCTATCGCGGTAGCCTCAGTGAAGCAGGTATCCCTGGCTATGGTTCGCTGGAGTCTGGCATCGCCACGGGCGATATCGTCGCTGAAGATGTGATTGAAGCGGCGATCGCTTCCGGTCGTCTCTCTGCCGAAGTGCTGGACAATAGCGCCTTCGTTAGCTCCGTTGACAACCAACTTGACAACCTGGTTGACCGTGGTAACTAAGGGCGATCGCGTTCACTAAATTCCAACTTATAGCGGTGTGCAACCGCATCAAGTACAGAAATGGTTGTGTGTGGGCGCGTCGCGCCCACACACAACCGTACTTACCTAACGCGCACAGCGCTATAGTCAGTCATAGACGTTTTCCTCACACTAGGACTCAGATAATACTCTGAGTCCTATTTCTTTGTGAAATGGCTGGCGAGACACTAGAGGTCTACATCAGGCGAAATCGTCTTTGATCTTAGACAAAGTCGGCTTCGCCAATGTCACCAACGCGAGTATTTTGCAACAACAGCAAGCGCTCATTTCCGCGAGAAATCAGCACATCATCGTTGCGTTGTTGAATCGAGAGTTGACCGAAGGTGATGCCGCCGAGGACAATGCGGTCTTGTCCATCCTCGAAATCCGTGACGCGGTCGAAGCCTTGACCCGAACGGATGACGATACGATCGCGCCCCGAACCCGTCACAATCAAGTCGTTGCCCAGCTCTCCGGCGAGGCGGTCGTTACCCGCACCCCCGCGCAGCACATCGCGGTCGGCACCGCCTCGCAGCACATCATCGCCGCCTTGACCGTTGAGGCGATCGCTGCCAGCTCCCCCAAACTGACGGTCGTTGCCTGCGCCACCATTGAGCACATCGTTCCCCAGGTTGCCGCGCATCAGGTCGTTGCCACCCTGGCCGCTGAGGCGATCGTTGCCAGCTCCGCCAATCAGCACGTCATCGTCACTGCCACCGAGTAGAGTATCGCCCCCATCGCCGCCAACTAGGCGATCGGTGCCCGGATTTCCCACTAGGCGATCGCGTCCGGTGCCACCCAGGAGGCGGTCGTTGCCCGTGCCACCTACGGCTGTGTCATTGCCGCTCCCCCCAATCAAGCGGTCATTGCCAGCGCCCCCGAAGAGTTGGTCGTTATCCGCTTCGCCCGCCAGGCGATCGCTGCCGCCCAGGCCACGGACAATGTCGTTGCCGGCCAGGGCAAAGGCCACATCGCGCCCTTCGGTGCCCGTGAAGTCGTCATCGAACGGCGTGAAGAGGGGTGCGACATCATTGTCGGCGATGGTGACGGTAGCGCTGGCAGCCGTGCTATCTAGCTCATAGTCTGGTGTATCGATCAACTCCACCGTGACCGTTTCGGCTCCTTCCACCTGATTGTCATCGATGGGGGTAATATCGAAGGTGGCCGAAGCTTGTCCGGCGGGAATCTCGATGAAGTTGGTTAGAGCGGTGAAGTCGTCCCCGCTGGTGGCCGTCGAGGACGCTGCCACGGTGTAGGCGACCGTAAGGGGGGCAGTGGTGGGCCCGGTGCGGGTGACGGTGAAGGTGCCGGGGTCGGTGTCCGCTTCGGCGGCATCGGCATCGGTGGCCACAAGGCTGACACGGCGGGAGGGTCGCCCAAACACCACATAGCTCTCCCCCGCAGAGGTCTCATTAGAGGTCTCATTACTTCTTAAACCAATGAGCTCGATCAGCTCACCGATTGCACCGATGAGGAGGTCATTGACGCCATCACCATTAATATCCCCCGCCCCGCTCACCGAACGACCGGAGTTGTCACCCGCAGCAATGCCGCTCAAGACAAAGCCATTACTCCCATCGAGGTCAGAGAGATTCAGGCTCGCGGTAAAGCCCTGGTTGCTACCAAAGACCACATAGCTTTCCCCAGAGCTGTTGCCATTGGGGTCGGCACTGGATGCGCTGATGATCAGGTCATCAATGCCATCGCCATTGATATCTCCCACCCCGCTCACCGAATAACCGGAGCGGTCACCCGCATCAATGCCGTTGATGACAAAACCATTGCTGCCATCTAAGTTAGAGAGATTCAGGCTCGTGGCAAAGCCCTGGTTGCTACCAAAGACCACATAGCTCTCCCCAGACTGGTTGCCATTGGGGTCGCCACCCGTTGCGCCGATGATGAGGTCATCAATGCCATCGCCATTGATATCTCCCGCCCCGCTCACCGAACGACCGGAGCCGTCAAACTCATCAATGCCGTTGATAACAAAGCCGTTGCTGCCATCGAGGTCAGAGAGATTCAGGCTCGTGGCAAAGCCCTGATTACTACCAAAGACCACATAGCTTTCCCCAGAGCCGTTGCCATTGGGGTTGGCACTAGCTGCGCCGATGATCAAGTCATCAATGCCATCGCCATTGATATCTCCCGCCCCGCTCACTGACCCACCGGAGAAGTCACGCTCATCAATGCCGTTGATGACAAAGCCATTGCTGCCATCGAGGTCAGAGAGATTCAGGCTCGTGGCAAAGCCCTGGTCGCTGCCAAACACCACATAGCTCTCCCCAGCAAGATTATTGCCATTGGGGTCGGCACTGGATGCACCAATGATCAGGTCATCAATGCCATCGCCATTGATATCCCCCGCTCCGCTCACCGAACGACCAGAGAAGTCATTTTGCCCAATGCCGTTGATGACAAAGCCATTGCTGCCATCGAGGTCAGAGAGATTCAGGCTGGGGGCAAAGCCCTGGTCGTTGCCAAATACCACATAGCTCTCCCCAGCAAGATTATTGCCATTGGGGTCGGCATTAGCTGCGCCGATGATCAGGTCATCAATACCATCGCCATTGATATCTCCCGCTCCGCTCACGGACACACCGGAGCTGTCATTCTCATCAATGCCGTTGATGACAAAGCCATTGCTGCCATCGAGGTCGGAGAGATTCAGGCCGGGGTCAAAGCCCTGGTCGCTGCCAAACACCACATAGCTCTCCCCAGAGTTGTTGCCATTGGGGTCGGCACTAGCTGCGCCGATGATGAGGTCATCAATACCATCGCCATTGATATCTCCTATTCCGTCTACCGACCCGCCGGAGCGGTCAAACTCATCAATGCCGTTGATGACAAAGCCATTGCTCCCGTCGAGGTCGGCGAGGTTGAATTGAGCTGGAAAAAGCATGATAGATCCTTAATGTTGTTGTGTGGGGGTTTACAAAAAAGTCGTTGTGGGGCGATCGCTCTCCTGCCATGCCATTCCTGATGGGGACATGCCATCGGCAAAACAATCGGGAGCCCAGAATTCCTAAGCTCTCTACACGAGTCCATCGACAAATTACTTAAAGTCGTAGCAGTTCTAACGGCGATCACCGCAAATCTACAGATGCGCCAATCTAGTGCTGCATATACTCAGATTGCAGTGAGAGTGGGCGATCGCAAGACAACCCCATAGAGCCTGTGGGGGCATCACAGTGATGTAGATCACTCAAACCTGATCGATAAATCACCAAAAAACACGCATCCAAACCGCGTTTCCGAGCGTACTAATAGTGAATCGACACTGAGGCACACTTCAAAGACATCACGCTTCAGGTCTTATACACCTCACACTTAGAAGGACACTCATCATGAACGTTGCAACTACTGCTCTGTCTCTCGTTATCGCAACGACTGCTTTTGCCCCCGTTGCTGAAGCGGCTGAAACGACCAAAACGCTAACCCCGTTCCAAGTCACCAGCTTGGCCTATCGCGGTAGCTTTAATGAAGCAGGTATCCCTGGCTATGGTTCGCTGGAGTCCGGCATCGCCACAGGCGACATCGTTGCTGAAGATGTGATTGAAGCGGCGATCGCTTCCGGTCGGCTTTCGGCTGAAGCGTTGGATAATAGCGCCTTCGTTAGCTCCGTTGACAACCAACTTGACAACCTAGTTGATCGCGGCAACTAAGACCTACGTTCCTCAAGTTCCAACTTAGCCATTTGCAATTTCTCCTCGCACCGGGACTCATATCAAATCCGGTTAAATAGCCGTAAAACCCAAATATCATTTGGGTTCTTCAACCGGATTTGATATCAGACAGTACTCTGAGCCCCGTTTCATCATGGAAGAGCGGGTGAAAGATTGGTTTGTTATATCAAGCGAAATCCACCTCGCTAATCTGCTCAACCCGCGTGTTTTACAACAGCAACAAGCGCTCAGTGCCACGGGAAATTAGCACATCATCATTGCGTTGTTGGATCGAAAGCTGCCTGAAGGTGATGTCGCCGAGGAGGGTATCAATCCCATCCCCCCGACCAGGCGATCGCACTCCCTCCCGAGTTGTCTAATTCTGACTTAGGGCGAAGCTCGGCAAGCTTATCGCTCTATAATTAAAGACGTGAGTGTTGTGTAATACATTCACGTCTGGCAAAGGAGACGATTCATATGTTGAACGGAAATCAAACACCCGTTGGTCTAAGAACGCGGGTAGCAGAACTAGCCAGCAATCCCAATGCTAAGGCGTTGGTCATCGGGGTGACAGCTGTAGCCGTAACACCCATTGTGCTGCCAATGGTCAAACCTGCGCTGAAAGCGACCATCAAGTCTGGGGTGACGCTTTACGAAAAGGCCAAGATTGCGATCGCAGAAACGGGGGAAGCGCTGGCTGATATCGCCGCTGAGGCCAGAGCGGAGGTGCAGGCGGACACCGCAACGCAGTCTAGCCTGCATGCAACGACTCCAGCGCCTAGCCCAACGTCAGTTGAGTAGAACAGGAGTGACGCAAACCTTGCATCATCCCAAAGAAACTCGTCGATTGTGTGGCCCACACAATCGACAAAATGTGTAAAGCCTATAAGATTTTGAGGTTGCAGAATCCAAGGAATTGGCGATCGCCCCCCTAGGCGACTCGTCGATTATTCTGCTGTGTGCGATCGGCCAGGGAGGTCGGTTGCTCTATGGCTTGGTTTGCCTGCTCCTGTTGCTGCTTGGCGTTGGCGACCCACTCTGAAAGGCTGATGCCAGGACGGTAAGAAGATGTTGCCTTCGTTTGAGTTGGGTTCGCAGGGGCTGTCGATGTGAGGCTAGACAACAGCTTGGGGCCAACCAAAAGTGCGCCCAAACCAACCAGCGTGAGGGGCCCACCCAGATGGCCATCTTCCAAAATTTCTTTGAAGTGGAAGGTAACGACGGATTTGTGGATATGGATAAGGGTCATAATGCAGCACCGGGCAACAGCCAAAACAGCAAGTTAAGCCAGGGTTGTTCCATCAATAAGCCTATCAGTTGATACATCGCTCGAAAGTCATACCCGATACCTAAGGCGACAACTCAGGAATCAAGAGCATTTTAGCAAAGACTCGCAAATATCAAAGTATATAGAGGAGGCACTCTGCTACAGCAGAGATAATCCTGACAACTTAATCTTATTCGGCTTTACACTGTCCAGCTTAACAGAAAATAGAGGGCTTAATGCAATTTACTCGCAATAAATAGAACGCTACTCGCCCTATTCGATAACAGGCTCTATTCAATCACAGCATTGGGAAGAAACTTGTGGGTTACCAGGGGGCGCAGGCTATTCAACCCGGCGGCGATCGCCGAGCCATTGTGAATGGTTGTTGCAACGAGGGGATTTAACCCGGCAGTAGAGGCCAGCCCCAACGCCACCAGATTGGGCACTACCACCAGCGCGATGTTTTGCTCGATCAGGTCGCGGGTTTCGCGGGCAATGGCGATCGCCTCTAGCAGTTCCAGCAAATTGTTGTTCATCAACACCACATCGGCGGTTTCTCGAGCAACATCGGCACCCCGTTCAAACGAAACAGAGACATCGGCATAGGCCAAGGCAACCGAATCATTCAGCCCATCTCCCACAAAGGCAACGATGCGTCCGGCACGGCGCAAGTCGCGCACAATCTGCGCCTTCTGATCGGGGAAGGCTTCGGAATAGACCTGCTGGGGAGGAATGCCCAACTCTTGAGCCACCAGAGCTGCCCGCTGGGGATTGTCGCCCGTCAACAAATGCAGCTCTAGGTCAAATTGTCGTTGCAGCAGGTGAATTAATCGGGCGCTTTCTGGCCGTAAGGGATCGGTATAGCCGAGAGTGCCGACAAACTGGCCATCGCAGGCCACATAGATTTGTGACAGGGTGCGAGTGGTTGATGGAGCCCAGCCATTCCAGTTCACCTGCTGTTGGTGCAAAAAGCGTTCGCTGCCCACCCAAACGCTATGGCCCTCAACTTGAGCGGTAACACCCAATCCAACCTTATACTCCCAGTTCTCCCGGGGGAGGAGAGAAATTCCCTGGTGCTGGGCATGGTGAACGATCGCTTCGGCGACAGGATGCGTAAGCCGTTGTTCGGCTGATGCGGCCAACTGGAGCAGGCGATCGGCGGAAAGGTTGGCGGAAATCGGGGTAATATCGGCGATCGCCACCCGGCCTTCGGTCAATGTCCCAGTCTTGTCAAACACGATCGTGTTAATTTCGGCCAACTGCTCTAGGGTGCGTCCGCTGCGCACCAGCACCCCATGGCGGGTTGTGTGGTTGAGGGCACCCAAAAACGCGGTGGGAATGGAAACGCGAATTCCTGTAACAAAGTCTAGGGTCAGAATGGCAGCGGCGCGTGCCGGATCGCGGGTCACGGCCAACACCAGCGTCGCCAGCAACAGCGAGGGAACAATGAGGCGATCGGCCACCTTTTCAGTGTAGTTTGCCATGCGGGTGTCGTAGACCGGAGCCTGCTCCAGCAACCGCAGCCCCGCTGCCGCCCTTGTATTATCGCCAACCCGTTCGGCTCGCAGGGTCAACTGCCCCGATCGCACCAGGGTTGACGCAAACACATAGCTCTCCCGTCGCGCCACAATGGGCATCGCTTCTCCCGTCAGCCCCTGCTGGTCGACCGTTGCTTCTCCCTCCAGCACCATTCCATCCACGGGAATCTGCTCTCCTGGATGGACAACGACAATGCTGCCAATCGGGACCTGATCGCTCGGCACTTGCCGTAGTTCGTCTCCCTCTCCCTGCACCCAGGCAAAGCGCCCAATCGCATCGGCCAGGGTCGAGGAGCGCACCTCTGTGGCCCGAGCTGTCTGTTCGCGAATGACATCTCCCAACTCGTGCAGGGTAATCACCAACGCTGGGGTCAGCAGTTTTCCTTGCCAAGCGCTCAAACTCAGCGCCAGCAGGTCAAGACCATCGATGTTCAACCGCCGATCATGCCGAAGGCTATAAAATGCTCGCTGGGCGATGGGGAAAATAGCCGTCGCCAAGGTTGTCGCAGCCAGCGGGCGCAGCCACCGCAAGCGCGGAAACTGACTGGCAAACGCCAGCGCCGACGCCAGCCCAGGGAGTCGCAGATTTTTCCAATCATCGCTTGAAGAGACGCTTAGCTTTACGGGTTGAGCCTTGCCTGAAGGGCTCTTGACCGGTTCTATAGGAGTGGGGGTATCGTCTGCGGCACTGTCTAGATGGAAAGCAGAACGCTGTTCTAACTCGCCCAACAGCTCGCCCAACCTGACCCAAAGCTGTTTAGTGGCTGTGGGCTGATAGTGAATCACGACAGAACTCGCCGTTTGGTTCATCCGCACACCAATAACCCCTGGTGTTGCTTCCAGAGCTGCTTCGAGCCCAGCGCCATAGCGGCTATCGGTTCGCAGTCCCGAAATGCGGATGCGAATACGCCCTGGCAGATGGTGGCGGACATGCCAGGTCGGGGTGGAGTCAGATGCAGGTGTCTCGGCTTGGGAAGGGGAAAAACGAACCATTGCAGTAAGCGGCGATCGCCCCAAAAATTTGAGGATGGCAGAACAACAAAATTAGATTTAGATATCAAGATTTAGATATCAACAGCGCTTTGGCACTCAAGCGTCATCCATGTCTCGTTCCGCTTGTTCAAACACTTGTAACAATCGCATCCCCAGATCAAGTTCGGTGAGGTTCGTGCCATCGTAGCGAATGGCAATCGAACTAGCAGGACGATTGATGCGAACGCCCAGCACAATATCCTGCGTCAACAGCAGCGTTTCCAAGCGCTTGGCAAAGGTGGGTTCATGCCGCAGACGCGGAATCTGTAACCGAATGCGCCCAGGTACCGAATGGACAATGGTGTAATCTTCCTCTGCGTTTCCTGCCGTTCCATTGGTGGTAGCAGCGGCCAATACCGGCGGTGAGGCCGTGTGCCCAGACTGCTTCTTGAGTTGTACTATCACCTGACGGGTCACAGCGGCGATCGCAATATTTACAACCAGCGCACTGGCCCCCCGAAGCCGCAGTTGCGTTGTGACCAATAGGCCTGTTAGCACTGGCAGAATGGCGGCAATTTCCCCATACTCTTCTAATAAGTGACCGATCTGGGACGGGGTTTCGGTTGTGCTCGTTGCTTGCATCTCGGCGGGTGGCGATGTAGTCATTCCCTTCGTTTACCTGAGTCTCTTGTAGCGCTGGTCTTTCGGGAAGAATTGGTCTTTCCAAAGACCCTCATTATTGATGCTAGAGCTTCTCGTGGCAAATTGGTTTTATCTGGGTTAATCCCTGTGTTGGGTTGATGGAAACCAGGCATGAATGACGGCAACGGTTTTCCATAAAAAAATCCTGGACACCGTTGCCCAGGAGAAAACACCGTTTTAGCCGTTCATGGCGGTGTTTGTTGATTTTGAAAGTGGAGCTGAGGAGAGTCGAACTCCTGTCCGCATCGGGTATTAATACCCCGCTCGTTCACAGGTTTAGCTTCTCTTATCCTCGAAGCGGGAATCGTCGCTTATCCCCGACGATGGGATTCTCTAGTAAAGTCTTAGCCAACGCTTGACCAGAGGCAAGACGTTAGAGCATCCGTTGGGGTTGTGTCCGCAATCCTTAACGGAGTCAAATTGCAGACGCTCGGACCTATGAGAGGTTTTTAGGCGGCGGCTACTGCTGCACGCTTACGAGCAAAAGGTACGATGTTGTTCGCATGTACTTTGTTTTGAGCCATTGATTTACGAGAGTTAGCCCGCTCTCGACCTGTATCACGAAGTAGCGTTCGCCAACACGTCGAAACCGTGGCAGCCCCATGTGATTCATCCATTATATCAAGTGGAAATCGGATCGTGGATAGAGAGAAAAAGTTGTATAGCCTTACGCCTTGAGATTAGGACGGATCACATTTTTGAAAGCCCCGCAGCGCGGGGCTTTCAAAAATGTGATTGGTTTTTACCGTAGCGCGTAGTGCTAGACCAATTCTCTAACAAGAACCCACTGCAGCTCATTTGTTGAAATCCTCACACTGCGAGGATTTCAACAAATGAGCTGGTTATAGCCGAAACGCTCAACTATCGCTTGTGCCTGCTGTTTTGCAGTGGCACAAGCGATAGTTGGGCTTCTCAACCAGATGTGTCTGTGCGTCAGAGAGCACAGGTAAGGTCGCCCGATCGCTGGCTGAACAGCAAGTTCTCGCGATAGTCCACCGGGCAGTCGATGACAGCGGGGCAATCGTCGAGCATGGCTTGCTTGAGGATAGGGACGAAATCGGTCGTGGCTTCGACGCGGTAGCCTTTTAGCCCCATGCTTTCGGCAAACTTCACGAAGTCGGGGTTACCAAACTTGATGAAGCTGGATTCATGGAATTGGTTGTTTTGCTTCCATTCAATCAAGCCATAGCCGCCATCGTTGAAGATGATGGTGACAAAGGGGGTGCCGACGCGCAGGGCTGTTTCTAGCTCCTGGCAGTTCATCATGAAGCCGCCATCGCCTGTGACCGCAACAACTTTGCGATCGGGAGCCACGAGTTTGGCGGCGATCGCCCCTGGAATGGCAATCCCCATAGCGGCAAACCCGTTGGAGATGATGCAGGTGTTGGGGCGATCGCCATGGTAATGCCGCGCCATCCACATCTTATGAGCGCCCACATCAGAAATCACGATATCTTCTGGCCCCATCACTTGCCGCAGGTCGTAGATCAGCTTCTGGGGTTTGATCGGAAAATCGCTATCTTTGGCATGGGTTTCGTAGTCGGCTTTAATCCCCGACCGCAGATGTACGGCATAGGGTTCGGGTTTACCCGCACGGTCTGACCGATACAGGATTTCCTTGAGCGAATCGGAGATATTCCCTACCACCTCAACCAGCGGGATGTAGCTGCTGTCGATTTCCGCTGGCATCATGCCGACATGAATAATGGGGATTTTACTGTCAGGATTCCAGTGTTTGGGCGAATATTCCACCAGGTCGTAGCCGACACAAATCACCAGATCCGTATGGTCAAAGCCACAGCTCACCAAATCCCGTTGCTGCAAGCCAAGAGTCCACAAGGCCAGGGGATGGGTGTAGGGAATCGCCCCTTTGCCCATGAAGGTGTTGGCCACAGGGATATTGAGCCGCGTCGCAAATTCCGTCAGCGCTTCGCTGGCATGGTCACGAATGGCACCATTCCCCACCAAAATCATGGGATTTTCGGCTTTGGAAATCAATTCTGCCGCTTTGGCTGTGCTCTTGAACGAGGAAAAAACTTTTTCTTGCTCATCCCGGCGTAGGGGGTTGCCGGAGGCGGGCATAGCCGCAATGTTTTCGGGTAAGTCGATGTGGACGGCTCCGGGTTTTTCGCTTTGCGCCAGCTTGAAGGCTTTGCGGACAATCTCTGGCGTGTTGGTAGGGCGAACAATTTGGGCGTTCCACTTGGTAACGGGAGCAAACATCGACACCAGATCGAGATACTGGTGCGATTCGATATGCATCCGATCGGTGCCCACCTGCCCGGTGATAGCGACGAGGGGAGCGCGATCGAGATTGGCATCGGCGACCCCAGTCATCAGGTTGGTTGCGCCGGGGCCGAGGGTGGAAAGGCAAACCCCCGCTTTCCCCGTTAACCGCCCATAGACATCCGCCATAAAAGCAGCTCCCTGCTCGTGGCGGGTGGTAATAAATTGAATCGAGGATTTCTTGAGCGCCTGGAGGACATGCAGGTTTTCTTCGCCGGGAAGTCCAAAGACATATTCAACCTGCTCATTCTCCAAACATTTGATGAGAAGATCGGCGGTGTTTTGTTCGGTCATAATAGTGAGCCTTGCGTTTGCGAAAGGGATTGAGGTGGTCGCGAAAGTAGCAGGGAACGGCTATATCAAGCGATCGCATGCAGCAACAGCAATCGCGTTTGAGGCTAGATGGGACAGAAATGTTCGAATGAATTGAATGGATTCAATTGGGTTTCCCTGATGGTTGTCTTATATGGGTTTATTGATGTTCGTAAGTTAGCTCAGGGAAATTGGAAATGGGGACAGATAGTGTTAGCAAATCAAAAGAATCGAGAGAAAATCGATGGTTTGAAATCGAGGGGGCGATCGCCTAAAAAATGGCCTCACAGGAGCGATCGCCCTTCATCTAATCCAGATCGTTTTGGCATTCACAAATTCGAGAATGCCCTCACGACCCAATTCGCGACCATACCCCGACCGTTTAATGCCACCAAAGGGTAGGCGAGGATCAGACTTCACCATGCCATTCAGGAACACTGACCCGGCTTCTAGTTCGTTGAGGAAGCGATCGCCCTCCGCTGCATCCTGGGTCCAGGCGCTTGCCCCGAGCCCAAAGGGAATGTTGTTAGCGACCGCCAGCGCTTCGTCCACGTTCGCTACCCGGAACAGCGTCGCCACCGGGCCAAACAGCTCTTCCTGGGCAACTGGGGTATCCACAGGAATCTCCGTGAGGATAGTGGGTGGATAGTAGGTGCCTGTCGGGGGCAACGAGGGACTCGTGGGGAGTCCCTTGCCCCCGACTAAAACCTTTGCCCCGGCGTCAACGCAGCGCTGCACCTGCTCCTCTAACTCCTGCAAAATGGCGGAGGTTGCCAGCGGCCCGATCGCCACGTCAGGTTCAAGGGGATTGCCCACCTTCAGCGCTTTGTATTTTTCGGCCAGCCCCTCAGCAAATTCGTCAAAGATGCTGTCTTGCACGATGAACCGCTTGGCGGCAATGCAAGATTGGCCATTATTAATCATGCGTGCCGTGACAGCGGTTTCCACAGCGCGGGGCAGATCGGCACTGGCCATCACCACAAAGGGATCGCTACCACCCAGCTCCAACACGGTTTTCTTAATCTGCGCACCACAGGCTTGGGCCAGACTCTTCCCAGCGGGTTCACTCCCGGTGAGGGTTGCCGCCTTGATGCGATCGTCTTCCATCAAGCCCGCCACCTTCGATGCGGGAATTAGCAGGGTCTGGAATACATCGTCGGGGAACCCAGCCTGGCGAACAACCTCCTCGATCGCCAAAGCCGATTGGGGCACATTGGAGGCATGCTTCAGCAGCCCAACATTGCCAGCCATCAATGCCGGAGCCACAAAGCGAAACACTTGCCAGAAGGGGAAGTTCCAGGGCATCACCGCCAACACAATGCCAATGGGTTGATAGCGCACAAAGCTGCGACTGGCATCGGTTTCGATTGCCACATCAGCCAAAAATGCCTCGGCATTCTCGGCATAGAAGCGACAGACCCAAGCCGACTTTTCGACCTCAGCGATCGCTGCCTTAATCGGCTTCCCCATCTCCAGGGTCATCAGCTTGCCAAATTCTGCTTTGCGTTCCTCCAGGATGGCCGCTGCTCGTTGCATCCATTGGGCGCGATCGGCAAAGGGGGTGTGGCGATAGTGGCGAAAGGCGCGATCGGTCTGCTCGATCTTCTGGGCGATCGCGGCGTCAGACAATGCATCAAAGGTTTTGAGCGTCTCCCCTGTCGCCGGGTTAATGCTGGCAATCCCCATAAGGCCGTCCTCGCTGTATATGAACGCTCCATCCTTCACTCTAACTCTGGTATTTAGACAGGATCCTTAAATCGTAATATTGGCAACAAATCTTCCAAAGTTGTGAGAATCATCACTTAGCAATGGGAGTATCAATGACTGGGATCATCCCGTATGGGATCACCTAAAGAGCAGTCCTTGGGAGGAGTCTGAACGGAACTCATCCCCGTAAAATAGCAGTGAAGATGGAAATTGATCCCCTGAATCTCCTGATCGAGAAGGGGGAATCGGACTCAACGCTTCCCGTATCAAGGGCATGTTAAGGAGATCTGGTAGAGGTTATTCGAGGAAAGCGTCAAACTTTTCATTGGATGCATGTTTGGGAGCTATGCAATGAATTTGCCAACCTGGATTACGGTGTCGCGCTTGGCTGGAGTGCCGTTTCTGCTGGTGCTGTTGGCTCAACCCGATGATCGACTGCGCTGGATTTCGTTGGGCATCTTTTTGGTGGCAGCGGGGACAGATTGGCTGGATGGCTACTTGGCGCGGCGGCTAGATATGGTAACGGATCTGGGCAAGTTCCTCGATCCGCTGGTGGATAAATTGCTTGTGCTAGCGCCCCTGCTGATGTTGATTCAATTGGGGCAAATCCCGGCCTGGGGGGTATTTCTGGTGCTAGCGCGGGAGCTAGCGATCGCCGGATGGCGGGTCAACCAACCGAAAATCTCTGGGGCAAACATTTGGGGTAAGCTCAAGACCGTCACGCAAATTCTGGCGATCGCCCTGCTCATCGCCCCTCCGACGGCGTTCAGCCCTATAGCCCAGGTCGCATTTTGGGTGGCGATCGGCCTCACTCTGCTTTCCGGCGCACTTTACCTGGTGCCCCAACCTGCCGCACAGGAAAGCAACGCTTGAGTTCAGCGCTCCAAATTCTCCCAAGTCCTTCAACTGGCACGCTTTACAAATAGAAACCTCGCTACACTAAATGAAGTTTTGTAAAGGAGGCCAATCGTGCAGACCGTGACTCTCTCCAATGGCTTAACGCTCCCGGCTCTTGGCATTGGCACCTGGGCCTGGGGCGACAGCATTTTCTGGAGCTATGGCAAAGACTACAACACCGATAATTTGCACGATGCCTTTAAGGCGGCGATCGCCGCTGGGGTAAACTTTTTCGATACCGCAGAAATCTACGGGTTTGGTGAATCGGAACGCTTGCTCGGTACCTTTATGCAAGGGACTGACCAGCCTGTGCAGGTGGCAACTAAGTACTTTCCCTTGCCTTGGCGGTTTTTCAAAGATGCCGTCGCTGATACCTTAACGGCCAGCCTCAAGCGCTTGCAGGTGCCGTCTATCGCGCTGTATCAAGTGCATTGGCCCTTCGACTTTTTTATGGGACAGCCGACGTTGATGGAAGCCCTGGCAGAAGAAGTGAAGCAAGGTCGGATTCAGGCGATCGGGGTCAGCAACTATTCGGCAGAGCAAATGCAGCGCGCCTATGACTTACTGGCTCAGCAGGACATTCCTCTGGCCGTGAACCAGATGCAGTACTCCTTGCTGGCACGGCAAATCGAAACCAATGGCGTGATGCAGGTGGCGAAGGAGCGCGATGTCGCTATCTTGGCTTACAGTCCTCTGGCTCAGGGCTTACTCACAGGGAAGTACACCCCTGAAAGCGACACCTCTCCGCTGGGAGCCCGCCGCATCGACCCACGCTTCAAGAAAGAGGGGCTGAAGAAGATTGAGCCCCTGCTGCAAACTTTGCAAGAGATCGGCAATGCTCACGACAAAACCGTCGCTCAGGTTTCGCTGAATTGGTTGGTGATGCAGGGCAATGTCATCCCCATTCCCGGTGCGAAGAATGCGAAGCAGGCAGAGCAAAATGCTGGGTCGTTGGGTTGGTCGTTGAGTTCAGAAGAAGTAGAGCGAATTGGTGCCGTTTCTGTTGGGATGTAATACCAATCCGATAAAACCCAAACCCAGATTCTTTTTGAAACCCTCGCAGCGCGAGGGTTTCAAAAAGAATCGATAGTCGGTTCTTATAGCGGTGTGCAACCGCATTAAGCACAGCAACGGTTGTGTGGGGCGCGCCGCGCCCCACACAACCGTACTTAACTAACGCGCATAGCGCTATAGCACATTGAGATAATAAAGAAGGGCGATCGCACTATGGCGATCGCCCTTCTCATCAAAGCCTCAAACCCCTACGCAGAAGGCTTTTTCTCATCCACCATCGACATCATGCCTTGAATGGCGGCGGGAATGCTCTTGGGATCCATGAACATGACCTTGCTGCTGTCGCTGCTGCCGATCGCCCCACCCATATCCAGGTAGCCCAGTGCTAGCAGGATTTGCCCAGCATCCATCGCCTGTGGGTCTTGCTTGAGAGCCTGGGTGACGATGTGAACAGCCTCAGCGGTTGCCTGTGCCTTGAGTACTTGGCTTTGACGGTCGGCCTGTGCTTTTAGTACGATTGCCTTTTGCTCCGCCTCAGCCGCCAGAACCGTTGCCTTTTGCTGCGCTTCTGCCGCTAGAACCTGGGCATCGGCCTTACCCTGGGCGGAGTTGACGGCTGAATCTCGCTCCCCTTCTGAGGTCAAAATCGCTGCCCGTTTGCGGCGCTCTGCCGACATCTGTAGTTCCATCGAATCCTGCACGGCCTTGGAGGGCATGATGTCTCGCAGTTCTACACGAGTCACCTTCACACCCCAGGGGTCAGTGGCTATATCCAGTTCGCGCAACAGGATTTCGTTGATTTGTTGCCGTGCAGTGAAGGTTTCATCCAGCTCCAACTGGCCCATCTCTGAGCGGATCTGCGTCAGCACCAGATTGACCATAGCTGATTGCAGATTTTGCACCTTATAGTAAGACTTCTCCATGTCTACAATCCGCCAGTAGACCACCGCATCCACGGTGATGGAAACGTTGTCCTTCGTGATACAGGGTTGCGGGGGGATATCCAACACTTTCTCCCGAATCGTTTCCTTATGGGCAACCCGATCCATGAATGGCAGCACAAAGTTCAAACCCGGTTGCAGCTTTTTGTTGTAACTTCCCAGTCGCTCCACCAGAACTTCGTTCCCCTGATTGACGATTTTGACGGAACTCGACAATCCTGTAATGCCCAAAGCGGCAAGAACAAGGGCAAAAAAACCTTCCATAGTTGAATTCTCCAAATGTGGCTTCTAAGAATATGTGGCGATCGCACCAGAATCAGGCAGAGCAGAGATTGAAATGACTCTATCAATCCCTCCGCTGCTGCAATCATTGCTAGCGCTCGAATTGGGGGACAGAGGAAATAATCAGGGTGGTACCGCGTCGCCCAAGGACAACAACTAGCTGGTCGGGGGCGATCGCTTGATCGGCTTCCGAAAAGGCTTGCCAGGAGTTTCCTTCATACAACACACGCCCGGTCTGCCCTGGCAAAATTTCGGTCAGGGTGCGGGCTTCGAGGGCATCTTCCAGCAAGCGAGATGTCCGTTTGGGTGCAAGTCTTCGCATGGCGATCGTCAACCCGATCGACAGCATCATCCAAATGGCGACCTGCAACCCAACCTGAGGAATGAATAACGACAATCCGGCAACGATTAGGGCAGCAATTCCCAGCGCCAGTTCAACAAAGGCTGTGGGAAGCCCAACTTCCATCACGCACAAAACGGTGCCTACGATTAGCCAGATGACTGTGGGACTCATGAATGTGTCTCAACCCCAAAAATTCGAAAGCATGACGGTAAAAAGGGAGAAAGATGGCTACAGCGATCAGCGTCCGGATGGTTTGCTGAACCTATGACGACCAATAGTGCATAGACAGGAAATAGCACCTGAGATGCAACGTCATTCCATAGCTTCCGCCTCCAATCTAGTCTAGCCTTCTCAAAATTTGTCGAGGGATCAGCTTGTTTTCAGAGTTAGCACGGCATTGCGCCCCGTCGGTAGCCAATCCCCTCTCCCGCTGTAATCTCCTGAGAAACAGCGTTTCTTGCTGTATTCCTGAGAGGGTAGATGCGCCGCATCCATCCTCTCATTGGAAACTTATGTTGGTATGAAGGATTACATTAATAAACTTCACAACACGGAGCGGCAATTTCGGATGCAGAGGTGAGTTTGTGAGGCTCAGGAGGGGCTTTGTGGTACGGTTGAGCGGTTGCCCATTCCTGTCCCTAGCAGGTTTGCACCCATTCAAGTAATTTAACGCTTACAAATAACGCTTACAAAAATGATCACGGTTGGCTGGCGGTCTGCAAGCTCCCTGCTTCGCAAAGGGGAGCTTATCTGCATTTGATGAACGATCAAAATCAAAGGACTTACGCAAGTGCAGGAATTGTTTGGTATTACACACAGCTGAACCAACTGCAACCCGCAGAACAAGTCATTCTAGACCGTTTCAAACCTCAGCTCTCGTCTATGAGAATGCTCGATATCGGCATTGGCGGTGGGCGCACCACCAACGTCTTTGCTCCGCTGGTGAAAGAGTATGTGGGCATTGACTATTCCGCTGAGATGGTGGCGGCATGTCAAAAGCGATTTGCAAAAAACCTCCCATCCCTAGCTCTAGAGATCGCTGATGCCAGGGCAATGCAACAGTTTGCTGATGATTCGTTTGACTTCATTTTGTTTAGCTTTAATGGAATTGATTATGTGCCTGAGGGCGATCGCCTCAAGATTTTTGAAGAAGTAAAACGGGTTGGAAAATCCGGTGGATATTTTTGCTTTTCTAGCCACAACTTACAAGGGCTCCAAAAAACATTCAGTCTCAAAGCAAGCATGAGCCTCAATCCGCTGCAAACCTATGTCAACTTAGTTATGCTGGCGCTATTCAAGGTGCTCAATCCTACGGTCAATGCCCATCAGCTTGCGACAGCCGATCGCCTTATCGTGCGGGATGAATCCCATAACTTCCGTCTGCGCACGTACTACATTCGTCCGGCGGCTCAACTTAAGCAACTTGAGCCTTACTTCTATAATGCTGAGGTTTACTCCTGGCAGAGTGGGCGCAATCTTTCTACTCAGGATGCCCTTGTTCAGAATGAAGAATTATGGCTGTATTACCTTTGCCAAATTAGTTGAATGTAGACTTTTAATAGGTATTTGAATATCATTTCTAACTCTTTTGAAGAGTTGTTAGTAATTGGTTAAAAAGCTCTTCCTAAATCTCCCTCATTCAAGAATTGTAAAATTCTTCAATCTACCCAATAAAAAACTAATGTAAAAGCAGGGAGGACGCATGAGCAACGCGCAAATGGCTCCACTTCGTCCCGAAACGGTTACATCTATCTTGCAATCTGCCGTGCTTGCGCCATCGAGCCACAACACGCAGCCCTGGCATTTCGAGGTGGATGATCAAACGATTTCGTTGTATGCCGATCGGACGCGGGCACTGCCAGCTAATGACCCCGAAGATCGAGAACTGACCATCAGTTGTGGCTGTGCGTTGATGAACCTGCGGGTGGCCGCTGCCCATGGGAATTGGGCTGCAAACTACGAGCTTCTGCCCAATTCCGAGGATGAGGATTTATTGGCCGTGGTGCAGCTGTATTCTACAGAACCATCAAACTCTTCGGAAGCGGAGCTGTTTTCGGCGATCGCCCATCGGCGCACCTACCGAAAACGCTTTGCACCGCGCGAAGTGTCTCGTTCGATCATTGAGGAATTAGTCCAAGCGGCAGCGAAGGAGCAAGCCTGGCTGCAAGTGATTGATTCAGAGGAGACACGGCAGGCCGTTGCAGCACTCGTGGCCGAGGGGGATGCGATTCAGTGGTCGAATCCCAGTTGGCGGCGCGAGTTGGCGGCTTGGATGCATCCGCGTCGCCGAGGGGATGGGCTGACGGTACCAGGGTTGGTGCTTCCCGTGGCGCAGGCAGTCGTGCGAACTTTTGATATGGGTAATGGCGTTGGCGCGAACGATCGACAGCTAGCGGATGAATCGCCCGTGCTTGCGGTACTAGGAACCGACGGCGATGGTGTGCAGGATTGGCTTGCTGCGGGTCAGGCACTAGAGCGGGTTTTGCTCAGAGCGCACCGAAATGGTTTGCAGGCATCGCATCTGAACCAACCGATCCAGTTGGCGTCGCTGCGCATCAAGCTGCAACATCTGCTGGGGCGATCTGGGTTTCCACAACTCTTGCTGCGCTTTGGCTTCGCAGAGGAAGAGATTCCGGCTGCTCCCCGTCGCAGGTTAGAGGATGTGGTGGGGTAAAGGGCGATCGCCCCCCAAACGCAGATTGAATTTCACCACAGAGGTACGGAGGGCACAGAGGGAATTTCTTTGTGTTCTCTGTGCCTCTGTGGTTTCATCTATCCCTGAAGCTGTACCTTGAGCGGGTCACTTGTTGCCAGAGTGTACCCAACGATGGTGCTGTGAGGATAGCCGGATGCGCGTAGGGCGGTGAGGCAAGCATCGGCCTGAGCATTGGGAACGCTGGCGAGGAGGCCACCGGAGGTTTGCGGGTCAAAGAGCAGGGAATAGAGGGCATGGCGTTGGGCGGCTTGGGGGCTGTCAATCCAGCTCGCTGCTTGCTGGTTCTGAGGATGGAGGGAACTAAGGTAGCCATGGCGCAGGGTTTCGGCAGCTCCATCCAGTACAGGAAGTGCATTCAGGTTAAGGGAAACGGCGCGGTTAGAGGCTCGCATCATTTCCACCAAATGCCCCAGCAACCCAAACCCGGTGACATCGGTGCAGGCTGTCGCGCCATGCCGCAGGAAACATTGGGCCGCATCAGCATTGGAGGTGAGCATGGAGGCGATCGCCCCTTCAATCCAGCGTCCCTTGGCCTTGAGTTGCATGTTTGCTGCAAACAGGGTGCCCGTCCCCAGCGGTTTCGTGAGGATGAGCGCTTGATCCGCTTGTAGGCCGTTTTTACGGAGAAGGTGATGTTCCTCCACAACACCGTTACAGGTGAGGCCAAAGGCTAGGTCGCTGCCCTCGGTGGTATGGCCGCCGATGAGGGTGGCTCCGGTGGCTTGCAACACTTTGGTGGCTCCGGAGAGTAGATGATAGAGCTGCTCCTGGAGCTTTTCGGGGGTGGCGTAGGAGAGGGTGGCGATCGCCAGTGCACTCTGGGGCTGGGCACCCATGGCAAACAGATCGCTGAGGGCATGGTTAGTGGCGATTTGCCCAAACAGAAACGGGTCATCCACCAAGGCGCGGAAGTAATCGACAGTTTGGACGAGGAGGCGATTGGCCGGAATCTGGATTACCGCCGCATCATCGGGCGTATCTAGCCCAATCTGTATGGTCGATGCGGTGCCCTGTTCCGCCTGAATGCGGGTTAATACTTGCTCCAGCACGCTGCTGCCCACCTTCGCGCCGCATCCAGCACAGTGCATGGTGGGGATTTCGGGGGCGATCGCCCCCTGCGATTCATTGTCCTCGCCCATCGCAGGCAGGTGGCTGAATTGATCCATGAATTTGCGATCGATGTTGTCTTTCCAGCGCCAAAGCCAGCCCGTTGGGCCAAAGCCAAAGGGATCGCGGGATGCGACAGCGGTTTCATCTCCCAGCCCAATCAGGATTAAGAATTGCTTTTGGGGAGAGAAGGGTTGGAGCGGCTGGCTCTGGATAGCGCGACGCAGATTCTCGGTTAGCGGCTTGCCGTGGCGCACGGCGAAGACCCCCGCCTTCGGTCGGGGATGGTTGACCATGGTGGCGATGTCGCCCGCCGCGAATACCTGGGGATGGGAGATGGATTGCAGGCAATCGTTTACTCGCATGAAGCCCCGCTCATCTACGGCTAGCCCCGACCCTCGAATCCAGGGAGCGGCGGCGGCTTGGGTCACCCAAAAGAGGCGATCGCACGCCACTTCCAAGCCTGACTCACAGCGCACTCGATCCGCCTGCACCTCCACCACCGTTTCGCGCAGGTGTAACTGGATGCCTCGCTGTGTCATGAGCTGCTGCATCTTGCGCCGCACCCAGGGGCTACGTTCGGGCAACAACTCCGAGCCACGCTGAAACACATGGATTTCTAGGTCATCGGCTGATCGCCCCGCTTGGCGCAGAATGCGTTGCAGGTTGGCTCGTACCGACAGGCTCAACTCGACGCCTCCAGCACCGCCGCCGACAACCCCCAACTTCATTGGACGCGGCTCCTGGCGCATGTCTTCCACGATCGCATCCCACACCCGCAGAAATTTTGAGATGGGTTTGACGGGAATGGCGTAATCTTTTGCCCCTGGTACGGTCGCTAGCAGCGGGGTACTGCCAATGTCGACCGATAGCACATCAAAAGAGATGGGAGGATGGTGAGCGCACTGCACCTGGTTGGTGGCGAGGTCGAGGGCGATCGCCCGGTCGTGGATTAGCCGTGCTCCGACAAATTTCGCTAGTGGTTGCAGGTCAATGTGGCATTCGTCGAAGTCGTAGAGTCCAGCCAAGTACCCCGGCAGCATGCCCGAATAGGGGGTATGCAACACATCGGTAATCAGCGTCAATCGCACATTTGGCAGGGGGTTCATGCCCAGGGCGCGGAGGGCGATCGCATGGCTATGGCCGCCCCCAATCAGTACAAGGTCTTTGGCCACAAAGGGGGGAGGAGAAAACGGCATGGGAACCCAGAATAAAATGACAACCCCTCCCACATCTGACAACCGCGCTCAGTTCTCCGATACACCTGATCGCAGAGGGCAGAAATTAAGGAAGGATAAGAATTGCTGCATCAGAGTTTAATGATGGAGCACAATTTCCCACTTTCGAGAAAACTTCAACAACCTCTAATCATGTCGACCAACCCCTCTACTGATATGCTGCCGCTTCTAGGAGACGTTGTAACCTCACCCTTGGGTGCGGCGCGCGTGGTGATTCTGCCAATTCCCTACGAGGCAACCACCACCTACCGCAAGGGCTGCGAAAATGGCCCAGCGGCTCTCCTTGATGCGTCACAGCAGGTGGAATATTACGACGAAGAGCTGGAACAAGAGTTCTGGCAAGTGGGCATTTATACCCACGAACCTGTGGCCGATACGCGCGATCGCCCCTACACCCCCGAGGAAATGTTGCAGGTGACCGAGGAAACCGTTTCTAACCTGATCGCCGGGGGCAAGTTCGTCATTGGGTTGGGCGGCGAACATAGCATTACCACGGGCATCGTCGAAGCCTATCGCAAAATCCATAACGACCCCTTCACGGTGGTACAAATCGACGCCCATGGCGACCTACGCCATGAATACGAAGGCTCGATCCACAACCATGCCTGCGTCATGCGGCGCATTGTCGATATGGGTCTACCCACCGTCCAGATTGGCATTCGTAGTATTTGTCGGGAAGAGGCTGATCTGATTAAAGACAAGCAACTGCCAGTGTTCCGGGCGCGGGAAATTGCGATGCAACCGAACTGGATGGAACGGGCTTTGGCGGCGATTCAAACGGAAAAGGTTTTCTTCACCATTGACCTGGATGGTATTGACCCCACGCTTATTCCTGGTGTTGGTACTCCCGAACCAGGGGGGCTCAACTGGTATTCCCTCACGACGTTCATTCGGCGGGTGTTTGAAACCCATGATGTGATTGGCTGCGATGTGATGGAGCTGGCGCCTATTCAAGATTCTGTTGTATCGGAGTTCACGGCAGCAAAGCTGGTTTATAAGTTGATTGGGTATCAGGCGATCGCCAAGGGTTGGTAAGTTGGGCGTTGCTGAAAAGCAGTATGAATCGAAATTTCATTTCGATTCATACTGCACCTCATTTCATGTCCAAGGATCAGCAATGTCAGAAGTTGAGTGAGCGGCGGTTGGACTGGGGGCGCGTCGCCCCCCAGACCCCCCGACTGGGGGAACGAAGCTCGTTCCCCCAGACCCCCTTCAGCAAGGGGTTTTGGAGGGGAGACGTTGGGTCGCTTCGCATTGGTGGGTGGCATCTAGTTGACGCGTTTTCTTTCGATCTCAGTTACTGCTTAGGCGGTTTTTCGAAAAGGATATACCCGCTGACTTCGACTGCGCTCAGCCAGCTAGTTGCTGCGTGTCCTGAGCGCAGTCGAAGGACACAGGCTTAAAGAATAACTTCTTTCCCAAAATTCCTTAGGTTCTGCTCATAGTCGGTGTTGCAGGAAGAGGGGGAGGATGCCGAGGCTGGTGTAAACCAGTAGGGTGCTTAATCCTGAAGTCCACTCGAAGCTTTTAGCCCAGCGGGTAGTGGGGTTGCTGACGAAGCGCCAGGAGACAACCATGGCAGCGGTTAACAAGGGAAGCAGGAAGAGGGTCACCAGGGGAAGGAATTGAATGGTGCGAGCCGCGAGGAGGCTAGCGATCGCCAGTCCTCCCATCACGGCGAGCCAAACGGCGACGGCGTTGGAGCGACCCCATAGGGCGCTGTAGGTTTCGACGCCGGTTTCCTCATCTTGGGGGGCGCGGATTTTGCGTCCCAGCTCAATAATCATGCCGTTGCAGTAGCTCACCAGTAGAAACCAGCCCAGGGTGGTGGGCAAGCCGAGTCCGGCGGGGCTCCAGAAGCAGGCAGAGGCGTAGAGCGCCATCAGGGGCATGACGACCATGTGAGAGAGCATATAGAGGACGGGATGGACTTTCAGCCATTCGGGGGCGAAGAATTCCTCGCGCATCAGCCAAATGTAGCCCCAAACCAGCGCCAGCAGTAGCACCATGCCCCAGCCCAGGGAGAAGGCTAACCCAAACTGGATGACGGCAGCGGCGATCGCCAGCACTCCTAGCTCGTGCAAGCTAACCAAGCCCCGTGGCACTGGGCGATAGGAACGAAACTGGGCGTCGTCGGCATAGTCCTTGAACTCATCGGCGACCCGCAGTTGGAAGAAAAAGAGAAACAGGGTGAGGAACGCAATTAGCATTGCACCGGGGAGGGAAACGGGTTGCGGGGATGGCGTTTCACGGGCTAGCACCGCTGCATAGCCTACGGCTGCGGCAGCAAAGACAGCAATCAGTAGCCCATTTTTCATCAGGGGGAAGCGTTCATCGAGATACACCCACCAGCGGTTTTTTACGTCCGTCGCCATGCCTATCGCCCCCGTGCCAGTCGTTGATGGGCTCGGGTAAACTCGCCCGATGCCAATGCGCCAATGATGGAGAGTTCTCCTGCTAGCAGCAGCCCCGCGCAGACTTCAGCAAAGGCGCGTGCTTTATCGTTGCCCGCCAACCCCATCAGTTCCAGGCAGGCTTGCTGGCTGGGCAACCCCGTGCCACCGCCGACTGTGCCGACAACCAGATTGGGTAAGGTCACCGCTGCATAGAGTTCATTCTCCTCCGTGACCTCAAAGCGCGTCACCCCTACCGCTGACTCGGCGACACAGGCAACATCCTGCCCACAGGCGAGATAGAGCGCCGCCAAGCCGTTGGCATAGTGCCCCTGCACCCCGATCGTCCCCGTCAACGTACCGCCGATCGCCGACATCCGCCAGTAATTTTCCATCGCGGTCGGAGTGGTGTGCAGGTACTTTTTAATCAAGTCTGCTGACAGCCGTGCTTCCGCCGTCACTTTCTTGCCGCGCACGGAGAGGAAGGACTGGGCGCTGGCTTTCTTATCTCCCGACAGGTTGGCTTCCACAAAACTGTACTCTGGCTGGATGGGAGACTGCTCGCGGATATAGTCGCAAACCGCTTCGGTGGCGATCGTCACCATGTTCTGTCCAGCGGCATCTCCGGTGGTGTACTGGAAGTCGAGATATACATGATTACCCTCAACGGTGAGGCGCATGTCGATCATCTGCCCATGGCCAGTGGTGGATTCGGCAATTTGCTTGAAGGTGGCTTGCTGGGCGATCGCCCACATCATAAACTGCCCTGCCTCTTGCAAGTTCTGAAAGGCAAAGCCCGGAGCCCGCCCAATTCCTTCATTCAACAGCATGGCCGTACAGCCACCCATCGCCGTCAGCAGTTGTGCTCCTCGGCTATAGGAGGCCACCAACGCCGCTTCCGTCGTTGCCAGCGGCAGGTAATAGCTCCCCTGGGCATACAGCCCATTCACCTGCAACGGCCCCGCAATGCCAACGGGCACTTTGACCGTGCCGATGAAGTTTTCGATATTGCGGCGATAGGCTTGCATCTGCTCCATCGTCAGCGGATCGGCGATCGCCTCCTGCACTTCTGGGGTGGTGTTCAACAACTGCCAGCGCCGCTCCAACGCCTCCGGCGTCATCCGCGACCCACCCGGCACCTTGGGGATAGCGTCCGGCGATTTGGGCTGAAGCCGCTGCACCAATTCCTCCACGCTGCCGTTTTTCAATAGCTCTTGCAAATGCTGGTTGGCCTGACGATAGTGAGTAGACATCGCTTAAAGGTATATATATGACAATTCGTTGTCTAAGGCGATTTCTCGGAAAGGATATACCCGCTGGCTTCGGCTACGCTCAGCCAGCTAGTTGTTGCGTGTCCTGAGCGCAGTCGAAGGACAAAGGCTTAAAAGGTAACGTCTTTCCCAGAATTCTCCTAAGAGTATGCCCACGTTCATTGCAGGATAAGGAAACTTAACCCTGAATATTGCAGGCGGCATCCTCTGCTTTACTCTTCACGTTGCATCCATTGCTTTCCATGTCTTGAACCTTCTTCGAGATTTTTTCACTTTACGTATTCGCTCCGTTGAATCCATTAGAAGTGCACAAGACAATGCATTGTGTCTACCCCTGAGCCACCCACCCTCGTTATGATGCCTGCTTGATGGAGCCTGATCCAGAGCTTGCTGGAGGGTAACTAAAGTTAGAACCGAGCTAAATTGAAATCAACCATGTTTCATTCCATTACCGCAGCCCAGAAAAATATGACTAGCCTGGAATTGAACGAAGCCCAGCAAGAACCAAACAAGGTCAAAAGGCAAACAAAATGGTTTGTCATACCAGGATTAATCATCTTGGGTGGATTTGGCCTTACTGCTGTGCTGTCTATGGGCTTCATGGAAAAAGCTCTGGCGCGGGCTGAAGAGATAGCCGAAACGCAACAGTTGGAAGCATCAGAGCTTCCAGACTTCGAACAGCGGCAATACTTAGATGACGTTTTGGCTGGGGTTCAGATGGGCGATCGCCAAAATCAATGGGCAGGTAACAACTTTCATAAACTCGTCTTGGGACAACAACAGGGCGTTGATAACAGCAATAACCCCCCATTTATTCAGATAAGTGAGCTTGCTGTCCATCAAGGCATGGTCAACAGCGTGAGTTTTAGCCCCGATGGTCAGATGCTTGCTACCGCCTCCACTGATGGCACAGCGCGGCTGTGGTTGCAGGACGGTACGCTGTTGCAAGAATTCATCGGCCATCAAGACTGGGTCAACAGCGTGAGTTTTAGCCCCGATGGTCAACAACTTGCCACTGCCGCCGCTGACGGCACGGTACGGCTGTGGTCGCGGGACGGCACCCTGTTGCAAGAATTCATCGGCCATCAAGGCTTTGTCAACAGCGTGAGTTTTAGCCCCGATGGTCAGCAGCTCGCCACAGCTTCCCAGGACGGCACGCTTTTGCAAGAATTCGTCGGCCATCTAGGCAGTGTCATGAGCGTGAGTTTTAGCCCCGATGGCCAGCAGCTCGCCACAGCTTCCGGTGATCGCACGGCGCGGCTGTGGTTGCAGGACGGCACCCTGTTGCAAGAATTCATCGGCCATCAAGGCTTTGTCTTGAGTGCGAGTTCTAGCCCCGATGGTCAACAACTTGCCACTGCTTCCGATGACCGCACAGCGCGGCTGTGGTCGCAGGACGGTACGTTACTGCAAGAATTCGTCGGTCATCAAGGCATTGTTTGGAATGTGAGTTTTAGCCCCGATGGTCAGATGCTCGCCACGGCTTCCCAGGATGGCACGGCGCGGCTGTGGTCGCTGGACGGCACGCTTTTGCAAGAATTCGTTGGCCATCAAGGCTGGGTCATGAGCGTGAGTTTTAGCCCCGATGGTCAGCAGCTCGCCACGGCTTCCCTGGACGGTACAGTACATTTGTGGAGACGAGCGGAGATGCTGGATGAATAGCTCATTACAAGCGCGTCACGGTTTTAATCGGAACCCAACCCATTTGCCCATCGGCATTACAGACCCAATACCACTCGTTTAGCTCTCGATAAACGGTCAAGATTTCTTCTTCGTGGGTATTGAGTTCTCGGGCGGAGTAAGTTTCGAGTGCCGTTGCCCTTGAACCCGAAGCATCGATGTCCAGCAGCACCTCAGGAGCCCATCCCTCCTTGCCCCCGGAAGCTGTAACCCAAATCCAACCGGGGTATTCATCATCGCGTTGGCCAAGGGATACCTGTTCACCCACCTCAAATTTGACTGGATTGGGGTAGGGCGTGGTGTAAGCCTCTATGACTCTTACCTTTACAGGTGCATTCATTACAGTTTGGGGTAGCTTTTGCCAAGGTCGGCGTCATAATACCATGCACCAAGGGTGTTGTTGGCCGTGTTTTCGTCAACAACCAGAGAAAATCGGGTTAAGCTATTGAGCAAATCGGCAGTTGTTCACCGTTTGCTGAGCCTGATGCAGCCTAACATTCGCGATTTTTATCAAGCGGTCAACCCCAGCGAGACGCTCAATGTAGCCAACGAAGCGGATCGGAAGCTTTACATTGACTTCTCGTCGGTGCGTGGGGGCGAAATTATCGAGGAGTTGCGGGACAACATTACCTACTACTCGCCGGATGAGCCGACCTGTGCGCTGTTTACGGGGCACATTGGTTGCGGCAAATCGACGGAGTTGTTGCGGCTGAAGAAGGACTTGGAGGCCGATGGTTTCCATGTGGTCTACTTCGAATCGAGCGAAGACCTGGATATGGCGGATGTGGATATTGGCGATGTGTTGCTGGCGATCGCCCAGCGGGTTGGCAATAGCATCGAAGCCTTGAAGCTAGCGCAGCCCAATATCTTCCGCGAGTTGCTGCAAAAGGCAGAGCGGTTGCTGCTCACCGAGATCGACATTCCCCAGGCGGAGATGAATGTGCCCGGTGTGGGGTCGGTGGGCTACAACCTAGACGATGGCGTTTCCCTGGCCATGGGCATTGGCAAAATCACCGTCCGCGCCAAGAACGACTCGATGCTGCGCGATCGCCTCAATGCCTTTTTAGGCCCGCAAAAGAATCGCCTACTGGAAGCCATCAACAAAGAGCTATTGGAACCGGCGATCGCCCAACTGAAGCAGCAGGGCAAAAAGGGGCTGGTGGTGATCATGGACAACCTGGATCGGGTGGACAATCGCCCCAAGTCCCACGGTCGCCCGCAACAGGAATATTTGTTCATTGACCAAAGCGACTGCTTTACCGGGCTGCGCTGCCACACCCTCTACACCATGCCCTTGGCGCTCAAGTTTTCGGGAGAATATGGGCACCTGACCCAGCGCTACACCGAAGACCCACGGGTGCTGTCGATGGTTCCGGTGCAGCGGGAAGATGGCAGCGAAAGTGAGGAAGGGATGGCGCTGTTGCAGCAGATGGTGCTGGCGCGGGCGTTTCCCGATTTGGCAGAGGGCGATCGCTTCGCCCAGCTCACCCAGGTATTCGAGTCCGAAGCCGTGATGGATCGGCTGTGTCGCGCCAGTGGTGGCCATGTGCGCGACCTGCTGCGGCTGGATTAAGAAGAGTCGCCGCCAGTTACCCCTCACCGCCGAAGCCCTGGAGCAGGTAATTCGGGAACGGCGCAACGAGATGAGCCTGCAAATTTCGCCGAAAGAATGGGAGCTGCTGCGGCAGGTGCGCGAAACCAAGCGGGTGGGCGGCGATGAGGGCTACAAAACCCTCGTCCACAGTCGGCTGGTGTTTGAGTATCGCGACCAGGGCATGTCGTGGTTTGACGTGAATCCGCTATTGCTGGGGGCGAAGGAGCTACAGCCATGAGCGACCCGACCCGCCACACCAGCGACCCCAACCGCGCCGCCCTTGAAGAATTGGCGGATGCGTTGGATCTGGGAGCGGGACGGTTTTCGCTGCACTTGGTTCGCTGCCGCTATCGGCAGGTGCAGGAACAGTTGGCAACGCAGTTGCAAGACATTTGCCGCGACAGCTACAACCTGGAACTGGAACGCATCACCCTGGAGGCATCGGCGCAGAACCTCTACACCAGCATCCAGCAGGCCGTGGGCGATCGCCATCCCCAAGCGCTGATGGTGCTGGGCATCGAGCAAGTCGCCAACTTAGACGAAGTGCTAGGGGCAACGGAAAATGCACGGGAGGAGTTTCGCAAAAACTTCCACTTTCCCCTGGTGCTGTGGCTGGATGACGATCGCTACATCCACTTCACCCGGCAGGCTCCCAATATCGCCAGTTGGTCGCCGGGAACCACCGATTTGGCGATCGCCCCCGATGCGCTACAAGCAGCCCTGCACCAAGCCGCTGACCAGGTATCGGAGGCATTGCTGGAACAGACGACGCTTCCCCTGGCTCCCATCCTGCAGCAATTGCCTCGTTGGGGTATGTTTCGGCCCACAGAATTGCCACTCGCCCTGGAAGACTTTCAGCGCCAAGAGCGAACTCTGGAACCCAAGGCGGAAGCAATGCTGCGGCTGGCGATCGCCTTTCAGCAAGGTGACATTCGACCACCGGATTTAGCAGCAGCACAACAGAATTTTCAGCACAGTGTCGATTTTTGGGCGCAGCATTTAGCGACGGGCACTGTTCAACCGGGGGATAACCTCCGGGCTGGACTGGCGCACTTCTTTTTAGGACGGCACCTGGAATGGGTGTGCGACCAGCAACGCCGCCGGGGAAACGATATTAGCAACGACCAGTGGACAGACGCGCGGCAACCGCTCGAAGAGGCCATTCGCCTGTTTGAAGCGGGCGATCGCCCAGACTTGGTGGCCAAGTGTCTGACGCCCTTTCAGCGGGTGTTGACGCGGGTGGAAGACTGGGACACCCTGGAAGCCCAGACCCAGCGCGCCCTGGAACTGCACCGCACCTACAACGATTCGCTCAAACTAGCCCAAGACTATGGCTTTTTGTCGCGGGTGCATTTGGAACGGGGGCAGTGGGCAGAAACCCAACAGTTTGCCACCCAAGCCCTCGACCTGCTGGACAACCTGCCGCCCAACAAAGCCTGGTTGCACGGGCTGTATCGGCTGCACTTGGCTGAGGCCGAACGCGCGTTGGGCAATCCAGAACGGGCGATCGCCCTACTGCAAGAGGCCCAACGGTGGGGCGATCGGCGACATCCCCTCACCTATTGCCGCATCCTCAACACCCTGCGCGACCTGTACTGGGAGCAGGGGAGATATCTGGAGGCGTTCAAAACCAAGCAGAAGCGGCTAGAAGTCGAGAAAGATGCGGGGATTCGCGCCTTTGTGGGAGCCGGACGCCTGGGACGCACCGTGCAGACCATCGACGACCTCTACGGCGTCGCCCCCGAAATCGAAGCCTCGGGACGGAAGCGCGACCTCGAACGGTTGCTCGAACGCATTGGCCGCAACGACTACAAGCTGGTGGTGATTCACGGTTCCTCGGGGGTGGGCAAAAGCTCCCTGGTCAATGCGGGGCTAATTCCGGCGCTGAAACAGCAACCCATCGGCACCAAGGACAATCTCACCCTGGTGTTCCGGCAATACACCCATTGGATGGAGGAGTTTTGGGAGCAACTAGCGCAGGAGCTAGAACGGCTAAAGGAACCCCTAACCGAACGACCAACGGGCGAACACACGCAGCCTACCCTCGACCATATCCTTGCCTACTTCCAGCAGCGCTATCACAATCCGAGTGAGGTCGTCCGCTTCCGCAGCGTCCTCATCTTCGACCAGTTTGAGGAATTCTTCTTCGCCTACCCCGATCGCTTGCAATGGCGCGAGTTCTTCCAGTTCCTTGGCAACTGCCTCGATATTCCCGATGTAAAGGTGGTGCTGTCGCTGCGAGAAGACTACATCCACTACCTGCTGGAGGCGAATCGCTCGAACTATATGGGGGCGATCGGGCACGACATCCTGGGACAGCAGGTGCTCTACCCCCTCGGCAACCTCTCCCTCACCGATGCCCGCGCCACCATCCAAGACCTTACCCGCCGCTCCCGCTTCAGCCTCGCCCCTGACCTGATCGATCGCCTGGTCGAAGACCTGGGCGGCTCCCTCAAGGAAGTGCGCCCCATCGAAATGCAGGTCGTCGGCGCCCAACTCCAAACGGAAGGCATTTCCACCCTGGATGCCTATCAAACCCTGGGAGAGCGACCGCCTGAAGTGCTGGTGGAACGCTACCTGGAGGAGGTTTATAGGGATTGCGCCGAACATAGCCAACTGGCTAGCCTTGTCCTCTTCCTGCTGACGGATGAGCGTGGTACCCGCCCCCTAAAGACGCGATCGGAGTTAGAGAAGGAACTCGCGACGTTGCTTCCCATAGAAGCATTTGCGGCACCCACTTCCCCCCTTAGCAAGGGGGGACTGAGGGGGGATCTCCAAGGGACTCAATCCCCGAACGATCCCCCTAAATCCCCCTTGATAAGGGGGACTTTGAGCGCCAATCCAGAACCTACCACCCCCCTTATTAAGGGGGGATCAAGGGGGGATCCTCTACAGCTTTCAAACCCTGACGATCCCCCTAAATCCCCCTTGATAAGGGGGACTTTGAGTGCTGCCGACATCGCCGAACCCGAACCCCTCGCTCCCCTCGACTTGGTGCTACGCGTCATCTGCGGTTCCGGTATCGGCGTCTTCCTCCCCGAAGAACCGGAAGGGCGCTACCAACTCGTCCATGACTACATCGCCGAATTCGTTCGTAAGCAACAGGGCAACAAGCTGATCGCCGAACTGCAGTATGAACGCCAACAAAGGCTTCTTGCTGAAGCTGAGAGTTCTAAACTGCATCAAGCCAATCAACAAGCCCGGAAAGAACTGGAGCTTATTCAGAGATCTTTGTACGAAGCGAAGCAAGATCTAGCCGATGCGAAAGCGGAGCGGAAAATAGCTGAACGTGATCTTGAGAGATTACATCTCGGAATTGAGCTAGAACGTAGCGGAATAAATGCGCTACGGCTATTTGAACGAGGAGATCATATTAATGGATTGTCAATGGCATTGAAAGTTGGCAAGAAACTTTTAGCTTTTACAAAAGAGGTTGAAATTGCTCATTACCCAGCTTATAGCCCCATTTTTTGCCTGCAACAAATTTTGTGCAGTGGAGCCGATCGGCCTAAGTTTCTTCAAAGAAATAAGCTAGTTAACCTACAGAATATTAGCTTCGTCAATGTAGAATTCAGTCCCAATGAGAAATATATAGTTACTACTGCTGTAGATGGTTCTGTCCATATATGGGAGTCTACCGGCAAATTGGTACAGAGATTTGTTGGACATTTAGGAACGGTTAACAGTATCAGTTTTAGTCCCGATAGTCAGGAAATCGTAACGGCCTCCTCTAACGATGAAACAGCTCGACTATGGGATCTTTATGGCACTCCCTTACATCAGTTTACTGGGCATGGAGGAGGAGTTCTTGATGTTTGTTTTAGCCCTAGTGGACAGGAGATTTTAACTGCATCTGAAGACAAGGTAGCTAGACTTTGGGCTCGTGATGGAACTCTTTTGCGGGAATTTACTGGACATCAAGGCAAAATTCATAGCGTTACTTTCAGTCCAAATGGTCAAGAGATTTTAACTGCTTCTGGTGATAAAACTGTTCGATTGTGGAGTTTGAATGGAACTCTATTGCAGAAATTCCCTGAGCATGAAGGTTCTGTTTTTAGTGCATGCTTTAGTCCAGATAGTCAATATAGCGTTTCTCAATCTAGTGAGGTACAGTAACAGCAATGCGTAAACCATCCCTTGATGTCGTCTAACGTTACCTGGTCGAAGGCTTCTTCAATGGCTTTATCTAAATTTGGATAACTCCTGGCT
>JADEXA010000034.1 GCA_015207365.1 Vacuolonema iberomarrocanum LEGE 07170
ACCTAGTCCCCCCCGTGCCACCGTCATTAGTTCCAGCCGTAAGAGCCGCCTGGCACAGCAGGGCTTACTGTTCATCCTGCTTTCGACCCTAGCGTTATCGCTGCACAATGTTGTCGTGCGAATTATTGGCGGACAAACCAGCATTTTCGGCATTTTCAGCCTTCCCGGTTCCATCACCCTCGACAGCCTGAACGATTCATTGCTCATTCTCTGGCTGCGGATGTTGGTGGTTGTTCCAGTCATGATGGTGATTGCTGGTATCCTCTATCCCAATGCATGGAAGGATGTCAAACATTTCTCATTAGCACGAGATTCTCGCCAAATGCGAAATGTGATCGGCAGCGGAACCTTTCTGTTTTTGTCGCAGGTGTTGATCTATATTGCGATCGCAACCATCGGCCCGGGTGTCGCTGTCACCATTCTGTTCATGTATCCGCTGATTACCGTGCCGCTGGCGTGGTTTTTGTTTGGCGATCGCCCCACAAGCATTCGTTGGGGGGTGATGACCGCGATCCTATTTGGCGTCATCCTTACCGCCCTTCCCCGTCTCACCGCTGAAAACCTCTCAGGGCTAGGGATCCTCACAGCAGCCTTGTCGGGTGTTTTCTTTGCGCTCTATCTGATTTCCATGCAAATCAGCTTCCGCAAAATGCACCCCGTTCCGGTGAGCCTAGTGCAGTTCGTCACCATCTTTGTGCTCACCAGTATCATGCTGGTCTTCTTCTTCCCGGTCCAAGAAGCCCCGACCAACCTGCCAGGGCTCCTGATTGGTGGCCTAGTCCTCGGTAGTCTCACCCTCGTTGGCTATCTGCTCAACAACCTCGGGGTACAGCGAATGGGGGCAGCCCGCGCCTCTATCATTGCCGCTAGTGGCCCGGTCCTAACAGCGTTACTGGCCTTCTTGATCACGGGAGATGCCTTGGAATTTGTGCAGTGGGGCGGCATCCTCCTAGTCACCCTTGGCATCCTGGGCCTGAGCCTGGAGCGCATGTTCATGCAAAAACAAGCCGCCAAGGCGAAGTCGTTGTCTTAAATCTGGTTGAAGCACCCAAATACTGGTTGCGCCCCTGATTGGCAGGGGCGCAACCAGTATTTGGGTGCTCTGCGCTTACTGGCCTTGCAGAATGGTTTTGGAAACCATGCGGGTTTTCTTGCGATCGCCCTCCGACAAATCCTTACCCTGCTCAAGCTGAGTCGCGCTCTCTTGCAGGACGGTTGCACCGCTTTTGTCGCCCATTTGTAGAGCGGTTTTGGCAGCGGTTTGGAGCATTGTCGCGGCTCCCGTGCGATCGCCATGCTGTAGCTTTGTCTCAGCGATTTGAGTCTGTCGATATTTTGCCAGGGCTAGCACATGCTTTTGAACCTGGGCATCTTGCACAGCCTGGTACTGGGCGATCGCCGTAGCGGATACCGTGACAGCGTCTGACAGCAACCCTTCTTTGTTTTGGGATGGATCGTCGTAGCGAACCTGCACCGTTGCCAGGGGGTGGGTGCCTTCCGAGAATGCCCCGGCATATAGATTCACCAGCACCACCCGTGGCGTATCGACCATCAGATCGCCCAACCGTACGGAGACAAGATCCCCGTCCATCGTGGGGGTGAGCTCCACCGTTTCGGGCACCACTTGAGCGAGCGGCTTCATTTCGGCTAGTCGTACATTAGGCATGAGCTGCACATTCAGGCGGGCATTGACCAACGCCACAGACTGCATCCGCTCGAACAGGCGATTAAATTCAGCCATCGCTTGTTCCGGCTTCTGGATATAGGCCAGAGTGCCACCTGCGGCATCTGCAATTTTTTCTAGCACATCCTGATTCCAGTGATCGCCAAAGCCCAGGGTACTGAGGGTGAGGTTATAGTTTGCGGCCAGTTCAGCGAGCTTGAGACAGCGATCGTTGTCGCCATGCTCATTTTCGCCATCCGTCAGCAGCAGAGCTTGGGAAATCGTGTCTTGCTTTGCCTTCGCCAATTCTTCGATGCCCAAGCGCATCCCTTCATCGATCGCCGTTCCGCCACTGGGAGCCAGCTTATTCACCTGCATCTTCAGACTGGAGGGATGATCGACCACCTGGTTGGGCACTAGCACCTTGGCCTTGTGGTCAAACACAACAATGGAGATGCGATCGCCCGGAGACAGACTCTCCAAAATTTGATGGGTCGCTTGCTTCACCGTTTCGAGCGGTCGCCCAGCCATCGATCCGCTGTGATCCAGGATCAGACAAAGGTTCAGCGGTGCAGAACGGGATGTAGCATCAGCGATCGCCGACAGTGAAACGGCTAATTGGCGCTGGCTACTGGCTTGCGATACATCCAGATTGCCATCGCTCAATGCCGCTTGTAGCCCTACTTTCATTGCCTATCTCCTACGCCATCCCAGCGTCACGCGACTAACGCTACTATGGTAGAAGGAAATATTCAATTTCAGGCAACTGCAACGCTAACTGCAACATTGCACCATGGATTCACCGATTAAAGCTGTCCAGGCTCCCTATTATGGGGATGCCGCTTTTCGTACACCGCCGCCCGATCTGCCTTCGCTTCTGCTTAAAGAGCGGATTGTCTACCTGGGGCTGCCACTGTTTTCCTCTGATGACATCAAGCGCCAGGTTGGGTTTGATGTTACCGAGCTGATCATCGCACAGTTGCTCTACTTGCAGTTCGATGATCCTGAAAAGCCCATTTTCTTCTATATCAACTCCACGGGTACCTCCTGGTATGACGGGGATGCGATCGGCTACGAAACCGAAGCCTTCGCCATCTGCGACACCTTGAGCTACATCAAACCGCCCGTACACACCATCTGCGTTGGGCAAGCGATGGGGACGGCCGCTATCATCCTCTCTGCTGGGACGAAGGGCTATCGTGCTAGCCTGCCCCATTCGACCATCGTGCTCAGCCAGCCCCGCACCGGGGCTCAGGGACAAGCCACCGATATCCAAATTCGAGCCAAGGAAGTGCTGGAAAATAAAACAGCGATGCTCGACATTCTGGCGAAGAATACCGGACAGCCGCTGGAGAAGATTATCAAAGACACCGACCGCATGTTCTACATGACACCGGAAGAAGCCAAGGAATATGGCGTGATCGATCGCGTCCTAGAAAGCACGAAAGATCTGCCGATGCCCGTATCAGCATTGACCTGATCTAAGCCACTTACTTCAGACACAGGGCGATTTATGCTTCGTGGCGATCGCCCTTACCCATACCGTTTTACCGTTATTCCATTTACGCAACCATAAGGAAACGACCATGCCCATTGGAGTTCCCAGTGTCCCCTATCGCCTTCCTGGCAGCACCTACGAGCGCTGGATCGACATCTACACTCGCTTGAGCCAGGAACGCATCATCTTCCTCGGTCAAGAGGTCACCGATTCTCTGGCAAATTCCATCATTGCCACCATGCTGTACCTCGACTCCGAAGACCAGAACAAGCCTATTTACCTCTACATCAACTCTCCGGGTGGGTCTGTCACCGCAGGCATGGCCATTTACGACACCATGCGGCACATCAAGTCGGAAGTCGTGACGATTTGCGTCGGCCTAGCTGCGTCCATGGGAGCCTTCCTACTCACTGCTGGCACCAAAGGCAAGCGGATAGCACTGCCCCACTCCCGCATCATGATTCACCAACCTTTGGGTGGCACAGGCCGACGGCAAGCCACCGACATCGAAATCGAAGCGCGACAAATCCTGCGGGTGCGCAGCGAACTGAACGAGTTGATGGCCAAGCACACCGGGCAAACCGTTGAGCAAATCGAGAAAGATACCGACCGCGACTACTTCATGTCCGCCGAAGAAGCCCAAAACTATGGGTTGATCGATCGCGTGATCGAAGAAGCCTAATGGACTGTTTTCTTGAAAAATCGGTACAATTGCGTTCTGTTTTGTAATTTCTTGAGCGATCGCTTTAACTTTTTAAGGGTCTGATGGCAGAATTTCATTAATTCTGCCTTTTTCACGGGATGAAGATTGCTGACTGCTACCGCTTGCTTGGATTAAACGACGGAGCCAGTTACGACGACATCAAGGTCGCCTATCGTCGCTTGGCACGGCGCTACCATCCCGATGTCAATCCTGGCTCCAAGCGGGCTGAAGAGACGTTTATCCAACTCACAGAGGCTTACCACAAGCTGGTAGATGTGGTACAACCGTCGGTCATCAAGGCCCGTCGACGTACTCGCTCGGCTGAATCCACCCAGTCACAAAATGGTCAGGCTTCAGGGAAGCCAGCATCGCGGTCGTCCATCCGCAAACGCCCTACCGTGCGTCGCGATCCCGACACCTCTCAAACCGACCACCAACTCAAGCAACAGTCTTACGAGCAGTTGCACCAACTGTTGCGAGAACAGCGCTACCCACGGGCGATCGCCCTCGTCGAAGGCTTAGCCCAACGGTTGCCACAGGACTCAGAAATTCGACAGTGGCAGGCGATCGCCTACCAACGCTGGGGCAAACACCTGATCGACGAAAAGCAATACGACAAAGCCCGCATTTACCTGCAAAAAGCCCTACGCACCGATCCCCGCAATCGCGCCCTCTGGCTCGAAGTCGAGCACGATATGCGCCGCATCGATGGCGTCGAAATCTTGTAGTAGCTCCGCAAAATTAAGGGCAAGCTAGCATCTTGACGGTTCAACGTCATAACTATAGTGGTGTGCAACCGCATTAAGCACAGCAACGGTTGTGTGGCGCGCGGCGCGCCCCACAACCGTACTTAACTAACGCGCATAGCGCTATAGAAGGTTAGGAACCTAGTTTTGCAACAGAGATTGTGTTGGGCAGTGCCCAACCTACAGTGAGAAATCCAAATTGGGGAATGCATAAGCCGGATGCATCCCACCGATGCGAAGCGGCTTAACGCCTCCAATACAAAATCCCTTGCAGAAGGGGGTCTGGGAGAACGTGCTTCGTTCTCCCAGTCAGGGGGTTTGGGGGGCGACGCGCCCCCCAAGCCAGGTTCAAAACCCCCATCAGAACCCTCCGCCAGATTAGCCTTGCACAAACTCTACACAGACCAGAATCCAACTTTTGCTTGAGAGCCTTGTACTGCAAGGCTCTCAAGCAAAAGTTGGATTTGCATTCCTAGCAAATTGGGATCAACTTACGAGCGATCGCGCATTTCCCAAGCTTTCATCTTGCCAGGGTTGAGCAGACCATAGGGATCCATCGCTTCCTTAAACGCCAACTGTACCGGATCCACCGTCTTCCGCCCCCCATCCTCCAGGATGTAGGTATGCGGATTGGCAATAAACGCACCCTTTTCTTCGTGGTATCTGATGATCTCATGGAGACGATCTGGAGTGCTGTAGCGCACCAACTGCAACGCCGCTGGCAACACACAACCCGCAACCCGAATAAACTCCAGGTGCATCATCAGCTCATCCCCAAAATGCTGATACATGTGCTCTAACAGCTTTAGCTCAGGATCGTAGGGAAACAGCGTTTGCAAGTAGGTGAGATTTGGATCAACGGTGCGGGCATGCAGGGTCGTGTGGTTCCAAGTGTACTCCAGCAACATCGTGCCCTTCTTCGCTGCCTGTGCTGATTTCTCGTAGCAGATCGAACCACTCCACTCCTTTACCATTGCCTTAAACGGCTCCAGGGATTGCTCCGCCACCATCACCAACGCCACATGAGAGCCAGGTGGAATCGCACTGCGTAGAGCCGCGAAATAGCCCGGAATGGGGTCAGCACAAATCGTGACCAGCTTTTTTATGATTCCGTCTGCATCACCGAGGGCTTGCCCAAACGTCGCCGTCGTCATGAAGTCGTCGAATACCACAATCAGCTCTGCCCAGGGATACGCGGGAGCGAGGGGAATTTCTAGTTCTGTGATGATGCCGTTTGTGCCATAAGCATGGTTCACCTTCTGCACATCGTCGCCCCGGAGCTCAATCACACGGGGCTCATCCTCCATCGTCACGACCCGAACGGCTAAGAGGTTGCCGCGATCGCGCAACTGCCCATAGGTAATAGAACCAATACCACCACTGCCACCGCCAATGAAGCCACCAATGGTCGCCGTGCGGTAGGTCGACGGAGCCATGCGGATTTCCCAGCCCGTTTCTCGTGCTTGCTTATCCAGCGCCGCCAACTTCACTCCCGGCTCTACACAGGCAATTCCTGGCTGGATCCACTTCACCGCCTGCATTTTTGTGAGATCGAGGATAACCCCACCCTGCAAAGGGATGCACTGCCCGTAGTTGCCCGTGCCCGCTCCCCGTACCGTAAGGGGGATGCGTTGCTGCACACAAGCCTTGGCGACCTTCAGCACCTCTGCTTCACTCGTCGGTCGCACCACCAAGTCTCCCACCTTGTCGCTCAATTGTTCGACTAGCAGGGGACTGTAGGTGTAGTAGTCCTTGGAAAGCTTGGCGACCTGGGTGGCATCGCGAATGATTTCGATGCCAGCGATCGCATCAGAAAAACGTTTCCAGTCAATCGAGCGTGTGGTCGTAGCGGTCATAGGTGAGGTTCAGCAAAATCTACCGTTCTTAACCTAACCTGTTTACACCGTCGAGAATGGAACGTTGATTACAACTTATTTCCCCCGACATGCCCTTTTCCCGTGACATGCCCTGCGGCGTTGCTCTTTAGGGATCGCCCTCGTTCCGCTAGCCTCCAACCTTGGCTAGGACGAGCGATCGCCATCCCTGACCTTCGTAGCTCCGTGAGAATGCATCGCGGAATAGTTCGGGATGCAGGATCTCCATCAAAATTTCGAGCGAATCCACCAATCGTGGCCCCGGACGATTGAAGTACTGATTCCCATCAGTCACATAAACGCAACCCGTTTTTACCGCCTTGAGGGATGGCCACACAGGATGCTGCATCAGCGCTTGTGATTCCTGAAGGGTACGCTCCAGGTCAAACCCACAGGGCATGAGCACCAGCACATCTGGGTCAGCCGCCTGGAGGCCGGCCCAATTGAGCCACGGCGAATGCTCTCCCGCTGTGCCAAAGCAAGACACACCACCCGCCATCGCCACCAACTCTGGAACCCAGTTTCCCGCTGCCATCAACGGGTCAATCCATTCAATGCAGCCCACCGTGGGACGAGCGATCGCCCGCTCAGCCAGCGTCTGACAAACCTGCACCCGTTGGTGGATAGACGCCATCGGTGCAGCCACGTTCATTACCTCGGCAACTCGCTCAATGTCGTGCCAGACATCAGCCAAATTTCCAGGTTGGAGAGAAATGATTTTTGGATGGCAATTTGTCAGCTCTGCAGCCGCTTGCTCCACCTCTCCTAAACTCACCGCACACACCTCGCACTGTGACTGGGTCACAATGTGAGTGGGCCGAAGCTGCTGCAACACATCTGTGTGAACCCGATACACGCTGAGCGCCGACCGCAAGATTTCCGTGACCCGCTGATGGATTTCTCGACTACTCCCCTGCGGATCCAGCTTGGGTTCCGTACATACTGGCAAGCGCTGCACCTCGGCGGGGAAATCGCATTCATGAGAACGCCCCACCAGTTCATGGCTTAAGCCCAAAAAATCGACAATTTCCGTTGCACTAGGAAGTAAGGAAACAATTCGGCGCTGTTCCATATGTTCAATTGGATGGCTGCCTTTTCATTCTGACAAAACCTGGGATTGTCTGAAGCTTTGTTGCCAGGATTATGCAAACAAAGGCAGTCGGTATACTTTGCTTCTAGCATCTACTGAGGATGAACCTATGCGGAGACAGCCAGTGACATTTGGCAGCAGTAGCATCCGCGTTCTTGCTGAGCGATCGCCCACGAACCCGCTAGTTTCCCAGGATTTACAGGTGGCAAACCCATTTATCACCTCGTAGGATGGCAGTCATAGATTCTGGTAACGTACAATACTAGTCAGAGATTTTTTGGTTTCCCAGATCTCCGTTTGCGATGGCTCGTGGAATCGGTATGTGTGTGCAGCCGCTAGCCATCTCCCCTTCGTTTGTGATGGCAACATATGACTGCGACGACCTTGACAAGCTGGCAACACCATTTCGTTGAAACCAACCGAATTCGCCTCCATTGCGTCACGCAAGGAGAAGGAGAGCTTGTTCTCCTTCTGCATGGCTTTCCAGAATTTTGGTACTCCTGGCGACATCAAATTCCAGCGCTAGGGCGTCACTTTAAGGTCGTGGTACCAGATTTACGTGGCTTCAACGATTCCGACAAACCCGCCTCTGGCTACGACCTCGATACCCTAGGAGCCGATGTGCGCGGCTTGATTGAGGTATTGGGCTACAAAAAAGCCCATATCGTTGGTCATGACTGGGGTGGAGCGATCGCTTGGCACTTTGCTCAGCAGTTTCCTCAATATCTCGATCGGCTGGCCATTTTGAATGCACCACATCCCCAAGATTTTATGCAGGCCATGGCAGGCAGTATCGACCAATTCCGCCGCAGTTGGTATGTGTTAGCCGCTCAAATTCCTGCACTTCCTGAGTGGCTGGTTCAACAAAACCTGGGTAGCCTCATCCGCAACACCTTCCAGAGCAACGCTGTTCGCAAAGGAGCCTTCACCACCCGCGATACCGAGATTTATCAAGCAGCCCTGGAAAAGCCAGGGGTGCTCAAGGCTGCGATTCATTATTACCGCACCATGCTGTTGCCCCAAATTCCCTGGAAGCCATGGGAGCAATCGCCCAGCCCCATTCAGGCTCCGACACTTGTTCTATGGGGAGAAGAAGACCATCTGCTGACGCCACAATTCACAGATGGCATCCAAGCCCAAATCGACGCACCTTATAAAATTCATATGATTCCTGAATGTGGGCATTGGGTTCAACAGGAAACCCCCCAAACTGTCAACCGAGAATTACTGGGATTCTTGCGATCGCCCAACACAACGCCTCAAGTACAGCAAGACACCGTTTAGAGCAACCATTCAACATCACGAAACCCCAAAGTTCTCTTACAATCCGCCTCCAGGTCAAAACCTTGAAGCCCTAAGCATAGTGCATTTGCACCAGATTCTAGCGCTAAGGCAAACGTCGGCCAGAACCTTGTATAGCAAAAATTCAAACATGTTTCGGTTTAGCCCTCCACCATACAAATTGTTGCGAGGTTAGAACATTTTTAGCGGATTCTTGCGAGATGCTAGGTATTTCCACGGAGAAAAGACAGTCTCCGGTCTTTGGTTCCCTCCGAGATAACTTTCAGCCCGTAATCATGCGGTTTTCCTGCGCTATTTTTGGCGTCTAGGCTGTAGGAGTCAAAGAAGAGCGAACGGAAAATACCTATAGGCACCCGGTTTGATCCTTTCAAAGGTTTTCAGGCAGGGGTGCTGCCAACTGAGGCTTTTGATGCCAGAGCACTGTCAGCAGCCAAATCGGAGCACGAGATCTGCTTTTGCCAAGGTGCACCTCCTACGGCTATCAAGCATAGAAAAACCTAACCACGGGGTTCAATCGAGCGATTTAATGCATCTTTTTCGATATTTTTTGGCGTGAGATTGAAGCAACTCAGCATTTGGTTTGGAAGATGCTGACCTGTGGCTTGTTCGATTTTGCTGACAAGGAGAGGTCGTCCCAATAGCGACTGTGATTGCCAACACCGTATCCGTCTACCCGATCACCTTTACTGCTCCAATCGTTGTGGTGTCTTCGTTATGTTGAACTCTAGCGCTATCTTTGCCCTCTCTGCAGAGCGGCTGAACACAACCGATAACCCTGAACTCCAGCGGCGTCTAGCACTGTATCAAGTTTTTCTGCGACTGTATGAGCAAAATCGCGGTTTATTGGAAGAAATTCTGAGCCTAGAGAATGGGAGCAGTAAGGCACTGGCAAGCGTTACCTTGCCCTATATCCAGGGCTTGGTTCTGCGCCAGCAGATCTATCTAGTGACCAATATTTTGGGGAACGGGAGCCAAAGCTTAACTCAGTCCCAAAACCTTTGGATCATTGGACGAGACTCTCAGCGGGTCAATCTACCGATCTCAGACAAACGCCTTTCTCGTCGCCATGCAGCCATTCGCTACGTTAATGGTTATTTTTATTTGGTGGACTTGGGTAGCAGGAATGGTTCTTATATCAATGGAGAACCTGTTCGTCGCTGTATGCGCCTGAAGGATGGCGATCGCATCCGTCTTGGCAGTTTGTCATTCGCCTTTTTCATCTGCAACTTCATGCAGTCTCCGCCACAACTCTCTGCCGACATTCCTTCGCCCCATGACGCGGTCACGGCTGCCCAGAGGCAAGGCAACGAGGAAGAAGAAATTACCACGAACCTCCTGCCACCGCCCAGTGACGAGAGCAATTGGGACGCGCGCTGGCCCGATGAGGATACCTCAATCTTTCTGCAACGACAGCAGGATGAGTTGTTGTAGACCGTGCAGCTCGAAGCATCCATCCGCCACCTTCCATTGCTAAATAAAACGGCTGATGCGCCATCGATCCGCACACCTGCTAAAATGGCGAGGTTGTTGTGACAGTCGAGAAATCTTTGAGTCAATCGGTCGATCTACCCCGCGTTGATGATTTTCTGCAGGAACTGGCGGCGATTCAGCAGACTGGTTCGAAGCGCATCGCGCTCCTGGGTTCACGTCATGTCCCTATCACTCATCAAGTGCTCATCGAAGAAATGAGCTACGCCCTTGTTCTGGGCCGCAATCGCCTCCTAACCTCTGGTGCAACTGGTACGAATGCAGCAGCAATTCGAGGAGCCATGCGAGCAGACCCAAATCTCCTCACAGTGATTTTGCCGCAAAGTCTTTCCCGCCAACCGCGCGAGTCCCGTGAGCAGTTAGAACAGGTTATGCATCTGGTCGAAAATTCTGAAAACGACCATCTTTCACTGGCAGAAGCTAGCGCAATTTGTAACCAGGAAATTGTCTCGCGGTGCCAGCAACTCATCTGCTTTGCCTTCCACGACAGCACTACGCTGTTGACGACTTGCAAGGATGCGGAAGACCAGCGCAAAATTGTGACGCTGTTCTACTTCGATTGAATTCTTGCCCAAGCCGAACGATCGTGGCTGAGCATCAATAGCCAAGCCATACTTATGAGTAACGACGCCATTCAAATAGGTAGTGGCGCTATATATTTATATTGCTTGCGTGCATAGCGAGCGGTGGTGAGGCTCATGCGGCCAACTCGCCCAGATCGGGTTGTTTTTGGGAAGTGGGGAAAGTATGGAGATTCTGTCGATTCATCGTGTCTTAATTGGCGGCATCATAGCGGCAGCGATTGTGGTCTATGTTCCCTTCTTTTGGGTTGCCTATGGCCGTGCTCAATTAGGCTGGCAGGCGATCGCTACCCCTCGCGCCATGGTAGATAAGCTTCCGGCTTATGCGCAGCGAGCAACTTGGGCTCACCAAAATGCCTTTGAATCCTTTGTGCTATTTACGGCAGCAGCATTAATGGCCTATGTAACCGAAGCCAACGGCATATGGGTAGTGAGTGCGGCGATCGCCCATCCCATTGCCCGACTGCTGTATCCTGCGTTTTACATTGCCAATATTCCTGTAGGGCGATCGCTCATGTTTGGAATTGGCTCCCTTAGCACCGCTGTTTTGATGGGCGCTAGCTTGATGCAAGTGCTTTAGCTCTAGAAAGTTTTACGCGCCAGAAACGCCTGGCCTTCCGTAAGAAGAAGTTTGTGAGACGCGGCGTTTCAAGAAGCTTTCTTCCTCCCACCTTTATGGGCTGCCATTAGGGTTGGACAGTCCAACTGTTGCATTAGGACAAATCAAACTCTTTTGCTCGGTTCTTTTGCGTCTGATGCGTAGGTGTGATAAACACATCAAGGAGAACCTAAAAAACAAAGCCTGGTATTCACCAGGTGGACATGCTTATTTTCGGTCAGAGAGTGCTTATGGCTTCCACCTATTCCTTTGATATTGTGAGTGACTACGATCGCCAGGAACTTGTGAATGCGCTGGATCAGGCAACGCGCGAAATTCAGGGGCGCTACGACCTGAAAGATACGAAAACGAAGATGGATTTGGGCGAGTCTACCATTACCGTGAACACTGCCAGCGAATTTGCATTGCAGGCGGTGCATACGGTTTTACAGACGAAGGCAGCAAAGCGGAATCTGTCGCTGAAGATTTTTGACTTTGGCACCGTTGAGTCCGCTAGCGGTGGCCGGGTACGCCAGGAAATCACCCTGAAGAAGGGGATCAGCTCAGACGTAGCAAAACAGATCTCGAAAGCGATTCGCGACAACTTTAAAAAGATCCAAGCCTCAATTCAAGGCGATGCCGTGCGGGTATCTGCCAAGTCCAAGGATGAATTGCAGACGGTGATCCAATTCTTGAAACAGGAAGAGTGGCCTGTGGCGCTGCAATTCACGAACTATCGATAAGTCATGCAGATATCTGATGACTTGAATACCGTAACGCCATTGATTTCAACGCCCTCTGTACCTTCGGTGCGGAGGGCGATCGCAATCAATTCGTAGATCAAATACACATCACAAAATTGCCCCTGCAAGACAATGACCGTACCGCGCTGAGACAGCTTGATATCGCCTAAATTCATTGCGCCAAAGCGACGCTCAAAGGTATGCATCACGCGATTGCGCAGGCCAAAATAGTCATAGCTTCCATCGATGCCACAGCGCTCAGGGGGCACCGTCGCAAATAAATGGGTCAACGTTGTAGAGTCGAGCGTCTCGACAGGTTGAGGTGCTTGGAATAGACCAGATTGCAGCGTTCGATTGGTCGCATGACACGATTCAGGAAACTTCATAGTAATGGCGTTGCTTAAACAGGATTGTTAAGAGACTGCAGGACTCAGCCTAGATATCACCGCGATACTCAGATCACTGTGAGGCCGACTATCGTGAACCCACGATTTCAGCAAAGCTCATCAACCTAGCGGATACACAGGATAAGTAGACTCGCAAGCTTGTCGGCAAAGGGGCACGATGACATAAACCTTCACATCTATGTTTCGTTGCCTCTATTGCTTTGTCTCAACTTCACAAAGCCTCCAGTATTTTCCGAAAATTATCAAGCTATTTTTGTATATTTTGAAACACAAAATTCTTGCGCCTTTTTCAAGAATCTCCCGTAAAGCCCTTAAATTATCTGACTTCCATAGAAAGTAGCCGATCAGTAATCGCCTCTTCATACTGAGAGATTGACGTAGCATTTTCATCAAGAGCACGAGCGATCGCTCTAACCCGGCGTTCCTGATCAGTCATGATACTGGCCAGAGTATTGCCCAATCCCGGTGCATTCCACTGCTGCGTGTCGGGATCAATATAGGAGCGGGTACGAGCCCAGGCGATCGCCTCTGCACCAGCGAGATTGAGGCGACGAGATTCCTGGAGACGATCGAGATAGCCCCCCGAGTCCAACGCAGCTTCGGGTGCCTGATTTGCTAGATCAATCGCGTTTACCCACTCTTCTAGAGATAGCTGCAAACCCCGGTGCTCAGCATCGCGCCATAGCCTTGTGGCTTGTTGCTGCAGCCGCGCCAGTTGGCGCTGATCGGCTTCTTCGGGTGACTTGGCTCCATGCTGGTAGGAAAAGCTGCCCAGGTTCCAGACCCCATTACCCGGATCCACATGCCCGTAGTATGCCGGGGTAATGTCGCCTGCTGGCGTACGAGTTCCCTCGGCACTGCCAACGGCGATCGCCACGAGGGACTGCGCTCCACCAACAAACAGCGGCATGAGCGCATCCGGTAGGGCAGCAGTATCTGGAATCGGTTGGGGCTGTGCTTCAGAATCGCTCCCCCCGGTAAACAGATTGACTAGCTGTCGCGGCACGTCCCGTAGCTGGAAACTCAGACCTCCCGCATCGGCAAGGGTAGTCATGTGGACGGGCTCAGGCTCAGGCGGAGCCACTGGCGCAACGGGTGCTGTCGTGGTGGGTGGCGGAGCCGTAGCAATCTGGCTAGGCGGTGGCGGCAACTCCGCAAGTTCATGCCCGGTTCCAATCGGCGCGTCTGTGGCGCTGGGAGGAATGGAAAGGGGCGCTTTGTCCGCTGGACGATCAGGCGTAGGAGGAGGGGATACCTCAGCACGTACTGTATCGGTCGAATCCACTGCGACTGAGGGTGCCGCCTCCAGCTCGAAGGACAGAGCCGGTGGGGATGTGGCTTGGGCGGAGGCGATCGCCAGCAACCACAATAGTCCGGTCGAAATAGCGGTGGTCGTCAGCTTAACTAGAAGGGCAAGAGCAAGGGACGCATTCATGGTGGGGTCAGGGCAGTTTCAATCAGATTTAGGGAGGGTTCAACGATTGCCCAAGTACCATCGGGCTGTTTGCGCAGGGTCGCAAAATGAACGGTATGGCCTGTGCCAAGGCGATCGCCCTGTTTTACAATCCCCAATCTTGGCCGGGAAAGCCCGCAGAGCCTGAGTAAGTACGCTGGCACGGTGGGACTGCTAAAAACCACGCAGTCTTCTACGTCGGCAGGCTCCACCTTGCCGTCAAAGGGCGCATACAGGGTGTTACCCCGGAGACGAATAGACACATCCCCTAAGCCTGCGACGATGGGATGTCCGGCAATGGAATGTCCGGGCTGCAGTTCCCAGCCTTGCTGGACATGCACCCGCCGCGTTTCGATGGATGGTGGGCTGGGGTGGCAACTAGCACTGGTTAGTAGGGCGATCGCCAGCATGCCAAAACGCTGGAGCCTCAAGCATTGGCTAGAATGCTGGCTACTTTTGAAACACGAAGGAGTATCCGGCATATTCTTCTCCCTCGTAGAGCAACACAAACCAGGTGTGAGGATCAAATGCCAGGGGATAGACCTCACGCTCGGCAACCACACCCTGACGGATTTCGACGGGCGCAAGGCGGCAGTAGGGATCGCTGACAATAGCCTGAATCGTCGCTTTGGCATCTCGCTCCGGGACAGCTAGCACTTGAGATAACTCGTCCCGCGACAATACCGATTGGGGCTGCACGACGTCCTGGCACACATTGCTAACGGGGCGTGCCTCAAACGATGTACGAACATCGGCCAGCAATCCCACCAGCGCCAGCAGCGATCCACCTGCCAGAAAATATTGAAAACTCGAGGACTTACGAGGGTTACGACGGCTCATTTGGACGATCCTCCCCAACTAACACCAGACACGACAACACGATCAACAACCAGGCAGCTCCAAAAATAATGCTCATAGTCTTCCTCCAAGAACAAGGCCAATAGCGGTAAGTAGCAGGCGATACCCTAAAATCAGCGTCAGGGGTGGAGCCCAAATCGAGAGTGAAATCGCCAGGACAGCGGGCATCGACAGCACCAGCGCGACAGGAATCCAGAGAGCCGGTTGCAGAGCCAGGAGCCAATCTGCCAGCATGCGGAGAAGGGTGGCTCCGGCGACCCAGGCGATCGCCTCCAGCACGATGGGCATATCGCCAACAGGAAGCCGCACCCAGTGACGAATACGCTTCCAGCCATTGGGAGCGGGAGGAGCATACGCTTTGCGCTTCCAACTATGAGGATGGGATCTGCGAGCCGGAATAAGGGGATGTCTACTGTCCATGGGAGATATCTGTATTAGTACAATTGTACTTAATGCAAGTGTACTATAGAATTCCGCCCGCGCAAGCAAAACCGAGCGAAAAGATATGTAAATCGGCGGAAGCAGTAGACTGAGAAAGTCCTTTTTGCTCTGAGATGATTGACCTGTGACCATGCAAACGAGCAAGCAACGGGGCGATCGCTCCTTTCGCAAACTCACCCTGACCCAGCAGCTCACGCCTTATTTATTTCTCGCGCCAGCCCTGCTGATTCTGGGGCTGACGGTTTTTTATCCAGCGGTGCAGGCGTTTTTGCTGAGCTTTACCCGCTACGAGTTCGACATTACCCAGCCTCCCATTTGGGTCGGACTGGATAACTTTCAGCGGCTGCTCGGTGACGAGGTCTTTTGGGAAACCCTGGTTAATACTCTGCTCTATCTGGTTTGTGTGGTGCCGCTGCTGGTTATATTACCGTTGCTTCTGGCTATTCTGGTCAATCGTGCCTTGCCAGGAATTCACTGGTTTCGAGCCGCGTATTACACCCCCGTCATTATTTCGATGGTGGTCGCAGGAATTGCCTGGAACTGGCTCTATACCGAAAATGGTCTGTTCAATCAGTTTTTGAGCTGGTTTGCAACGGGAATGCTAAACTGGCTCCCCGACATCGACAGGTTTGCGCCCCTGGTCAACGGGTTAGTTGCTTTACGGGAAGGGATCCCCTGGCTAACCAGTCCCGACTTGGCGCTGTTTAGTGTGATGGCCGTAACCGTGTGGAAGGGGTTAGGCTACTACATGGTGATTTACCTGGCCGGGTTGCAGTCCATCCCCAAAGACCTTTACGAAGCGGCAGCGATTGATGGGTCGGATGGCTGGCAAAAGCATTGGGATATCACCATACCGCTGATGAGGCCCTACTTATTACTGGTCGGGGTGATTTCGGCGATCGCCGCCACTAAGGTTTTTGAAGAAATCTTCGTGATGACCCAGGGCGGGCCTCGCAATAATTCCAAAACCATCGTCTACTACGTCTATGAAGAAGCCTTCGAAAATCTAGAAATTAGCTATGCCTGTACGATTGGCCTCGTGCTGTTTCTGATTATTTTGGCGCTCTCTATCCTGCGGCTCACATTGGGTGGGCAGTCTAAACCCTTAGTTTAGAAAACCAGATTTGTACCTCATCACTATGGCTTAGTACAAGTGATGGGAATAATATGAATCTTCTCCGAAAAGCTTGCATCTTTCTTAAGAAGATTTTCTACTTCCGGATCATCATCAGAAAGTTAAGTACCTTTCCCTAAAGGTAGAAACATTCTACACTTGAACCTCCTTTCTATAATTTTGTCTCACTTTCTAGAATGAAGAATAGAAAACGCCATCCAGATTCTGTTAGCTTTGATAATATTAATAAACGCATTGAAGCTAATTTTTATTCGCAGAATAATCCATATTTGAATGAGCAAGAAAAGGTAGAAGTAGCTTCATGGTTTATGCTCCCTAGCAACGTATTTACCGTTTCCTTACTCCTTACTAGTACGATAGCAGTTTTTAGTCCGATACAATGGTTCTTTGTCATAGATTTTCCTATGTTGATGAACCTTTTGACAGGAATTATAAATTGGTATATGTATGTCAGAATCATCATTAGATTTTTAACTTTGACAATACTAAACCCAGTATTGATAAATATTTCAGGGATTGGAGTAATCGTTTTCCTTATTGCGAAAGGCTCATACTTATATGCAACGATGAATACACTAAATATCTTAGGAGTACTAGCTTTTATTGAGCCACATTCATATTTTTACTCCTGCAAGAGTCGGCAGTACAAGATGAATTGTCAGTATGCTTTCTTTAAAAGGTTTTATGGATATCGGTTCCCATTTGAAGATGACTTTTGGGACTAGAATCAGTTGCTTAAGTTGACTGGAAAGAGATGCAATCCAACAACAACCAGGCTCCCTTTGGACTAAGCTAAAGTGAGTCTAATAGAATTTCAATTCTAAGGATTAGAGTTAACTATGATGTTGAAAGTATTTTATGACGGATCCTTCAAGAGGCGACAACCCTAAATAACGCTGAAATGCAGCACTAGCCTATAAATTTAAGCTTGACATACCACTACTAAGGCGGTGGGAGTTCGCCGAGGATCGTGAAGCGGATATGGTTGATGGCGAGGTCGCCAATTGAAACTTCTAAATCGGCATTTGGCGTAGCCAGGGTTTCGAAGCTGATACCTTTGGCCATTTCGGCATGCCACCAGGGCAACCCCATGAAGAAGCGCGTGGGGTAGGGACCACCTTCCCCCACATCGTCCACATTGGACTCCATCGGCAACCAGCCGACACCGGGAATGTAGAACTCGATCCAGACATGGTTGTAGTCGGGTTCGAGCGGGAAATGACGGCGATCGCCAAAGGGCGGGCATTTGTAGCGCCCCACCGTGCGGCAGGCAATCCCGTTCAGCCGTGCCAGGGCTAGCAACACGCCGACATATTCGCCGCAGGAGCCGATGCCCCGTTCCCACACCACATCAGGAGTATCAATGGCGGTAGTAAGGCCATAGGAGAGGCGATCGTAAACGCTATTGCGGATTTTGAGGAGCTTTCTTAACAGGTTGGTTTCGGTGCCGATCGCCTCCCGTGCCACTTGCTGGATCAGGGATGTCTCCATGGACAGATCATCGTCATCCACAAGATAGCGGGACTGATACTCCAGCGGCAGTGCGGGGATGCGATGCACATCATCGTAGGTGTACTGGTATTTAATCCCTCGCACTTCGAGTAAAGCTTTCCAGCCAAAGAGGTAGCGATCGCCCGTACTCAACTGCTCGAAGCGAAATACTGCAACCCGTTGCCCATCCTCAATCTCTTCAGTAAAGGGCATCCCCAGCGGCTCCACCGAGCGCAGCTTCTGGCGATCGGTTTCTGCAGGTAGCGCAATCCGCCATTCCAGGTCTTTCAAATCCACATCATCCAGGGGCGCAATTTCCTCGGAATAGGTCATCTCCAGCAAAAACCCGTTGGAGAGGGTCAGCTTGCGCTCCGGGTCGTAGTGGAAATGAAGGGGATGCAGGAAGGTACGATCGCGCAGGGTCAACTCATAGGGCGAATCGAGATTGTTGGGGTTGTCGCGAATGTAGGGTTCCTCATTGGAATAGGCCACATACAGCGTGCCATGAACCGGGTGAAAGGCTAGACCCGTTGGCTCTTTGAATGGGGTCAGCACACTGAAGTGCAGCTCTCCAGTCGCGCGATCGATGCAGTAGACCGTTTGCTCGGTGCGATCGCATACCCATAGCTCCTCCTCCCGCACCGTCAATCCTTCGACCCCAACCCCCGGTGCAGAAAAGCGAGTGATCTCCCGGTGAGTTTCCGCATCAAAAATCAGAATGTAGCCGTAACGCTGGCAGGCAACGTAAACCGTAGATTGCCAGACCGCAATACTGTCGGCTGGGTACGGCAACGCCACAAACAACTGCAGCTGGTCCAGGTCGTTGAGGGGGCAAAAATAAATGCCATTGTCGCGCGTCAACCAAAGGGTATCGCCTGCGATCGCCAAACCCGTCACATTCAGAAACAGGTCCCCCTGGTGGGCATTCAAAATGGTGACGCTATCCGTTTCTGGGTCAATTTTTAAGAGATAGCCCTGAATCGGGTCAGCCGCCAGAACAAAATTCTCCCAAAAGCAAATGCCGTGCAACGCTTTGGCGACAATCGGGCGTACAATCCGGTGCTGACGGCCAAAAACGGGCAACACCGATGGATCAAGGTCGTCAGAAAGTGGAGAGGACGCGGGTTCCAGCAACATGGTTAATGATTAAAGAAGAAATGGATAGCACCCAAAGCAATTTCATAGGCCAACTCAGCCCATATCCAGCCGCACTCTGAGTCGTTACGAATGAGATTTCTCACCGATTGAGACCATGTGAGAACCATTCCCTGCGTCTAAGCAAGGTTCTCGTTGCAGCGGCTCGCCAGGAAAGCAATTTGGCTTAGACTTTCTGGCACTCATCATAGACAAAAATCATCGCCAAAAAAGATTCACAGGAACGGTATTTTTGTCGCAGTTTTGGCAAACAGCAAAGACACCCTATATCTCAGGACTCAATGCGATAATTTTTTGCCACGTAGTAAAAGAATTGGTAGTAATCGTCAAATAGACCACTGGGCGATCGCCCTTCCCAGGAATACAACACCCCATCCTGGGACAATCTCAAAGTCATCACACTCATATCCGTCCCAATTTCCACCTCCAGCTGTCCGGGGATACCCTGAGCCGTGACAAAATTCGGTGAAAGGGACAGCCCCTCTGGTGTCGCTCCATCCCCATTCATTGGCAGCGACGCCTGACTAGCCCATCCCGTCATTTTCACCGCCTCGAAATTTGGATCCGAAAAAGCTTGTCCGTCGCGATCGTCGATCACTGGCGATGCAACCCAGGTGTCAGGGTAGGGGAAAACGAAGTCATAGCGAGGGTTTTCGTACTGCTCCCAATCAGCCGGCATGAGCCCATTCCCTTCACACCCAAGCAACCCTCCCAAGGTCAACCCCACCAGCAGATAAAGCCCTTTCCCAACAAGGCATTGAACCAGCGACCCCCCAGATTGACCCCGTTCTCTTGCCTTGCAGCCCGATGTAACGTCTTTTGTAAAGAAAGATGAATTGAATGGCGTCATGCTGTTTTAGCTGCTAACTTAATCAGAACATACCTGGGTATTCACTACGTGTAATCACTAATCATGGAAAGTCAACAGAAAAAGGTCACGCTTTATCTCCCTGACGAGCTGCACCACCAGCTCAAAATTAAGTCAGCTGTCGAAGCACAGCCGATGTCTGCCTTGGCAGAGCGTGCCCTTTCGTTCTATCTCAATCATGCCGACGTAGTGGATGCACATGAGGGTCATGGGCAGGTTCATCGAGTTTACAGTTGCCCAGGCTGTGATGGCTCTTATGTAATTCGTGATGGTGAGTTGGCGGCATTGACGTCAGGCTCTGCCATTCTCGAAGAGGGTGAAGAATTGTCGATGCCGCTTCCCGGTCAACCGATCGACTCGGATTTGACCGGAGAGCAAGAGCTAGTTCCTTGCTAAGTCTGGCTGTTGAACTCCTCCTGTGTGAGTTGTGCGATTTGATTTCTGTTTGAGTTGATCGTCAATAGAACGCCTGACTAAGGGGTTCTCGTTGTTTTTCCAAGTTAGGTCAGCGACTATGAAAGAAGAGCTCAGTGTACTTATCCAGGCTCAATATCCTCTGATCTATCTTGTGACCTCCGAGGAGGAACGATCAGAACAGGCCATCGCCACGATCGCCCACAGTAAGCCGCAACGCCGCGTTTATGTATGGACTGTAACCCACGGCATCGTAGAGTATGGTCAGCCTCGAAACGTCACCCAACACAATACCGTATCTCCCCAGACAGCAATTGAGTGGGTGATTCGTCAGAAAGAGCCTGGAATCTTTATCTTCAAAGACTTGCATCCCTTTATCGATAATGCCGAAGTCACACGCTGGCTACGGGATGCGATCGCTGGGTTCAAGGACACGCAGAAGACTATCATCTTGATGTCGCCACTGCAAACTGTGCCAATTGAGTTGGAAAAAGAGGTTGTTGTTCTCGACTTTCCTCTGCCGACAATGGGTGAACTGAACGAAGTTCTAACTCAGAAGTTGGATGAGACGCGAGCGCGCCGCATTAGCACCGAAACGCGCGAGAAACTGCTCAAGGCTGCTCTGGGTCTCACTCGCGATGAAGCAGAGAAAGTATATCGTAAAGCGCATGTTACAGCGGGCAAGCTGACAGAGTCGGAAGTCGAAGTCGTGCTCTCTGAGAAGAAGCAGCTCATCCGGCGTAATGGCATTCTGGAATATGTCGAAGAAGACGAAACGATCGACTCCGTTGGGGGTCTCGAAGAACTCAAGCACTGGCTTCGCCAACGCTCTAATGCCTTCACCGAGCGAGCCCGAGAATATGGCCTACCACAGCCGAAAGGGATGTTGATTTTGGGTGTGCCCGGTTGTGGTAAATCGCTCATTGCCAAGACGACATCACGCTTGTGGGGTTTGCCGCTGATTCGCCTGGATATGGGGCGAGTTTATGATGGCTCGATGGTAGGACGCTCCGAGGCGAATTTGCGGAATGCATTGAAGACAGCCGAGTCCATTTCCCCGGCTATTCTTTTTATTGATGAAATTGATAAAGCATTTGCGGGCAGCGCGGGTTCCGCAGACTCCGATGGTGGGACGTCCAGCCGAATTTTTGGTTCCTTCCTCACCTGGATGCAGGAAAAAACGTCACCTGTGTTTGTCATGGCCACGGCTAACCGGGTCGAGCGCCTTCCCAGTGAATTCTTACGGAAGGGACGTTTTGATGAAATCTTCTTTGTTGACCTCCCTAATCCTCAAGAACGCCGGGAAATCTTTCAGATTCACCTATCCAAGCGACGCCGTGATATTGAGCGGTTTGACTTGGATCAACTGGTCAACATTTGCGATGGCTTCTCTGGTGCCGAGATTGAACAGGCACTGATCGCGGCCATGTATGAAGCCTTTGCCCAAGATAGAGAGTTTACCCAATTGGACATCATTGCCGCTATCAAGGCGACGTTGCCACTGTCCAAGACAATGAGTGAGCAGGTCACTGCACTGCGTGACTGGGCGAGACAGCGCGCTCGACCTGCGGCCGCCTCCGTTGCTGAATATCAGCGAATGGAGTTCTAACAGACTTTCCCGCCCTGCTCCCAACAGGGGGAAAGGCTAGCAAAACGCTAGCAGCCCAAGAAAAGATACCGCCAGACGCGTTTGCCCTCCAAAGGTTAGACAGTCGGTGCTCCAAACAAATCAAACTAACGTTGTCGTTTCTCTCAGTTTCTCAACAGGAGGAAATCCCAAATGTCTCACTTTAGCACTCTGCGTACCAAGATCACCGATGCTGAAATCCTGAAGGCATCTCTGCGTGACCTAGGTATCTCCGTTAAGACCGATGCTGATGTGCGCGGTTACAACGGTCAGCGTGTACGTTCCGATATCGTGGCTGTGCTCGATGGCGAGTATGACCTCGGCTGGTCTCGCAATGCTGATGGTTCCTTCGACCTGATTGCTGACCTCTGGGGTGTTGCTAAGAAGCACAACCAAACTGAACTGATCAACTCCATCAACCAGAAGTACGCTGTGAACAAGACTTTGGCTGAGGTTAAGCGCCCTGGCCTGCAAAACGCTAACGTGAAGTTGGTTCTGCAAAAGTAGTTCATTTAAGCGTTCCCAATTTGTGGGCTAGCCTTTGAGGTTAGCCCTTTTTTTGTCTATGCTTGGATGGGACAACCATGATTTGGGACGTCAGATATGTCGCTTTTTTCTACAGCGCAGGTGGATGAGATTTGTCGCACGTTGCGAGACTGTGGAGATCAAGCGGTATCGATGGCACAAACCAAGTTTCAGGTTTATGAAAAAGGCAAGCACGATTATGTAACGGATGTCGATCGCGCCCTTGATCAACGGCTGTCAGGAGCGATCGCCCATCTCTTCCCGGTGGATGGTGTGATTTCGGAGGAAAACCCGGCATCGCGCGATCGCTTCTCCACTCCGTCTGACCCCACTCAACGGCTCTGGTTAATAGATCCGCTCGATGGCACTGAGGATTTCATCGAAGGCAAGCTGCACTATGCCATCATGCTCGGTGCTTTAGAAGATGGCGTACCACAGGCAGGCTGGGTTTACGCACCAGCCTTTCAGCAACTGTATTGGGGCGGCATGGGGATTGGGGTATTTGCAGGTATGGGAAACGATCCCCCACGACTACTCCCCCTGCCCAGCTATTCCAGCCCTTCTGATCGCTGCACAATCTTGATCGGCATGAAGGATCAGCACCACTTTGGCGCGGCGATCGCCCAGCAGATTCCCACGGTTCAGTTCTACAGTATCGGCAGTTTTGGGCTCAAGGTCATGGAAGTGGTGCTGGGGCGTGCCGATCTCTATGTATACTTCAATCGCAAAGTTAAGCTCTGGGATACAGTCGGGCCATTGGCGATCGCCCGAGCGGCTGGACTAGAATGCTGTGATCCCGATGGCCACCCCATTCGCTTCACCCGCGACGCTGTCGACCTGACAACCCTGGCCCACCATCAACCCATCTTCGTGGGATATCCAGAGAAAATGGCCCGATGGCGATCGACTGTCCAAAAAGCAGTCATGCCACTGCTTTTGTAAGCCGCTTGTTCAGGCTGACACCCATTCTCTCAGAACCCACTATCAATCATCTTGTGAAACTCTCGCTCTGTGAGAGTTTCACAAGATGATTCAGCATCAAAGGTTCTCGAAAAAATTTAGACAACCCTTACCCTTGCTTGAATATATATAGCGGTGTGCAACCGCATCAAGTACAGAAATGGTTGTGTGTGGGCGCGACGCGCCCACACACAACCGTACTTACCTAACACGCACAGCGCTATAAATTAGATAAATCATTATAATGCTCTGGAGTTGAAGCATTAAGAGCCAGCATCCATACCCATCAACGCCCTCCAAAGTTCAGATTTCTTATTAATTGGCGTATCTTTCTACGTGGATGGGTAACATAATTGAGTTATAGGCTTAGATGTGGTGCTTCTAGCCTCCTTTCCCAGTGTAACGTCAAGCGATCGCGACCATGTCCCGCAGGTCGGACGGCGCCAGCCAGTACGTCTTATGATTCTTAGCTTTTTTTCTTCTTCATGCAGACTATAGCTTTTAGTGAGATTTTTCCACTGTTTCAGTCCGCCAGCCCAGAAACGCTCGAATGGCTCATGTCAATTGCGGTGGAGCATGAGTATCCTGCCGACCGGGCCGTTCTGATGGAAGATGCCTGGGGCAATGCTGTGTATTTCATCCAGTCAGGCTGGGTAAAAGTGCGCCGGCATTCGGGTGAAGATTTTGTCACCCTGGCAATTTTGGGGAAAGGAGATTTCTTTGGAGAAATGGCCATTTTGGATGAGTCTCCTCGTTCTACCGATGTGGTTGCCCTCTCCTCAGTGAAGCTGCTCAGCATTTCAGCACAACGCTTCATTCAGACGCTGTTCAAAGATTCGCAGCTTCACCATCGGATGCTGCAACTCATGGTGCGGCGATTGCGCCTGACCAATTTCCGTTTTCAATTGCGCCACCAACCTCCTGCCATCAAACTCGCCAATACTCTGGTTTCACTTGCAGAAACCTATGGTCAGAAGTCTAGCCAGAGCATCGAGATCTTCAATATTCCCCTCAAAGATTTGGCCGATGTAGCGGACATCACCCTGGATGAAACCACCAAAATCATGGAAAAGCTAGACAGCAAACAGTGGATACGGATTGATCCGGGTAACCAGACCATCAATTTGGTCAACATGCGTCAGCTTTCGCACTTAGCAGGGCGCATTTAAGATCGCTCTTACAGGTAACGGAATAGGGAATGGGGAGTTGTTATAATTCGGGGAATTTCCTACGACAAAATTCTGCCTGAGTATCCGAGCGTTAATCGGTTCAAATCACTCCATTTGACCGAAGATAGTAGACGAGCGGAACAGAAGCTGAGCCAGCATTTTGTCTCACTTGCCCCTGATGTTTTACGATGCGACATACTCTCATCCATGACTGAAGCGACTCAAACCCCTCCTGTTTCGACGCTCAAGACGCCCCTCGATTTGCACTATCAGATTGCGATGCCGCATCCAGAATCGCATCTGTTTGAAATTACCCTCCATATCCAAGGCTGGCGAGCGCCTCACCTCGACCTGAAAATGCCCGTGTGGACGCCGGGTTCCTACCTTGTGCGTGAGTACGCTCGCCATGTGCAAGATTTTGCCGCGATCGCCGACTATCAAGTCTTAGACTGGCAAAAGTGCAGCAAGAACTACTGGCGCGTCAAAACCGATGGCATCAGTGATCTCGTCATCACCTATCGCCTCTATGCTAACGAGCTCACCGTTCGCACTAACCACCTGGATAGAACCCATGGCTACTTTAATGGAGCAGCCACCTTCTTCTATATTCCAGGGCATGAACAAACGCCAATGCGCCTGACGGTGACGCCACCCTATCCCGACTGGACGATTTCGACCACCCTGCCTGCGATCGCCAATCAGCCCAACACATTTGCCATTGCCAACTTCGACACCTTAGTGGATAGTCCGATAGACGTTGGCAAGAACGCCATTTATCCCTTCGAGGTTCAGGGCAAACCGCACGAATGGGTGATTTGGGGGCAGGGCAACTACAACATCGATACCCTCATTGCGGATACGCAAAAAATCATTGAGGTAGAAGCCAAAATATTTGATGGCCTGCCCTACGATCGCTATCAATTTCTGCTGCATCTATCGAATCAGGGCTACGGTGGGCTAGAACATAAAAATTCTTGCACCCTCAACTACTCCCGCTTCACCTTCCGGTCGGTCGAAAAGTACAACAACTTCATGCAACTGGTTGCACATGAGTTCTTCCATCTGTGGAACATTAAGCGCATTCGTCCCAAAGCCCTGGAAGTCTTTGATTACGACCAGGAAAACTACACCCCCTCGCTCTGGTTTGCTGAAGGGGTCACCAGCTACTACGACTTGCTGATTCCCCTGCGGGCCGGAATCTATAATGCTCGTACCTTTCTGAAGGAATTGAGCAAAGAGCTCACCCGCTTTCTGACAACCCCAGGGCGGCGCGTGCAACCCCTGAGTGAGTCTAGCTTCGATGCCTGGATTAAGCTCTATCGACGGGATGCCAATAGCAACAACAACCAAATGTCCTATTACCTCAAAGGGGCTATGGTGACGCTATTGCTCGATTTATTGATTCGATCGCGCCATCACAATCAGCGTTCGATGGATGATGTGCTGCGCAAACTGTGGCAAACCTATGGCATCGAAGAAATCGGGTTTTCTCCAGAACAACTGCAAACCGTCATCGAATCCGTTGCAGATATGGAGTTGCACTCCTTCTTCTATCGCTGTTTAGAAACAACCGATGAATTGCCCTTTGAGGAATATTTAGCCACCTTTGGGTTGCGCCTGGAAACAGACGATATAGCACAGCTCCCGCCATTCACTGGCCTGACACTGCAATCGGATCCCAATTCTGCCGTGGTGCGATTCGTGGAATATGGCTCCCCTGCTCAACGGGCAGGGCTAGATGCAGCAGACGAGATCCTGGCGCTGGATGGGTTGCGGGTGACAGCCAACCAATGGAGCGATCGCTTACAAAACTATCAGTCCGGTGATACGGTTGAAGTTACCTTTTTCCATCGGGATGAATTACATGTCGGTTTGTTACATCTGGCTCCCCCCCGACCGACCCAATATCACATCATGCCGCAGCCCCGTGCGTCTGAGGAACAAGAAACAAACCTTAAAGGGTGGCTAGGGGTTACATCTGCGCAGCTCCAGGGATAAACTGGGCAAGGAAAATCACTGTTCGGTAGCCTTCTCGTTGCATCGCAGGACTCGTCTAGTTCTGGAATACAGGAAAGACAGACAGAGAATGATCTCCTTCGTTGACTTCAGATCGCTCACTCTCTGTTCTCGCTCACTTGGGCTAGTCCTTTCCTTCGGTTATACGGTTGATACAGCTCATCCAGATGGGTAATTTACCCAAATCCCGTAAACCGCTATTCTGCATTAGGCTGCTGCATTACTTTTTGCTGTGCCCGTTGAAGACGAAAATTGAAGATCTATTAAGTCAGAACTTGTCTGCTAACATCTATGGAATTTTCTGATGCCCTGACCCCGGTAGGAATCAGTCTTTTGCTAAGCCTTGGTTCCGCAACAGCAGCGATAGCGTCTTCTCCCGACGCTACATCGCCATCCGACGCTACATCTAAATCATCATTCACATGGCAAGTCCAAGTAAAGCAAGGAACGCCACTATGGATGAGTTTACTGGATGAGCAGCCCGCAGCGGATGCAGATCCTGTTGTTGTAGAGGAAGGGGCGATCGCCCAAGCGCTGGATATGGCTCAAGACGGGGAAACAACAGATCCCGACATTGAAGATCCCCCTGACAGTCCTCCCTCCGATGTTGAATCAACCGTAGAGGAAGAGCCAGAGCTAGAGCCAGAATCAGAAGAGGATCCAGAGTTAGAACCAGACGTCGATCCAGAATCAGATGTCGACGTTGATTCGGAGCTCGACCAAGAAGAAGACCCAGAACTCGATGAAGACCCCATTGAGGAAAGCGGTGACTTTAGCCAGTTCGATACCCAGGCTGAGATAGAATTTCCCCTCAATTTGGAAGCAAATCCTAATTTGTTGGATTTTCCTACTATCCCAGAAGAGGTAACGCTGGAAGATGCACAGCCTATCACCTTAGAACAAGCGATCGCGATCGCCGAGCGCAACAACCCTGAACTACTAGCTGCCCGGCTGGAGTTAGATCGGCAATTTGCCGTGCTCCGCGAACAACAGGCTGCCCTTTATCCCAGCCTCACACTTGGAGGGGATTTGACCTTGCAGGAGGGGCAACAGCAACAGCAAATTTCTAATATCGACCCCTTCACTGGGGACGTTGAGTTTGAGGAAACCGGAGATGACGTTGATATCATCCTAGGCGGTATTGTGCGCGTGGACTATGACATTTTCACGTCGGGACGGCGCAGTGCGCTGATTGATGTGGCCGAAAGTCAGCTTGAGTTCCAAGAATTACAGATAGAGGCGTTTCTTTTCCAACTTCGACTAGAGGTCGCCCAAAGTTACTATGGTTTGCAAGAAGCCGATGAACGCTTACGGATTTTTCGTGACTCTTTGACACAGGCCGAGCAAAACTTGCAAGATGCACAAGCCCTCGAACGCGCTGGAGTTGGGACGCGCTTTGATGTCCTACAAGCAGAGGTCGAAGTCGCAAACCGCCAGCAAGACTTGATCAATGCACTTCGGGATCAATTGGTTACACGTAGACAGCTAGCGCAATTGCTCTCTATCCCGCCCAGGACAAACCTCGCGGCAGCAGATCCCATTGAAGTGGAAGAGGACTGGCCCCTCTCTCTTGAAGAAAGCATTGTACGAGCCTATCGCAATCGAGCCGAGCTCGAGCAGCGTTTGCTAGAGCGTTCAATTAGCGATAGTCAACAACGTGCCGCGATCGGCCAATATGGCCCTCAACTTTCTGCTTTTGCTCAATACACAACCCAAAATCAGCTCAATAACGACGATAGCGACTTTGTTGATGACTATCGCATTGGCTTAGAATTAAGCCTGAATTTGTTTGATGGCGGCGCAGCCCGTGCCCAAGCCAGGCAGCAAGAAGTGGGGACTGAAATTGCAGAAGCCGAATTTGCAAATGCACAGGATGTCATCCGGTTCGAGGTCGAGCAAGCCTACTTTAATTTGACAGCAAACGATACGAATATCGAAACAACGAATCTCAATGTAGAGCGAGCAACGGAATCCCTTCGCTTGGCACGCTTGCGATTCCAGGCGGGGGTAGGGACTCAAAGTGATGTGTTGCGAGCGCAGGCAGAACTGACCGAAGCTGAGGTCGCTCGCCTCGAAGCCATTCTCGGGTACAATGAATCGCTCGCACAACTACGGCGAGCCGTTAGCAACTGGCCAGACGATGAGCTTCAAGATGTTCCTTAAGCTGACTGAGCGCAGCTCTGTACTATCTGATATTTCCCCCATAGAGCAATCCAGCCTCTCTCTACAGGACTTATATCAAATCCGGTTGAAGAACCCAAATATCGTTTGCACCCGCTGCGCTGCAGCGGGTGCAAACGATATTTGGGTTCTTCAACCGGATTTGATATTACGCAAAACTTGCATCATCTCGATAGTGTTGTAGCCACGTTGCAGCCAAAACACCCATAAAACGCAGCAGTTCTGTTGTATTGAGAATGGGCAGGTCAATCATGAAAAAGCCTCTCCTTTCGCTGCAGCGAAAGGAGAGGCTTCTGCTTTGAGTGAATGCAGAGCTTACTTAACGGTGGCCTTACCGCCAACTTCTTCGATTTGCTTCTTCGCATCTTCAGCAGCTTCTTTCGCAACGCCTTCCATAATGGCTTTGGGCGTGGATTCCACCACCTCTTTCGCTTCTTTCAGACCCAGACCTGTGAGTTCACGAACGATCTTCAGGACTTTGATCTTCTTGTCAGCTGGGACTTCATCGAGAACCAAATCAAACTCGGTCTGCTCTTCGACTTCCTCAGCAGGAGCCGCTGCGCCTGCTCCGGGAGCCATCATCATCATGCCGCCAGCGGGAGCCGCTGCCGTTACACCAAACTCATCTTCAATCTGCTTCACCAATTCAGAGGCTTCTAGCAGAGTCAGAGTTTTCAACTTTTCCAAAATTTCGTCAGTTGCAGCAGACATTAAAGTCCTCCTGGTAAGTAAATGGTTGAATTGTCTCGCCTAATCGAGCTAATAGGTTAAGTAACGTACCCGTAGTAGGTAACGGGATAACCCAACATCTGTGAGCAATACGGTGGATGCTCCAGATGCATGCGATCGCACGGTTTATGCCGCATCTTCTTGAGGAGCGTCTCCCTCTTTGTCTTTGTCGACATAGGCCTGTAGGGCACGAGCCAGAGAAGACGGAACTTCCTTGATCCCCACAGCCAGCTTGGTTACCACAGCGTTGATAGCACCGGCCGCTTGGCCCATGAGTTCTTCCTTAGAGGGCAAATCACCAATTGCCTTGATTTCCGCTTCGGTGAGCGCCCGACCTTCCATGACACCACCTTTCATTTCGGTTTTCTTGGTGTCTTTTTGGAAAGCTTGATAGGCCTTGATTGCGCCGCCGATATCTTCTTTGAGCAGGAGGAATGCCGATGCATCTTTGCAGAAATCAGTCATCGGTTTCCAATTCTCATCACCGTCCACCGCTATCCGCATCAGCGTATTTTTGGTGACATGGCAATAGCCGCCCACGGATCGCAAACGTCCGCGCAAATCAGTGATTTCGGAAACGGTTAGACCTTTGTAGTCAATAACGATCGCCATTTGCGACTCGCTCAGTTGCTGCTTTAGGTCGGCCACGATTTCCTTTTTATTTTCCAGGGTTCTACCCATCGTTGTCTCACCTCCTTAAATTGGGTATATGGAAAAACGGGTTGGTACAACACACCAAAAAAGCCTGACAGAGACTGCCAGACTTTCGAGAATGTTCTCAACGAAGCACATCGACATTTGTGCGATTCGGAGGGACAAGACTCAACCTCGGCGGGATATTAAGCATCAAGCACCCGCTGTCTCTGGCTGTTGTATTCAATTATTGAATGCGTTACGGTGTCGAGCCTCCAGGCTTAGTTGATCGCGATGCAACGGAATCTTTACTTATGCAGCGACATCTGCCATTTTCATGTCGCGCAACGCCGAAATATCGATTTCGATCGCCGGCCCCATTGTGGCAGACACAAAGAGCGATCGCCAGTAGCGACCTTTTGCACCACTCGGACGATTGCGATCAATCGTATCCTGCAAAGCCTTCAGGTTTATAAGCAGATCATCTGCCGAAAACGAAACCTTACCAAACATAACATGGACAATTCCTGTGCGATCGGCACGAAATTCTAACTTACCGGCTTTAAACTCATCGATCGCCTGCGCCAAATCAAACGTTACGGTTCCACCTTTCGGAGATGGCATCAAACCACGAGGCCCTAACAAGCGACCCAGCTTTGCTACCTGAGGCATCATGTCGGGAGTTGCAATCAGCACATCGAAATCCATCATTCCTTTTTGGATTTCATCAATCAACTCTTCCGAACCTGCGATATTCGCCCCATTGTTGCTTGCTTCTGTCACCTTTTCGCCTCGAGCAATGACCGCAACACGCTTGTCTTGCCCTGTGCCCTTCGGCAGCACCACCGTTGTTCGTAACTGTTGATCCGTATACTTCGGGTCAATACCCAAGCGAATATGGGCTTCAGCAGACTCAGGAAACTTAGCTGTAGCGGTTTCCTTCAACAAATTCAACGCGTCTACCGGCTCATAAGCACGGTCTTCCACCTTTTCACGGAGCGCCTGCAAACGGCGCGACACTTTAGTCGACATAAACTTAGGCTCCTTTGGGGTGCAAACGAAGATCAACCTCTCCCCCAGAATAGATTTACAAACGTGATGAACAGCTATCTCTCCGAGGAGGTTCTTCTCTCACTTGAGCGTAGGCAAACAAAAAATCCGGACAACAAACAACCTAACGATTCACGGTAATGCCCATGTTACGAGCCGTACCTTCCACGATGCGCATGGCCGCGTCTACGTCATTCGCATTCAAGTCGGGCATTTTCTTTTCAGCAATCTCCCGCAATTGGGTTTCGGTAATCGAGCCAACTTTTTGTTTGTTGGGCTCCCCTGACCCTTTGTTAACCCCTGCAGCCTTACGAATTAAGACCGATGCAGGCGGTGTCTTAAGAACAAATGTGAAACTCCGATCTTCGTACACAGAGATCTCGACAGGAACAACCATTCCTGCTTGATCTGATGTCTTAGCGTTGTATTCCTTACAAAACGCCATAATATTGACGCCGTGCTGACCAAGAGCCGGACCAATGGGAGGTGCCGGGTTGGCTTTCCCAGCATCGATCGCCAATTTAATGATTGCTACAACCTTCTTCTTTGCCATCGAAACTAGCTCTGCTTTTGAACTTGATTAAATTCCAACTCAACGGGCGTATCCCGGCCAAAAATTGAAAGTAGGGCCTTCAACTTGCTGCGCTCTGGGCTGACTTCAATCACTTCACCTTCGAAGTCTTTGAAAGGCCCCGACAGCACCATAATCTTGTCCCCAGTTGCCATGTCAATCTTGACCACCGACTTCTGCTCTTGCGTCCGCTTGAAGATGCGCTCAACCTCCGCGCGGGAAAGCGGTAGAGGCTTCACATGCCCTCGCCCTCGCCCATAACGGCGCTTTTGCTCGGCTCCCACAAAGTTGATCACGTTGGGCGTATTTTTTACCACCTGCCATGCTTCATCATCCATAATCATGCGGATGAGCACATAGCCGGGAAACACCTTCTCCGCAATTTCCTTGGGCTTGTTACCTTTTTGAGGCTTCAGTACAGGCGTTTGAGGAATCTCAATCTGAACGATGCGATCGGTGACATCCATCGTCTGAATGCGCTGTTCCAAGTTAATCTTGACCCGATTTTCACAACCGGATGCGACCTGCACCGCATACCATCGGGCAGACAACCGAGGGGCATTCTGACGCTCCTCTTCAGAAGGAGAGTCTTGCTCCAGATTCGGCTCTTCGAACAGGTTTTCAGCGTCGTCAGAAGCAAACATAGCTAGAAAAGACGTTGAGATGTCCAGGTGAAAAGACTATCGACTAAGTAGATGAGCGTTGCGGATGCAATGACCATCAGGAGGACAGCAACTGATTCGCTGACGAGTTGCTGGCGGCTAGGCCAGACAACTTTTGCCAGCTCTTCGCGAGACCCTTTGAAGAACTCAGAGAGATTAAACCCTGAACCTTCGCTGGATGCCTTCGCTTCAGCCGCTTTTACTTCTTTCGCTTTGGTTTTTTCTATTTCAGCCACAGATCCACGTTCCCCCACTGAGAGGATGTGATATTGGAGAATACCAAGCAAACATCCTGCTCGTAATCATGGATAACTCGGAGCGATCGCTCATACAGCTACCATCGAAAGCAGTGCAAGAGAGAAGCGCATCCGCAGATCAAAACCCTTATTCTCAAAACGAGAAATCGGGCATCCATCATGCCGAGCAAAAATGGCGCTTTCCAATCATAACACTCTGACTTCAAGTCGTGGAATTTGTTCTGGAATTCTATTATTGACCCCTACAAAACAAGGTGTCGCAGAGTCCCAGAGAATACCGCAAAGCTAGCTTGAGTGCGGGTTTGCAAGCAATGATTCTTAGCTTGGGAGAAATGCGGCTGAGGAGCACTGCAGTAAAATCAGCCCTGAAAGCAAACGAGGTATGGGGCATTGCTGATTGAGGGGATGTTTTTTCTGAGAGCGTTCGTACTGCGTATTTTCTCAGAAAAAGCATCCTTGGGTTCTGCAACTCCGGTTATGGAGGAGGTAAAGATGGGGGGTCGGACGACCCAACGGGCGAAAGGGTAGGAATATAAGGATGGGCTTCCTCTAGTACCTGGCGATAGAGTTGTTCTAGGCGGGTAATGTTGTGACTCAGGGTGTAGCGTTCCAGTACTCGCTGTCGAGCTTTGAGCCCTAGCATCATGGGAATTTCTGGATGCTCATAGAGGATCGGGAGGAGGGTTTGTAACTGGGAGAAAACCCGATGGGTATCGAGGACAATCCCTGCGCCCTTGTCTAGAACTTCGCCATCAGCACCAGCATCCGTCGCCAAACATGCAACGCCACAAGCCATCGCTTCTAATAAGGACAGGGACAGCCCTTCAACCAACGAGGGGAGGATGAAGATATCTGCGCTGCGTAGCAAATCGATGCGGCGACGTTCCTCTGCCACAAACCCCATCCATAGCACGCCCTGATCAGCGCCATAGGCTGGCATGAGCGCGGAGAGCAGTGGCCCATTCCCGACGATCGCCAGTTTTGCGCGATCGCCCATCTTTGTGCGTTTCCAGGCTTTGAGCAAGGCTTCAATATTTTTTTCAGGGGCAATCCGTCCCTGATAAATGAAGAGTCGCTCCGCTGCCAGTTCCTGCTTCATCAAACCAGCACCAGGGGAATACTTTTGTGGATCGACACCGTTGGGAATCACAACAACTTTGTCTGCAGGAACACCCAACCGAGTCAGCAAGTCTTTTTGTAAATTCGAGAAAACGATGACGCGATGGTAATGGGCTAAAAACGGAGCGTACACCTGATAGGTCAGGTGTTGCGTACCAGAGGTAAAATTTCTGAGCTTGTGGTCAAAGGGTGGGTGAAACGTGGCGACGAGGGGAATCTTCAGCTCTTCGCAGATTTCAGGAAGCAGAAAATCCAGCGGTGATAGGGTCAACGAGGCGTGAACCAAATCTGGCTTGAGGCGCTTGAGCGCATCCGTCAGGACTTTGCTAGATTTCGGTGAAGGAATTGTATAAATCTGCGAATGGTAGATACAGGGCAGTGATACTTCTTCACATTCAGAAAACTGGCTTTGGTGTGGGTTGTCTTGGGCAAAATGAAAAAAGCTGACCCGATAGCCCCGTTCAAGTAAGGCATTTGTTATTTCACGACCATACGTGACGTTGCCACAAAAGGGCGACTTCTTACCGAGCCAAGCGATATGCATTCGCGACGTGGGATGCGAAGGTGATTCTGCTGATACAAGTTAATCATTATTTCATTTCTTAAGACCTTCGAGTTTGGGATGTTACCCATCACGATTGGTCAGCCTTTGGGTAAAAAGGCCACTCGCGATCGCAGTAAAGCCCAAAATCAGTAAGACCACTTGCAACCCCAAGGTCGCTTCTGCCACTCCTGCCAGAGCCAACGGCAAGCTCAGGGCAATGTTCACAGCATTGTTTTGCAAGCCAAACACTTTGCCCCGCATTGCCTCAGGGGTTTGTTCTTGAATCGTGGTTTGGAGAGGAACGCCGACCAGAGCCGCACAAGCACCGAGGGTGACCAGAATCAGCAGCGTTGGCAGCAGTTGCTGAGTGAATAGGGAGAGCGCGGCGAGGGAGAGCCCAAACCCTATAGAGCCAAACAGGCTGAGGCGATCGCGGGAGACCAAATGCCCCAACTGGCCAATACTCAAAGCGCCTAGCCCCATGCCGACGCCGCCTGCAGCAAGCAAAAAGCCAAACTGCGAAGAACGAATGTTGGGCATAATCTCGGCCAGCCGGACGGCCAGCACAGCCAATGCCGCAAAGATAGAAAACAGAACAATCAGCTGAATGAGAGCCGCCCGAACGTCCCGGTTTTGTTTGAGGTAACGCAAGCCATCGCGAATATCCTGCCACACAGTCGGTGAGCGATCGGCTGCTGTCAGATGGCCGCCCGTTTCTTGGGTCTGCACTCCCAGCAAAATCACGCCTGCCAGAGCATAGCTGCTACCCACCAATAATTCTTTTCCAAGGTCAGCGACGCCCACATAGGGGGCGATCACACGATCGGCAAAGGCTAGCAACGGCTCACCAATGGCAAAGCCGATGATGACCGACGCCATCATGGTAGTGGTGTAAAGCGAGTTGGCCGACAACAGGTGCTGCTTCGGAACAACCAACGGAATCACGGCTTGTTCGGCAGGGGCAAAAAATTGCGTCAGGGTGGAAACCAAGAAGGTAATACCCAGTAGGACAGCAAACCCAATGGGCATAGAGGCGATCGCCCAATCCTGTTGCACGAGGCCCAACAGCAGCGGCAAGGATAGCACCAACCCCCCCCGCAGCAAATTGGTGAGAACCAAGACCTGCTTTTTCTGCCAATAATCAACAAAAACCCCTGCTACCGACCCGAACAGCACCGCAGGAATCGTAAAAGCAACCATCACCGCTGAGACCCAGCCACTCACGGTTTGCTCAGCCGATTGAAATTGACTGGTAATGATCATGATCATTAAAACCAGATAAACCTTATCCGCTAGTTGGGAAAATACCTGCCCACTCCAAAGGCTGAGGAAATTACCATTCTTTAAGACAGGCAAGAATCCTTTGTCTGAGGAGGGATTAGGAGCGTTTAAAGTCGGAGGTGGATCGCTTGGGGCGGTTGGGCGATCGCACTCAAGGTCGTCGTCCGGATCCAAGTGAGCGTGACGGCCATGACTGGTAGCAGGATTGGGGCGCTCGTGACTGTCGCCAACATCTGCCGTCTGGCCGGAAGGCTGAGAAGCAATCCCTGTCAGGTTTGAGGGTTGAGATTTGACTCCGTGACCATTGGATTCGGATAAATTTGGGACCTCGGCCTGCTCGCTTTTATCTGTCTGAATTGGCTCAGCACCATTCCCCATTTCAATCTCAGAGGGGTGCGAGGCAAGTTCTTTCTCAGACCGATACATCATGAATTTTACGAAACCGTAGACGGCAGTGAGGCAAAGCAGGAGTCTATGAGATGAGCGGATTGGATCGCTCGTTCGAAATGATATTGGGCGTAATAACGGAGAGCCCGCTCCAAAGACAGCCAAACATCCGGCGAATCAGGACGGGCAGGTGGCGCAACAGAATCGGTTTCCTGGGTCGCAGCACGATGCTGCCGACTCACAACCTGCTGCAACAAGCTCCATTCATCTGCCGTCAGCCTTGTACCTGCAACCGGGCGATGAGCCCGATAGCGTCCCGTTGACTGCGCAGCGGAATGTCGCCGCTCTACAGGATGGCGTGAAAGGCGATCGCCCGAGCTAGATGCATCGTCAGGCAGATTTGATGACCCATTGGATGGCTGCCTTTCCTCATTGTGAACCAAAGTGGGGCGTGCCGGGAAGGTAAATTCGGATTCTACCGCGCCAAAATCCATCGTTTGGAGGGGTTGTTGCCGTTCCCTGGCACATAGCTTGTTAAACACAGACAGACTGACCACACCCCCAGCCGCCGGGTGGAAGCCAACCCGCCAACGACTATCAGAAGAGCCTGGCGGAATAGGCTTGCGGGTCACACTACAGCGCTCGACTTCGGGGATCACCCCTGCAAGGTAGAGCATTTGCACAATGCCTTCGACCAGAATGGCGATCGCCATCTCCCCTTCAACAGCTTCGAGCCGCGTCAGCGCTTCACACAACGCAGCAAACAGCTCCTCTTGGGGTTGGTCACTCAGCGCTTGATAGAGGCATAGTTCCGCCAGGTATTGAGCCGCTGTCAATTTACCCAAATCCTGGCTCAGCTTAGGGAAAGAGGCATTGCTTTCGGCCTGAATGATCTTGTCGAGGGACTTACCTGGAACGAGCAGCAGGTTGTTGACGACAAATAGCCCACTTCGACCGCGCAGGGTCGATTCATGCTTGCGCGAACCCGGTGCGATCGCCCGCATCAATCCAAATTCCCGCGTGAGAATCGTGAGCAGCCGATCATTTTCTCCCATCGGCATACTCTTGAGATTGATTCCGGTTGCCTTGTAGGTTGCCCCCACGGAGATGCTGTCCTTCAGGTGGTTTCGCTGGCCGATTTTGACGACAAGACTTTTGATCGCAATGGTTGGATGGGATGATTATATGGCCTGAGCTGGGGTGATCGCTCTAGACATCTTCTTCGACCGGGCGATCGTTCAGCGAACCCAAGGACCCTGAGTCAGTAGATCTGAGCGTCATCCAGCATCTCAGTGGGGAGGTTCTCCATTTGTTGAATCAGCGCAATCCCTCGCGACGTTCCCAAACGGGTTGCCCCAGCCAAGATCAGTTCCATCGCCTGCTCGACCGAACGAATGCCACCAGACGCCTTGATCCCAATCCGATCTTTGGTCACATCCCGCAGCAACCTGACATCTGCAACCGTTGCGCCCCCAAACCAACCCGTGCTGGTTTTGACAAACGTTGCGCCCGCATCCATGCAGATCTCGGCGGCTAGCTTTTTCTCGGCATCGGTCAGCAAACCCGTTTCAATAATCACCTTCATGGTTTGCCCGGTTGCTTCCTGGATTTCTGCCAGTTCTTGATGCACCTGATCCGTCTGACCCATCTTGAGCCACCCCAGGTTCATCACCACATCTAGCTCAGTGGCACCATTCTCGGCAGCTTCCTGGGCTTCATAGAGCTTGACAGCTGAGGTGGTAGCCCCCGTCGGAAAACCAATGACCGTGCAGACTTGAGGCGACTGATTCCGCAGTAACTCCACCGCCTGCCGCACATGGGAAGGAAAGATACAGACGGACGCGAAGTGATAGCGATCGGCCTCAGCACAGCACCGAGCAATATCCTCGGATGTCGCCGTCTGGGAAAGCAAGGCGTGGTCGATAAAGCCTGCCAAATCTATTTCCGCGTATGCCTTTACCATCGGTCTACCACCCAATTGCTAACCTGAGCGATCGCGGTCTGGCGATCGTCCTCTCTATCCTACCGTTTGCCACTAGATAGAAAATACGGCTCTGACCCTAAAGTTTGCACAGCTAAGCCAGACCGCCAGATACGGCTAAACCTTCCGCGAAGAACCTTAGACGCAATTCAAGCCTTAACGCTAGAAGCACAACCCTTCCAGAACACGGAATCTTTCTCTCAATCCCATACACCTTAAACGCTCAGAGGCAGAGCAGGCTGCTCATCATGCTCAACGACAAAGACATTGGAGTAAAGGTTAGCGATAATCTGCTGACCCTGTTGGGTAAGGGACAAATAACGCAGTGCATCTTTGACATAGGGATAGACGCCCTTCCAGTAAAAGGTCGGATAGTTTTTCCGTAGGTCTCCAGGGTTTTCATATCCTAGGTGCTTGTTTACACCCGTTTCTTCGAACTCGTAGTACAGCGCTCCAATCTTTTTCAAATACCGAGGATCGCTGAGTTGTCCAATTAAATCGGCTGCTCGCACCAGGCCAGGGTACTTGACCGTGTCTTGATGATCCTCGTCACTCGGAACAGGGAAGCGGGTGAGTTCAATATTTTGCTTGACGATTGTGGCATTGATCGTGCGATTGCCACCAAAGCGTTCATCAACAAAAAGCTTGGCACGATCGACATGATATGGGGTGAGGCTGGCATCAGACGCCCCTTCCGCGAGCGGGATCATATCGGTGCCCTGCCCTGTTGCATACAGTCCGTCGCGATCGGCTCGGCATACCCCTTTGACATAGCCAATGTCGTGGCAGACGAGCGACACAATAAAGTGCAGCCAGTCATCACAGGAAACTCCACCCTCCCGGATATGTCGACCCCGAAGGATTTCTTGCCCCACCAATGTGACAAGAATGGTGTGCTCGACATTGTGATATAGGGCGTCGCTGTTGGCAATGTTCTCCAAGGCCATTGCGCCAATCCACCCAATGATGTCTTCGTTGTCTTCTTTCAGGCCACCATAGGTATGACGGTAACCTTCCTTCAGCTTGGAGACAAAGTCGGCAATCAGGAGCTCGGTTGCATTAAACATTTCACAATCCCTCCAACGATAACGAGGGTAGGTCAAAGGCGTTGGAAAATCTACTATCGCTAACGTAACGTAATTCTTTGGCAGGAGATGTGATGACAGCCCCCCTGCAACCCATGATGTAAATCACATCGTTGAGCCTTTACCTGAGTACAGGACAAAACCAGAAAATCCTTCATTGGGGACGCAGGCAGTGCTCGCGCCCCCTAATGAAGGGTTTAGCAAGGGTTCAATTTTTTGTCCTGCATTTAGGCATTGACAGAGAAGGATCGTGCGATCGCAGCAATGTAACCCGTGGATGATAGGCTGATTTGAGTTGACGCAGCCCTGCCTCTACGCTTGACTCATGCAGCTTTCCAAGGTTCCATTCACTGCAAAACTATTGGGGATTGTTCTCGTTCTGCTGGGAATTTTCTTCCGGTTTTATCATCTGGATTCCAAGGTGTTTTGGAATGATGAAGTCTATTCTGCAGTGCCTGTTTCAGGCTACACCGTTGAGGGCATTACAACGGAATGGCAACCGGGTGCATCGAACACAAAGCTGACCCGTGACGAAGTGTTGGAACGGTATCAAACACTGGCTCCCGATACGACGGTTAGCGATACGTTGCAGTCGGTTGCCGTTGAGGAACCCCAAAATTCTCCGCTCTTTTTTATATTGTCGCGTCAATGGATTGATCTGACCCGTTTCTCCCCACGCTTTGGGATGCGCAGCCTCGCTGCCTTGATTAGTGTCGTTGGCTTACCGTTTGCTTACTGGTTGTGCATTGAGTTGTTTTCGAGTAGGGCGATCGCCTGGCTCGGCACAGGGTTTGTCGCCATCTCACCGTTGCACATCATTTATGCCCAGGAAGCTCGACAGTATAGCCTGCTGATCACGCTGACGCTGGTGGCATGTTTTGCGTTTCTCCATGCTCTCCGGCTATCTTCCCCATTGCGTTGGGCTTTCTATTTCCTCAGTGCAGTTCTAGGGCTGTATTCCCACCCATTCTTCTGCTTTGTGTTGCTGGCACATGGGGTCTATTTGTTTGGGTTGGAAGGATCATTTGCACAGCCGCTCAAGTTAACGCGATCGCTCATCTCATTTTTCGTTGCGATCGCCATGAGCCTCCTGGCGTTTCTTCCCTGGGTTGTGATCATTTTTAGCCGCGTCGAGCGCATTTCTCCCTGGCGCGGCAATACTGACCTCTCCCTGCCACAACTCGTTGGGCGGTGGATGGTGAACCTAGTGCGGGTCTTCTTCGACCTTCCGTTTGGCACTCTGCGGCTCTACGATTTGCAGGTAAACTTGGCCGATCCCTCCTTCTATGTTGTGGTGCTTCTGGTGGCTCTAGCGGGCTATGCCATCTGGGATATGGTGCAACTGGCTGAGCGCAAAACCTGGCTGTTTGTGCTGACGCTCATGATCTGCCCAGCCATATTTTTGATCTTGGCAGACATTGGTTTAGGCGGCATTCGCTCGACCATTCCTCGCTATATCTTGCCGTCTTACATTGGGGTACAACTGGCGATCGCCCATTTTCTAGCTCGCCCCCGTCGCATCGGGATTATCTCAGCTCCTTGGCCCCGGCTCTGGCGATTTGTCGCTGCCTTAGTACTAACGGCAAGCTGCATTTCTTCGGTTGTTTTGTTGCAGTCACCAACCTGGTGGAGCAAGTACAGCAACCTCTATGACCCGGCGATCGCAGCACTGGTCAACACAACCAACACGCCGTTAGTTTTGAGCGACAGTGCCTTGCGTTTGATCTCGCTGAGCTATCTACTACAACCCACGGCTGAGCTACAGGTCGCCGACGAGGAAAATCTACCCGACCTGCCTCAGACGGTTTCTCACGAAAATGCCATTTATGTGTACGATGCCCGCAGTTCTGGAACGCGGTTAAAAGAAGCGATCGAGCAACGCTATGGTTGGAGTTTTGAGCGCGTCTATCGAGAACCCTTCGGCTTTATCGACGGGCAAATTCAACTTTGGAAATATCCTGAAACAACTGATAACTAAAGCCTGTCTAATCGCTTTAGAGCTATCCAAGTAACCTTACAGAGGAGAGATTTTCCGGATGAAGATTGCTGGCATTCATCACATTGCAATTATCTGCTCTGACTACGAACGCTCGAAGCAATTTTATGTGGATGTTTTGGGCTTTTCGATCATTCGAGAAACCTATCGAGAGGCGCGCCAATCCTACAAGCTCGATTTGCACGTTGATGCTCACACCCAGGTTGAACTCTTTTCCTTTCCCAACCCACCCAATCGGCTGCAATATCCTGAAGCATGTGGCTTGCGGCACCTCGCCCTGGCAGTTGAGGATTTGGATGGGGCGATCGCCGATCTCACAGCCAACGGCGTTACCGTCGAACCCGTCAGACTTGATGAATTGACGGGCAAACGCTTCGCCTTTTTCAAAGACCCAGACCACCTTCCCCTGGAGCTGTATGAGGTTGATTGAGGGATATCCTTCTTTCGTCTGCCTAGAGTGATGAAAGCGGGATATCCTTTGCTTCGTTTGGATATTCGGTTGGATATCAAAGGATACGCATAAAAAGAGTGAGTGAAGGGCTTAAACCTTTCACTCACTCTTTTTTTAAGTTTTTCATACCATCTCTACTCCGACATCTTCTGAAAGAGTGTCAGCGGTGGTTTGTTGGGAGAGTGGCAGTACTGTACCTATGCACCGGGCAGGTTGAGCCCCAAGCCACCCGTCAATTCTTCCATCCGAGAACGCATGGTGTCAGTGGATTTGGTATAAGCATCTTTTGCTGCTGCCAAAACGAGATCTGACAATACTTCGGCTCCTTCACCCATAACATCGGGAGAAATTTCTACCCGAATGGGTTCCTGGTTGCCGCTCAGAAATACTTTGACCAGGCCGCCGCCAGCTTCTCCAGCGACTTCCATTTGTTCCAGCTCTTCTTGCAGTTGCTTTGCACCTTCCTGCACCTGCTGAGCCTTTTTAAATGCTTCGGTCAGCTCTTTCATCTTGCCTAAACCGAAGCCACCAAATCCTTGTCCTTTCGTCATAATGATTTGCTCATCCAAGTTGCGTGTTCGTCGAGGTTGCTAAAACCTTAGCACTTTCGCAGAGATTCCGTCTCAAGCTCTCAATCATTGTACGAGGTTTGCTTCTTTTGGCTACTATGCTTTCCCCGATTCTGCGATCGCTATCTTAGCAACCGATCTACTGTGCCCAACTGGATGCAAGTTATTGCTAATGGTCTTGTTTATTCGGCTGCATAGCGTCTTTATTCCCTGGGACTTTATGCAATCCGCTACGCTAGCGATCGCCTTAGGCGATTTCAAATTCCCCCATAATTTTCACCTCTGGCTCTAGCCATTGCTGCCAGCGATGCTCTACCTCTTCCTGAACATGGCGAATCAGGCGAAGAATGTCATTAGACGTTGCTTTGCCGCAGTTGAGGATGAAATTAGCATGACGCTCAGCCACCTGAGCATCCCCAATTTGGAAGCCCTTGAGCCCGCTCTGCTCGATCAGCCAGCCAGCGGCATAGGGGTTGGGATTGCGGAAAACACTGCCACAACTGGGCAAATGGTAAGGCTGGGTGCGATGGCGATGGGTTTGGTGGTGGCGGGTTTTCTTGGCGATCGCTGCTGGCTCATAGCCAGGCTGCAACTGGAAGGTAGCCTGCACCACAAAGCGGGACAGATCTCCTTGCAAGTTGGATGTACGGTAGCGATAGTTCAGATCCGTTGCATCGAGCGTGGCTTCTCCGCCTGTTCGGGTAATGACCTGGGTATTGAGAAGGATGTCGGCAATACAGGCGCGGTGTGCTCCCGCATTCATCACAACTGCACCGCCAACGGTACCAGGAATACCGACAGCCCATTCAAACCCACTCCAGCCTAGATCGGCGGCTTTCCATGCCAGGTTGGGGAGCGGCTCACCGGCGGCGATCGTGACTTGAGCTGTGGCCGGATCAAAGGAGCTGTGGCGCAGATGGCGAGTACAAATAATGAGCCCTGGCAATCCCCGATCGCTAATCAGGAGATTGGAGCCAGCCCCCAGAAACATGACAGGGATACTGTGCTTGTTTGCCCAGGCGATACTTTCAGCCAACTCGTTTGCTGTGTGTGGCATGACAAACCATTCGGCAGGCCCCCCCACGCGGTAGGAGGTGTAGCGGGCAAGGCGAACCTGAGGGCGGATGGTGCAATGGGTATGGGGGAGGATGATAGGCGAGGACTCAGCGCCGAGTACCAGGGATGACCGAGGGGATGATGAATAGAGCGCTGCCTCATGTGAGACGGACGCTGCTTCGGTTGCAACAGGGGATTCGACTTCAGTCGGTTTGGAAAGTGTCATGGGTCGGACAAAGGCGAGTATAGGAGAATGAGCTGAGGTAATAGAAGACGAGGTGCAGCATGGTAAGGAGTGGAGTACAGGATGGTGCGTGTGAATTTTAGAGTTAGGCCGTTGTCATTTCTAAATTTCCCTCGAACCGACAGACGTGCGAGAGGCACGTTCGACCGATGAGGATAATCCCGGTGAGCAGAAGCTTACCTTGGATATCAGTGTAGTTCGTGTGTTCAACCGCACTGAAAGAAAATCCGGATAGACTGCTAAAACTACCTTGATGCGCCAAGACCGACGCTGAGAGCGACGAGGAATACTGCTTTAGCCAGCGGCTTCTAGCAACAGTGTTCCCAAATCGAGATTCTGATAGTAAGTCAACAAATCAGGAATGACTCGATTGAGGTTCCCGGCTCCCAAAAACAGCACCAGATCTCCTGGCTTTAAGAGCTGTTTGAGATGCTCTGTAACATCCGACAGGGTCGGACAAAAATCGACGCGGTCATGATGTTGGGCGATCGCCTGTGCCAGTGCTTCACCGGAAACCGTTCCTGGATTGGGCTCTCCAGCACTATAAACATCTGAGGAGACAACCCAGTCTGCATCGTCGAAGGATTGGGCAAATTCTTGCCAAAATGCTTCGATACGACTGTAACGATGGGGCTGAAACACCGCGACTAGGCGCGTCTGGGACGAGTTAGGAGATTGTACCCGCAAGCGTGCCGCTGCCAGAGTGGCGCGAATTTCGCTGGGGTGGTGGGCATAGTCATCCACAAAGGCGATGCTATGGGCTTCCCCCCGATGCTCAAATCGGCGTCGTGCGCCGACGAATTGCGGCAAAACCTCTGCAATAGTGTCGAAGTCTAAACCTAGCTTGCGCCCAACGGCGAGCGTTGCTAGAGCGTTGCTCAAGTTATGACGCCCTAGCAAGCTCAGGTTAAGTGTGCCGAGCACGTGACCCCGTTCCCAGATACGTGCTGTAATGCCCTCTGCACCCAACACTACCTGGTCGGCGATGTAGTCAGCACCGCTCTCAGGGTTAATGCTGTAGCTGATGTCGGTGGGAATATGTTGGCGAATCACGTCGCAATCCCAACAGCCCACCAAAATGCCACATTGCTGGGCAAATTGCTGGAAGATTGCGATGACCTCATCCAGGCTGGTGTAATGATCGGGGTGATCCAGCTCGATGTTGGTAATCACGCCAATTTTGGGATGCAGCTTGATGAGGGAACCATCCGACTCGTCTGCCTCAGCGACGAGATGTGGCCCCTTGCCAACATAGGCATTGCCGCCCCAGGACTCAACCTCACCGCCAACAACGATGGTGGGATCTAGTCCGGCCTTCAGTAGCAAAAAACCAGCCATGCTACTCGTGGTCGTTTTGCCATGGGTTCCAGCGATCGCAATGCCTTCGTACTCGTGCATCAGAGCTGCCAGCAGGTCAGAGCGATGATAAATAGGGCACCCCATCGCCTGCGCCGCCCGAAATTCTGAATTGTTGCCATGAATGGCTGTCGAACAAATCACTTGTGGCAGGCCAGCAGGAGACGCCGTCGAGTCCCAGGGTTGCAGAGAACGAGCGACAGGCTCGACAGATTCCACAGACACTGCTTTTGGGGTTGACTGAACGCCTTCTGTCTTTAAGTCTTTCCCATTTGTACTGGCTGCCGGGGGCAAAAATCCTTTGGTGGCTGTTCGATACCGATCCAAATTGGAAGCATCCTGACTGGTATAGATGTCGGCACCTTGCCGTTCCAACCGTTTCATAATTTCGTTCAAACAAATGTCTGAACCCGAGACTGGAAGATTTCGCTTTGCCAGAACGTAGGCTAATGCCGACATTCCGATTCCACCAATACCGATAAAGTGAAACGGTCTTCCACTGAGATCAACCGCATTTTTCATCCTCGCTCCTCAATCACACACCACACACCACACAGAAAATATCACGCGTCATCATATCAAGAATTGATTAATTCACAATTAAACCTCGATATTCTCAGGGAAACGCCCTCATTTCTAGAAAATCCGGAAAGAGATAGATTTTTTCATACCCTTTCTTCATCAAATCTTGTTTCAAACGTCCAAATTCAAGACAGGTTATGCAATAACGAGAGGATTGTACCCGTCCGTCTCAGGATTCACTACCACCAAAGCAACGCTAACTTGATTGACGAAGGGCGATCGCCTGCTGTTCACTCGATCCCACAAATCCAGTCGATGAAAAGTTTGAGATAAACGCTTTTTGTTTGATTGGTTACCCGTCAAGACCAGGACTGACGCAAGACTTGCACAATTCTGAGAGCATTAACGTGTCTTTTCTCTGAGTGTTTTTATAAACCTTCTGGGCTTCGTGTTAGGTCTTTCTAGCGTCTGGAGTATTGCTAGTGTCTGTGGGATTTCCAAAACCTTGTTGAGGATATTTGCATGGTATCTAACGGTTGAGACCCCTGTTCTATGTCCGTTTGATGATCCGAATTGCTAAGGGATGTGATGGGAACAAACCATGCGATAACCTCTCAGTCCCTGCCTCAGCGGGAAGCCTGGGGATTGCTTGGGGGAACGTTCAATCCCCCTCACTGGGGACATATTCAAATTGCTCAGGCTGCGCTGCTTCAGGCAAATCTTCACCGCGTGTTGTGGGTTCCCACCTATCGACCTCTGTACCGTCGCCGTGAATCAGTTCTCGCCTTCGACCATCGGCTAGCGATGGTGCAAGGGGCGATCGCTCCCTATCCCAACTTCCATGCGTCCGACATCGAGCGAACTCTACCCGCCAAATCTTTCGCGATAGGAACTCTGACCCAATTGCAGGAACAGTATCCGAATGTTGATTGGACTTGGATTCTTGGCCTGGACACCTTTTCCTCGCTTCCCCGTTGGTATCAGGGCGATCGCCTGATCCCCCAATGCACCTGGCTGATTGCCCCCCGACCCGCTGTGTCAGGTCTCCCAACGGCGTCATCTACAGCAGATGCAGCAACGGCACCGATCCTGCGATCCATTCAAGTGCAGGCGGCTCACTGGCAGGCACAGGGAATCAAACTGGATTGGCAGCTCCTGGACATACACCCGATCCCCATTGCATCCAGTAACATTCGACAACGAGTGTGCGATCGCCAACCGATTGATTCTCTCGTTCCTGCTGCTGTTAAAGCCTATATCCAGCAGCATAAGCTCTACATCACAACAGGTTCGCCAAGCGATTAGTAAACCCAAGCCGCCGTGGCGAAACAGAAAAATGAGTAAATTTACTCATTTTTTTTGAGAAGGGTAGCCATGAATTTTTCTGGATTTTCTTCCAAATTCTTTAATTTCTTCTGATTTACTCGCAAAATCACCCTATTCTTCTTCCCTTGAGAGCATGTCTCACGAACGTGTATGATCAGTTCCATCATCGGCGAATCATGAGATATAGAGGGAAGACGCAGTGGTTAGAGTAGCTATTAACGGTTTTGGACGTATTGGTCGGAACTTCTTACGGTGCTGGTTGACTCGCAGTAACAGCCAGCTTGATATTGTAGGAATTAACGATACCTCGGATCCGCGCACGAATGCTCACCTGCTTACCTATGATTCCATGCTGGGGAAGCTGGATGCTGATATTTTTGGGGATGACAACAGCCTGACAGTCAACGGCAAAGTCATTAAGTGTGTGTCGGATAGAAATCCCTTGAATCTGCCCTGGAAAGAGTGGGAGGTGGATTTGGTTATCGAATCTACTGGGGTTTTCGTCACCTACGATGGCGCATCCAAGCATATGCAGGCTGGAGCCAAGAAAGTTTTGATTACGGCACCCGGTAAGGGCGGCGATATTGGTACCTTCGTTGTTGGTGTAAACGACGGAGACTACACCCACGAAGATTATCCGATCGTCAGTAACGCAAGCTGTACCACCAATTGCCTTGCGCCTGTGGTTAAGGTATTGAACGACGCCTTTGGGATCATCAAAGGCACAATGACCACTACCCACAGCTATACCGGTGATCAGCGTTTGCTAGATGCCAGCCACCGCGACCTGCGCCGTGCCCGGGCGGCTGCGCTCAACATTGTTCCGACAACGACAGGTGCTGCTAAGGCCGTAGCGCTGGTCATTCCCGAAATGGCAGGCAAGCTCAATGGCATTGCCATGCGGGTTCCGACGCCAAACGTATCGGTGGTAGATTTGGTCGCTCAAGTTTCGAAGCCTGCGATCGCCGATCAGGTAAACGAAGCCCTGAAGATAGCGGCGGACGGCCCACTCAAAGGCATTTTGGAATACAGCGATCTTCCCCTCGTTTCTATCGACTACCGCAAGACCGATGCGTCGTCCATTGTGGATGCCAGTCTGACGATGGTGATGGGTGGCGACATGGTTAAAGTGGTTGCTTGGTATGACAATGAGTGGGGTTACAGCCAGCGGGTTGTAGACCTAGCAGAAATTGTTGCGCAAAAGTGGGCAGCGTAGGCTCCAATTGTTTGGAGCACTCAAACGCTTGATTCCAATAAAAAGTGTACAGATCAGATGTGGGAGGATTGCCATCAAGCTGGCACCTCCCAATTTTTTTTGATGGTTTTGCTGGTGCGCCTCAAACAGTTGGAATTTTATTATTTTACCTAAAATATAATTTGCTATTAATCTCCCCATATCCACTAAGTAGCTCGGCATGATGAAAAACCAGACCCTAAAAACCTGTGCCGCCCGCGCTGCGGGCGGCACAGGTTTTTAGGGTTTTAGGTTTAATTGCACTTGCTAACTTATGTCCAGGGAAGTGCTGCGTGAAGTGAAACTGCCAAACGCGCTTTTCCCGTCATTCCAATATCGGCAGGAACCCAGCGCGAAGATGAGGTGTGGCCTTGGATTCCCATTTTCAGGGCATACCAATCCTTTTGGCTTTGACCGTTCAAGCCTCATAGTCAAACTCCCCCACCCACCCCTCGTCCGGGCTCCAATTACAAAACTTCAGAGTCTCTTCATCAGACCCCAAATTTTATATCTATCGTTTATGTAAAGCTGGACAGTTCCCGATCGCTCGCGTTAGATGGAACAGAACTGTTACGACAGGAGCGATCGCCAATGTATGACTGCATTATTGTGGGTGCTGGACCCGCTGGAGGAAGTGCTGCCTATCACCTTGCCAAACGCGGGCGATCGGTTTTAGTCCTCGAAAAAGAGAGCCTGCCCCGCTATAAACCCTGTGGTGGTGGTGTGTCTCCCCAAGTTGCCGAGTGGTTTGATTTTGACTTCAGCCCTGCCATTTCTCTCAAGGTCAATTCCATCCGCTACACCTGGCAAATGGAAGACCCGGTAGAAGCCCGTCTAGATAACCTCGAACCCATCTGGATGGTGCGGCGGGACGTGTTTGATCATTTTCTGATGAAGCAAGCCCAGGGGCAAGGTGCAGAGCTAAAAGATGGTACAGAAGTAAAAGGCATCACCTTCCAGAATGACCACTGGCAAGTGAATACAGCCAATGGTAGCTTCGATGCAAAATTTCTGATTGCCGCTGATGGAGCCAAAGGCCCGATGGCAAAGTGGCTCGGCTTTAAGGAACGCAAGCGTCGCCTCGGCGGTGCACTGGAGGCAGAAGCTCCCGTCAATGTCGAAGATCCCCATGCCGTCTACTTTGAATTTGGTATGGTGAAGAACGGCTATATCTGGAACTTCCCCAAAGCCGATGGCTATTCCATTGGTATTGGGACATTCCGGGGCGGTGAGCCACAGGATTTCAAAGCTATTCTGACGAAATACGCCACCCTGTTTGGCATCGAACTGGGCAAGACGAAGCAGTATGGGCATCCCCTCTGTCTGTGGGATGGTGACCAGACGCTGCACACCCAAAACGCCGTGCTGGCTGGAGAAGCTGCCTGTGTCGTCGATCCAATGACAGCTGAAGGGATTCGCCCATCTATTCTTACCGGGGTGAAAGCGGCAGAGGCGATCGACAAGGCTGTTGGGGGTGCCACCGATGCCCTGGAACAGTACACCCAAACCATCCATGAGGAATGGGGCAAAGATATGGCTTGGGCTCAACGGCTGTCTGGCCTGTTTTATCGGGTGCCAAAGGTGGGCTACAAGCTCGGTGTAAAGCGACCCTCCGCAACCCAGCGGATGGCAGAAATTCTCTGCGGCAAGTCGAGCTACGGTGATGTGGCCAATCGCGCCATCAAGCGCCTCAGTACTGGAATGATTCCTGGCATGGGACGTTAGGTGCTATTTGCCGACCTCCAGATGCCCAATTAGGATTTACGCATCTTGCTGATGGTGTGGCCACGTCACGGCCACACCATCAACGAATTTATATTAAATCCGGTTGAAGAACCCACCTATCGTTTGCGCCCGCTGCAATGCAGCGGGCGCAAACGATAGGTGGGTTTTACGGCTGTTTAACCTGATTTGATATTACTCAGGATGACGCAAGGTTTGCGTCAATCCTGTGGGGGATGCGTCTTCGACTGAGGAAATCGGGTGTCTATCTGGGACTTGTGGGCGATCGCGCCATCTTTCCTGCTGCATCGCCCAACGGCTGATGCAGAAAATTCTTCAATAGACCGTCCCTATCGAACAGAATTGCGCGCAATTCATTTGATAATGGGGAGGTTGTTTTAAGATGAGTTTCTGGCATCATGGGTCGCGCTGAAAAAGTTGTTCTCGCCTACTCCGGCGGAGTTGATACCTCCGTTTGTATCCCCTATCTCAAAGAAGAATGGGGTGTTAAGGAAGTGATTACCCTGGCAGCGGATTTGGGGCAGGGCGAAGAATTAGGGCCGATTAAGGAAAAAGCGCTGACCTCAGGAGCATTGGTATCGTTGGTCGCCGATGCGCAGGTGAGCTTTATGAACAACTATGCGTTCCCTGCCATTCAAGCCAACGCCCTCTACGAAAACCGTTATCCACTTTCCACGGCTCTGGCGCGTCCGTTAATTGCTAAGTTGCTGGTGGATGCGGCAGAAGAATATGGTGCAGATGCGGTGGCCCATGGTTGTACCGGAAAAGGCAATGACCAGGTACGATTTGATGTTTCCATTGCGGCCCTCAATCCAAATATCAAGGTGCTAGCGCCAGCACGAGAATGGGGCATGAGCCGTGAAGAAACCATCGCCTATGGCGAGCGTTTTGGCATTCCTGCCCCAGTGAAAAAGTCATCTCCCTACAGCATCGATCGCAACCTGTTGGGGCGCAGCATCGAGGCAGGGCCACTAGAAGATCCCTGGACAGAACCCCTGGAAGAAGTGTTTGCGATGACAAGGGCGATCGCCGACACCCCCGATGAGCCCGACTATGTAGAAATTGGTTTTGCAAAGGGAATCCCGGTTTCCCTGGATGGTAATGCGTTTTCCCCGGTTGCCCTGGTGAGCCAACTCAATGAGCGGGTCGGTGCCCATGGCATTGGACGGATCGACATGATCGAAAATCGTCTGGTCGGCATCAAATCGCGCGAAATTTATGAAGCTCCGGCATTGCTCGTGCTGATTCAAGCCCACCGCGATCTAGAAAGCCTGACCTTGACAGCCGATGTGACGCAGTACAAGCGCGGGATTGAGGAAACCTACTCCCAGTTGGTCTACAACGGTTTGTGGTATAGCCCCCTCAAGGGTGCATTGGATGCATTTGTGCAGCAAACGCAAGAGCGGGTGTCAGGTACTGTGCGCGTGAAGCTGTTCAAAGGTAATGCCACCATTGTTGGTCGTAAGGCAGACAATTCTCTCTATACGCCCGACCTGGCAACCTATGGTGCCGATGATCAGTTCGACCACAAAGCGGCGGAAGGTTTCATCTATGTTTGGGGTTTGCCGACTCGCGTCTGGGCAGAAAAGCTGAGAGGCTGAGTATCCACCGTTTGAACGGTTTGCCACGCGGTAGCTAAATTGACCATGTCTCTACCCAGTATCTTCTATCGTTGAAGTTTGCTTCAGTGACACTCCGCCAGCCTATGCCCGGAGGTTGCGGAGTGATTTGGATATCTGGTTTAGAGGAGTGACGTTCATGAACAATCAAGCGATGCAACAAATGGGTCGCGCGGTCATTGGGCAGCTGTCGCGGCGAAACTTGCTGTGGGGTCTCGTTGGTGGGGCCGGGACGATCGCCACCCTGCCACTATTGAGTCAGCGAGCGATCGCCAGTACCGATCCAGCGGCTCGTCTGAGTGAGTTGGGTATCGAATTACCCGAGGTTCCGCCCCCGGTGGCCAACTATGTCCCGTTTGTGATCACAGGCAATCAGGTGTTTCTGGCTGGGCAAATTGCTTTCAGAGATGGCGAACTGTTGTTTCCTGGTAAAGTCGGACTCAATGTGTCTGTCGAAGACGCTCAAGAAGCGGCTCGACAAGTTGCCATCAACCTGATTGCTGCCCTCAATGCTGCCTGCGAAGGGGATTTGAGTCGAGTGGTACGCTGTGTACGGTTAGACGGCTTTGTTGCCTCTGCGGATGATTTTACAGCTCAGCCTTCGGTAATGAATGGTGCTTCGGATCTGATGGTGGGTGTCTTTGGTGATGCTGGGCGACACTCACGGGCGGCGATCGGCGTTAACGTTTTGCCGCTCGATGCGTCGGTCGAAATTGCGGCTGTTTTTGAAATTGCCTGACGAGCAACTCCTATGGCGTGAAAATGTAGCCTGATAACAGGGGCAAACATCATTTTGGGCTTTGGATTGGATCCAAAGCCCAAAAATGGAAAGGCGTTTTTTACGGACTCCGTGTCAGACGAATAGCCAGCCCACACTATTCCAGGTAGTCTCGGCTGCGATCGTGATTACGCAAGATAGTCATGTCATGGTCGATATTCTCTAGAAGGATAGAGAAATTGGTGCGGTTGTATTCGCCTTCAAAGAAAGTATCGAGAACCAGATCGTACACACCACCCTCGTCATCCAAAAATGCTTTCATAAAGAGAAATGAAGCGTTTAGCTGGTTGATGTATTCCAAAATCTCAGACCGAGAAATCTGAGCCTTGAAGCTGTACATTGTACTGACTAAAACACCCCGTTCTGTGATCGGTTTGAGAATGAGATTGGGTTTACGCGGATGCCGACCAAAGAGACTTTCCGCGTCTTCCTCCACGCGATAGCCGCTGAACTCGATATGATTCCGATATCGTGCCAGAGGATGGGCCGTCGTGTCATTTAGCTGAATCTCGTCCGTTCGCGCCATTTCTACTCAACCAAGCTAAAAAGGAAAATATTTACGGTTAAATTCAGTCTTCCCCTATTCGATAGATAAAACGACACTTGGTTAGAGATAGTTCGACAGACAAAGACGAAACTAAATTCTTCAGTAGAAATGGCTAAATCACCAGATAATTGGTCCTGATGCAAAGGCCTCTCTGTGCGAGTTTCAACGGAATTGGCAGGTGTAATTTAGGATCCATGTTAGTCTCCAGAGTCTCTCGAAGCGCCTTGGAATTGACTGTGATGAACGATTGTTCTCATGCATGAATTAAGACAGGTAACGTACGTAATTCTTTGGATTTTCTTTTTGGTGAGAAATCGATGAATTCACAAGCAGGAAAATGCTTTTTTGCTTTATATTTTTTGCTCTATAAAGTGACAGAGCTTGAACAAGGTGGAGTCATGATTTTTCCTGGACTTAGGGAGATGATTGAGGCGTTGCTATGGGTCTCCGCAATCTAATTGTGAGGCTATTGTACTGACAGGTCTCAACTATTTAGTTCTCACCCACTTTAAGTAATAAAGCTTCACCACAATTGGCAGCGAACTCGGAACAATAGAAAATAGGCGATGCGCATCAGACCGTTGCCCGATGCAGGATGCCAGTTTTGCAGGGGATGTTGATTGGCGTCTCTAGAGCGGTTGGAGTGTAACCGTTTCAGCGATCGCCCCGACAAAATTGGCAGATACTCTAGTCAAGATTATGTGGAGACTTTTTTGTGGTTACTCAAATTGCACGCCCATCGTATGAAACCGAAACCCAGGCGATCGCCCGTCAGCTGCTGAGTGCGACGCGAGAGAGCCGTTCCTTCTTAGCCCAAATGCGTGATCAGATGCGTTGGGATGACAAATTGTTGGATTGGGCGATGAGCCATCCGGGGTTGCGAGTGCAGTTGTTTCGCTTCATTGACTGCTTGCCCTCGCTGCAAAGCAAGCCGGAAATTGCCCGTCACCTGCAAGAATATCTGGGACAGGAGGAGGTGGAACTACCTGCGGCATTGAAGGGACTGCTAGGTTTTGCCAGTGCCGATTCGATGCCGGGGCAGGTTGCGGCAACGACGGTTTCGACGGCGGTGGAAACCCTGGCGTACAAGTATATTTCTGGGGAAACGCTGAAGCCAGCGATTAAAACCCTGGAGCGGCTGCGGAAGGATAAGATGACCTACACCGTGGATCTGTTGGGAGAAGCGGTGATTACCGAAGAGGAAGCCCAGTCTTACCTCGATCGCTATTTGGACTTGTTGGAAGCGCTAACCCAAGCATCGCAATCTTGGTCTAAGGTGCCGCAGATTGATGAGGCCGATGGCAAGCCCTTGCCCCAGGTGCAGGTATCGGTGAAGCTGACGGCGTTTTATTCCCAGTTCGATCCGTTGGATGCGAAGGGGAGTCAGGAGAAGGTGTGCGATCGCATCCGTATTTTGCTACGGCGAGCTAAGGAATTGGGAGCCGCCATCCACTTCGACATGGAGCAATATGCCTACAAAGACCTGACCCTCAGCATCTTGAAAGAGGTATTGATGGAAGATGAGTTCCGCCAGCGGGATGACCTGGGAGTCACACTCCAGGCCTATCTGAAGGAAACTGAAGCCGATCTGAATGGGCTGATTGCCTGGGCGAAGGAGCGGGGCACCCCCATCACCGTGCGGTTGGTCAAAGGAGCTTATTGGGATCAAGAAACTATTATTGCCGAGCAGCATGACTGGCCGTTGCCGGTTTTCCAGCACAAAGCTTCGACAGATGCCAACTTTGAGTTGCTCACTCGGCTACTGCTGGAAAACCACGATTATCTTTACGCGGCGATCGGTAGCCATAATGTGCGATCGCAAGCCCACGCGATCGCCATTGCCCGCGAACTCAACATTCCACCCCGCAACTTCGAGTTGCAGGTGCTCTATGGCATGGCCGACAAGCTAGCAAAAGCGCTGGTGAAACAGGGCTATCGGGTGCGGGTCTATTGCCCCTACGGCCAGTTGATTCCAGGCATGTCTTACCTGATTCGGCGCTTGCTGGAGAATACGGCCAATAGCTCTTTCCTGCGGCAGAACTTGGAAGATCGGCCCATTGAGGAACTGCTGGCTGCGCCAGTGATGGCCGATGAGATCACTCACCGCCAGGTGCGGGCTCAGGATCTACCCGACGGCTTTGAGCCTGCGGCGGATACGGATTTCTCAGAGCAGGCGAAGCGCGATCGCGCCCTGGCGCAACTGCAGGCCATTCGCCCCAAACTCGGCCAACTGCATTCGCCACTGGTCAATGGCAAGCGGGTGCAAACCTCGGAGAGTGTGCCATCCGTAAACCCGTCGAATCCCGATGAGCTAGTCGGACGGGTTGGGTTGATTGATGTGGCACAGGCGGAAGAGGCGATCGCCGCCGCCAAAGCCGCATTTCCCGGCTGGAAAGCCACTCCCGCAAAGGAACGTGCCGCCATTCTCCGCCGTGCCGCTGATTTGCTGGAAGAACGCCGTGCTGAACTCGCCGCCTGGATGGTACTCGAAACGGGCAAAGTGCTGGGGCAAGCCGACCCCGAAATCTCCGAGGGCATCGACTTCTGCCGCTTCTATGCTGCTGAGATGGAGCGCCTGGATGCAGGCTATGTCTACGACGTGGCCGGGGAAACGGACCGCTACCATTACCAACCCCGTGGGATTTCGCTGATCATCTCCCCTTGGAATTTCCCCTTTGCCATTCCCATCGGCATGACCGTTGCCTCATTGGTGACGGGCAACTGTACCTTGCTGAAGCCTGCCGAAGCCTCTTCGGTGGTGGCGGCCAAAATTGCAGAGGTCTTTGTGGAAGCAGGCTTCCCTGATGGCGTTTTCCAGTTCGTTCCCGGCAAGGGTTCTGTCGTTGGGGCGCACATGGTGAAGCATCCCGATGTCCACATGATCACCTTCACAGGTTCCCAGGAAGTGGGCTGTCGCATCTACGCCGATGCTGCCGTGCTCCAGCCGGGACAACGCCACCTAAAGCGAGTCATTGCAGAAATGGGTGGCAAAAACGCCATCATCGTCGACGAAAGTGCCGATCTGGATCAAGCGGTGCAGGGAGTCGTTTACTCTGCCTTTGGCTACAGTGGCCAGAAGTGTTCGGCCTGCTCCCGCGTGGTGGTGCTAGAGCCCATCTACGATGCTTTCTTGCATCGGCTCCTGGAAGCGACGAAGTCTCTCAATGTGGGCATCGCGGAAGACCCCAGCACGAAGGTGGGACCAGTGATTGACGCGACGGCGCAAAACCGCATCCGCGCCTACATCGAGAAGGGCAAAGAGGAAGCCACACTCGCCCTCGAACTTTCTGTCCCCGACCAGGGCTACTTCGTCAAGCCCACGATTTTTGTGGATGTACCCCCCACGGGCAAGATTGCCCAGGAGGAAATCTTTGGCCCAGTGCTGGCGGTGATGAAGGCGACCACCTTTGACGAGGCAATGGATATCGCCAACAACACCCTCTATGCCCTCACGGGCGGACTCTATTCCCGCACCCCCTCCCACATCGATCGCGCCAAAGCCGAGTTTGAGGTCGGCAACCTCTATATCAATCGGCATATCACCGGGGCGATCGTCGCCCGACAACCCTTCGGTGGCTTCAAACTCTCCGGCGTCGGCTCAAAAGCAGGCGGTCCCGACTACCTCCTCCAATTCCTAGAGCCCCGCCACATCAGCGAAAACATCCAACGCCAAGGCTTCGCCCCCATCGAAGGCGCAGAGCAGTAAGAAGACAATGGATGAGTGGACGATGAGATGAGTGTAAGGAATGCTTTTCCGCTCTCTAACCCTCTACCTTTCTACTGATTTCAATTGTGACTAAAGTGACGCCCGGATAAGAGAACTATCCGGGCATTTCTGTGGGAGAAAATTTGATGCCTGCTTTCCACAGGAAGGATCCTTACAACAACGAGCCCAGCGGGGCGATCGCACAAAGTACGAAGCTATCCTGGCCAAAGTTCCCGATGTTGAACCAGAAGCGTACGACGTATTGCCGTCAGTGTAGCGATGCATGGGAATAAAGGGCGATCGCCAGATTGGTTACAATCTTTTCCTAAAATACGATCGCACTTTGCTTCATCCCCATCGCTATCAGATCAAGCTTAAAATTGGAGATGTTATGTCAGAGATTACGCTAGATCCTGATCAGCTTAAAGAAATTTTGAAACTGGCGATCGTCGAGCTCATTCGTGATAATCGCCAGGAGGTATCTGAATTTCTTGCTGAAGTTATTGAAGATGTGGCGATGGAACGAGCGATCGAATGGATGAAATAGTAGCTTAAAGCTTTGAATGTTTCTATAGTTTTGGAGGATGAAGGTAATGAATACTGCCAAGATTAGCACCGACGGGACTCATCAAATCGTGATATTGCCGGAAGACTTTCACGTAACAGGAACGGAAGTTTACATTAAAAAAGTTGGAAATGCGATCGTTCTGATTGCTGAAGATAATCCTTGGCAGTCTCTTGTTGAAAGTTTAGAGCAATTCTCTGATGATTTCATGATTACCAGAGATCAGCCACCCCTCGATATTCGAGAGGCATTTTAGATGCAGTACCTGCTTGACACCAATATTTGTATCTATCTGATTAAACAAAAACCACCCAAGGTATCAGCACGCTTTCAAAATCTTTCTCTTTCAGATATTGGTGTTTCTTCTATCACCATAGCGGAATTAGAGTATGGCGTTTATAAGAGTCAACAGCAAGAAAAAAATCGTAGTGCTCTAATGCAGTTTTTGATCCCTCTAGAAATAGTCGAGTTTGATCCTACCGCTGCAACTGCTTATGGAGTAATCAGAAGTGATTTGGAACGTCGAGGGCTTGTTATTGGTTCCATGGATATGCTGATTGCTGCCCATGCCTTGAGCCTCGGAGTTACGCTGGTAAGCAACAACACACGAGAATTTTCGCGCATCCCTAATCTATCCCTGGAAAATTGGGCAGAATGAACGCGATCACCTCAGCGCAAGAAGAGAGGGCGGTCGATCGAATGAATGCTAAGGATGTGCGATCGCTCAGATTCGTTAGAATCTTTTGCTAGAGAGTGATTGCATTTCGCCTTATCTACATCGCTGTAATACCAAGCCTGAACCTGGAGTCCCATCATGTCAGATGATTACGCTAGATCCTGATCAGCTTAAAGAAATTTTGAAACTGGCGATCGTCGAACTCATTCGTGATAATCGCCAGGAGGTATCTGAATTTCTTGCTGAAGTTATTGAAGATGTGGCGATGGAACGGGCGATCGCGGAAGGTGAAACCACTGAGCAGGTTAGCCGCGAGTCTATCTTCCCAATTCTGGAAACTCAAGTGTGAGAGTTGAGTTCAGAAGAAGCTTTGAAAAAGATCTGTGCACGGTTAGCGATAAAGGTTTTCTATTAAGAATCAAGGCTGTCAGAAAAGACGTTAAATGCACTGACAGCCTGACGAACTAATCGCAGGCTCTAAGCCAATAGTAGCTCGGCACGATGAAAAACCAGACTCTAAAAAACTGTGCCGCCCGCGCTGCGGGCGGCACAGTTTTTTAGGGTTTTAGGTTTAATTGCACCTGCCAACTTAGTAGCGAAATTTAAGCCTCAAAAATGCTAGCTCCTTTCCGAAGTCCGACAGGAAAGGAGCTAAGAGGGCTATTCTCTACTCTTCCGCGTCCTCGTCGGTTTCGTTATCGGTGTCTTCGTCAATGACGGGCTCGAAATCATCCTCGTCATCATCGGTAGCTTCGCTACCGCCGCCGACCGCTAGCAAGTCGATTTGCTGGCGATAGTAATCGACGCTCTTCACCTGAACTTCGACGCGATCGCCCAGGCGGAACTGTTGTCGATTCTTGCGGCCAACCAGCTTTTGCTGACGGGAACGGAACTCGTACCAGTCATCTTTCAGCGAGCTGACATGCACTAGTCCTTCCACCAGGAGTTCTTCGATCTCAACGAAGAAGCCATAGGACTGCACTCCTGTGATGATGCCATGGAAGGTTTCGCCCGTACGTTCCTGCATATATTCGGCTTTTTTCAGCCCTTCCAGGTCATCCTCAGCTTCTTGGGCCAGACGTTCTTGCTCCGTGAGGGGAGTCACCAGGCTATCGAACTGTTCGGTCAACTCTTCGTGCAGGTCGGGTGGCAACACCGTCCAACTGATGGCGTCATGGCACGAGCTGCTGTGTAGATTCACCTTTTCCTTCGAGCGGGTGGTCTTGCGGTTGCGTCCATGCTCGAACACCGTGTGCAGCAGGCGATGGATGAGCAAATCGGGATATCGCCGCAAGGGAGAGGTGAAATGGGTGTAGGCATTTTCCAGCGCCAGCCCAAAGTGGGTTCCTGGTGTGTTGCTATACACCGCAGGCTTTAGGGTTTCCAGCAGCAGATAGGTCAGCACCCGTTCAGATTCTGATTCGGCGAAGCGGCGGGTCAAGTTCTGGTAGTCACGGGGATGAACCTCATCCTCGGCTTCGGAGGCATAGTCGATGCCCATGTTGGCGACCAACTTCACCAACTCTTGCACATCCTCGGGGTCGGGAGTGCGGTGTTGGCGATAGATGGCGGGAATCTGAAGCGCTTTGAGATGATCGGCAATCAGTTGGTTGGCCAGCAACATCAGTTCGGTGACGATGCTGCGGGCGGGCAGCACAGAGGAAACCACCATGGCTCCCAGTTCCCCTTCATCGTCATACTGGAAACGATTGGAGATGAATTTGCCCAGCTCAGGGTTGTGCTCTTCAGGAAAGATACTTTCGGGCAGGTTCAAATCAAAGGCTCCCCGTTGCTGGCGTTGCTGGCTCACAGCCTGGCTAATGTCATACAACTGATCGACCAGGTCAAATACGGGTTCCAGGTGTTTTAACTCCTCCAAAGAGGGCAATGGGTAGGGGGAGTCGGTGGGAACTTCGGGATGGTCGCGTTTGATGATGGCCTGTGCTTGCTGGTAGCCAAGGGCATGGTTCACCTGGATAACGCTGGGCTGAATTTCATATTCCTGTACTTCCGCATCCGCGTTGAGGGTGACCAATATAGACATAGCCAGCCGATCTTCCCCCGGCAAGAGCGAGCAGATTTTGTGCAACTGCTCTGGCATCATGGGGATGACGACTTCGCCCAGGAAGATGGAAGTGCCCCGCTTCTGAGCCTCCTGGTCGATGGGCGATCGCGGCGTCACGTAGTACGATACATCGGCAATATGGATGCCGAGCCGCCACAGCCCCCCCTTCAACTCCTCTAGGCTGACAGCATCGTCGATGGCTGGACTGTGAGGATGGTCGGGGCCGTCGATGGTGATGGTGGGTACATCCCGCAGATCCAGCCGTTTCTTTAGATCGGTCTTGCGGAGCTTGGTCGGTAGTTCTTTCGCCGCAGCAATGACCTCATCCGAGAAATGGCGAGGCAAGTCATGCTTGCAGCAAACGATATTGATATCCGAGGCTTCCTGAGCATTTAACCCCAATACCTGGGCGACCCGACCGACGGGCAAATGCTGCCCTAGCGGATAGCGAACAATTTCGACATGCACCAACTGCTCGACCGCGTCATCCAAAGGAGGATCATCGCTAGGCAACAAATCCAACTCAAACAAGAGGCGATCGTCTAGGGGAACGGCACGGTATGCCTTATTCTCCAAGTGCTTCACCCGCGCCAGCACCGAGCTATTGCTGCGTTCCAGAATGAGTCGTACTTCGCCTTCAGGACTGCGCCGCCGACTGCCTTCCTTGGTCACGCGCACAAGGACGCGATCGCCATTCCATGCTGTATTCAATTGGCTCTCTCGGACATAGATATCTTCAGCGCCTTCCTCATCCTGGATGGCAAAGCAAAAGCCCTTGCTCGAACAGCGCAGTTTGCCTTCAACCACGTCATCCTCGGAGACCCGCTTATACTTGCCACGCTCTTTGACCAGCAACCCAATCCGTTCTAGGGCATCTAGCGCGATGTGTAGACGACGGATACTATCCTCGTCCTCACACTCCAGCTTCTTTTCGAGAACCTTGGGGGCAACTAACTTGTCGTCCTGAAAGTTGGAAAAAAGTGACGCAATTGAAAATTTCATGTAGCGATTAAACCTCGTTGTGCGGAATTAGCCGCGACCTCAATTCAGATGGATATGCAGCATGCTAAGCCCATGGGACGAAGACCGATATGCCGCATTTAGTGCTTCCTGATCACAAACGAAACTCGGTGCTTGAACCCAAGTCCAAACGTTCCGGAGGATGACGAAGACGGTGTGCACCTGGCAATCTGCAAAAGCCCTGGCACTGGTACGGGACTGCAATCGAAACCACATTTCCAGCGAATTAGCTCCTGAGGGTCGAGCCAGGCCATGTGCCGCTCACTGCTTGTCCAGATTGCTCGTCATCGCTACGGCCAGTATAGAGGGTTGAACCCAAACGATCCGAGCGAATTCACTGCGACGGTCTAACTGGGATGCAGCAAATTTAGGTCGACAGCCATGAGTACTGATGACTTCTGGCTGGGGGATATCGGGAAAATCGGAACGTTTTCCCAATACATCCACCGTATTTATACTTTCCTATTTCGACTCAAAATGTCAAATTTCTTTGCCATTTTATTGATCCGATGTTGAAGCATCTCAATAGCAGTTTTGTGTTGCCGATGCGTGCACTCTGCACCATTGTATTGAAATGTTCCTGAATGGAAAGAGGTTTGTCTGTCTTCTCACTGCAAAATACCTGTTACAAAATAATAAGGAGCGATGGGTGTACTCGGCATACAGCTTGACCTTGACAACTGCATCGAAGACACATCCTCGCTCTAAAGTTAGATGGAGTGAAGCTGTTGAGTCGGTTGCCTGAATTTTTCGTCGATCATTTTAGCAATGCATCCTTTGTAGAACTCAAGATATTACGCGATCGCCGACGCCGCCTATTAAAAACAGCGGCTGTTTACCGATTACGCTAATGGGCGGGTCTGAATCCCTGTTTGAACACGCCAGCAATTCACCCCTGAGTACAGGACAAACAGATTTGTGGATAAGCGATTGCTCCTCGCCAAATATCAGAAAAACCCCTGAGGGGATAGGCCCACTCAATTCGCTACAAAAGAAGAGCTGCCGACAAGCGGCGGACGAAGAACATCTATCCGACCTCCGCAGTCAACAACCTCGAATCCACCTGTTGACTGCGAAGGACTTCCTCATCAACCGCGAACTAAGAGATGAGTGTTGTCCTACCTGACATTTGGATAGCTGCCGCTGTTGCTCATTGTCATACGTTTACTATCTACCAGCGTTTCACCCCACGAGCTGGGGCTGGTTCTACATGTGGATCCTTTGTTAGATCTGCGCTTTCTTGTGCGGCTCAGGGCTGTAATACCCAAACCAACGATTCTGTCTGCTAGGAGATATGTGAATGCAACGGACCCATGCGTCGACCTCAACCCTTGATTTTGTCGATAGCGCTCTGCCACTGTCAACGGATGGAATGACGCCAGAGGTTGGGAAGACAGGCGATCGCCTCCAACTAGGCACCACGACCCCAGGGTTGATGTCGACCAACCGCATCAATGGAACCGCTGAGCGCGATCGCATTATTGGCGATGACAATGCCAACCAAATTTTTGCGCGCAATGGCAACGACCTGGTACGGGCGCGAGGTGGGCGCGACACTGTCAATGGTGGCGGTGGCGGCGATCGGCTCTATGGCGACGGCGGGCGCGATCGCCTCAGTGGGGTAGGCGGCAACGACAAACTCTTTGGCGGCCAAGATCAGGACACGCTGATCGGCGGGGCGGGGCGCGATCGCCTAGTGGGCAATGGGGGTAACGATGTCCTGACGGGTAGCGCAGGGAATGACAACGCCCTGGGTGGCAGCGGGAACGACCGCTTGCGGGGCGGCGGTGGCCGCGATCGCCTCAATGGTGGTGGAGGTAACGACACGTTAGTGGGCGGCGGTGGCCGCGATGCTCTAGTAAGTGGAGCTGGAAAAGATGTGATGCGGGGCGGCAGCGATCGCGACGGCTTTACCCTATCTTTGGCGCAAGCCAGCACCAATGTAAATCGTGCCGACACCGTCGCTGATTTTGTGATTGGCGAGGATGTGATGCAGCTCCAGGGCGTTTCGCAGTTCGCGCAACTGAACCTGATTCAAGATGGCAGCGATACCCTGGTGCAGCATCAGGCAAGTGGGAAGTACCTAGCCCGTTTGACAGGCATTGTCGCCAACCAACTGGAAGCACGGGACTTTGGATTACCCTTCACCCCATCACCGGGAACCCTGAGCTTTAGCTCCGATTCCTATGTGGTGAATGAAGCCGCTGGCACCGTGACCATTACCGTTAGGCGGACTGATGGCAGCGATGGTGTGGTGCGTGTCAACTATGCCACCCAGGACGGAACTGCAACCTCCGGGGACTATACCCCTGCATCGGGCACGCTGACCTTTGGCGATCGCGAAACCCAAAAAACGTTCACAATTGCCATTGCGGATGATTCAGTAGAAGAAGACAACGAGACCGTTCAACTCCGCCTCTCCTCTCCCACGGATGGTGCTGATCTGGGGCAGGCGGCAGCAACCCTGACGATTCGGGATGATGATGGAGATGGCGTCTTCCCGCCCACCGTTGATATCCAGAGCAATCCGGTGACGAAGTTTGGCCCATCAACAGCAGAAGCGGCGATCGCGGATCTCGATGGGCCGTCTATCACCATTGGTACGCAAACCCTTTACATCGGCACCTGGCAGCGCAGCAGCAATAACCAGGACCCGATTATCGCCAGCTTTGATAGCGCTAACCCTGAGAACAACTGGATCCGCACGGACTATGAACAGACCGGAGCCGATGGACGGGGCTATGGGCTGTTCTGGGATGGCACGTCACTCTATGGAGTGTTTAGTGTGGATGGCACCCAGGGGAGCTCCAATGAAGATTTCCGGGATGCGGCTCGCGATGCGACGCAGGGATGGCTGCGAAGCTATGGTCGCGGCGGCGGTGCCAAGATTGGCGTTGTTGCCCGCATTGACCCCCTCACGGGTGACATGCAAGAAGCGGCGCACTTCTCTGCCCTACTCTCCAGTGGCAATAGTAACTCCCTAGTTATCAAAGATATGACGACCAACAGCAGTGGCAATCTAGTGATTCGTGCCGACTCCTGGTTTTCGCCCCGCAACCCCGACGGGTCTGCTATGACTCAGGTGGGTTCTGGTGGCTCTCCCCACGACTACACGATTGAAGTGCAATCAGATCTGCGCAGGGTGGTGAGCACGTCAGCGGTGGGCTGGGTGTCCTAGGCGATCGCCCCGCAGAATCTGGGAACACCCATCAGGGTGATTGCGCTTCTGCAAGACGAAGGGCATGATAAGCGCGGTATAACGGATGAAAAATAAAAGGTTAGTGATTCTCATAAAGCGCTAACCTTTCAAGCCATATACTGAAACTCTTGGTTGTCCCAGTGAGTTCGGTAGAAATAGCAAGACGAAACGGTGGAAACCTGTCTGATACAGGCAGGCAGCGGGGAAGAGCTGATTTATCAGGATTGAGGGGGTAACTCCATAAATTCCTCAGCTATACTCAAGGCTAAGCATTGGCGATCCCCCATCTACCCTTGGGGTTGCAGAGATCGCAATCGCCTGTCCTGTGTCTCTGCGCCATCGTTAGCGATTCGTGACCTTGTCAGGTTTCACTTGCTCGCAGCTTGAGCGAATACATCTAAGGCTGTAGCTACCCGTTTATCGTTACCCTTGCTGGTTTTCCAACTGGATAGCCCTAAGTCCATGGTCGATCGTATGCACCCCAGAGATTCAAACGACCCCGCACTCATTCGTGGTGCGCCGTTTTTTGAGGGGTTGCCTGAAGACGCTGTAGAAAAAGCCACCAAGCAGGTCGTGATTCGTAACCATCCGGCCAATCAGGTCTTGCTGCTGGAAAACGATTGGGGGAGTTCGGTCTACTTCATCCTCGGAGGATGGGTAAAGATTCGCACCTACAATTTGGATGGGAAAGAGGTCACGCTCAATATTTTGGGACTAGGGGAGTTATTTGGGGAAATGGCTCCACTGGACGAAGTTCCACGCTCCACCGATGTCATTACTCTGGTGCCCACCACCATTGGTAACCTGCCTGCTCAGGACTTTGTGTGGTTATTGCGGAACGAGCCAGAGGCGGGAATTCGCCTGGCTCAGCTGATGGCTCGCCGTCTGCGCCAGGTAAACCGTCGCTTGCGATTGCGTGAGTCAGATAGTATGTCACGGGTCGCTGATATTTTGCTGTTCCTAGCCGATGGTCAAGGGAAGACGGGTGAACAGGGAATCGAAATTCCTAACCTGCCCCACCGAGAGCTGAGTAGCCTCAGCGGATTGGCGCGGGAAACTGTGACCCGTGTGCTCAGCAAGATGGAGCGCAAGAGTTTGATTGTGCGCGATCGCGAAACCCTGACAATTCCTGATCTGGATGCCATGGAGCGAATGCTGGTGTAGAGGCTGATTTGCTGCGCTCAGCCCCTCATGGATGGTAGCCAATCAGCAAAGATGGCAGGCAATTTCTGACCTGGCAACTTCGGTGGGTGGGCGATCGCCTTCCTAGATTCTTGGCCTCAAATCGCAACGGCGATCGCTGCAGCCGTTGGCAATCCGTCCTTTGTGGCATTGGCTTCCCTCACTTAGAAGAAAAACGAACTGGGCGGCAGGAGTTTCAGCCATACTACAGATGTAATCCAGTCATATGACTGTCACAGTTGACTGTCATATCCCAGGTAAAAACTGGCACAGTTATCAGTGAGGGAAAAGCAGGGAAATCCCACCCTACTTTTCCAGGAGTCTCACACTACATGAATGATTGCTGAGCTAATGATGTCCCTCAACGATGATGTCCCTCAACGATGATGTATCTGCTGAAACGTACCGGCGTTTCATCTGTTGCTTGCATCGTCTTCGAATGGCTGAGCTTTAGGGGTGTGAGCCGTAGAGTCAACGGAGGTGCTGTGCACCAGCCTAGGCACCGTTTCCCTACTTTTTCCCACGATACATTTTCCCACTGCGGCTTGTTCTAACACAGGCATGCGGCTGTGTTCTGCAAGTCCAAATGTTGGTTATGTCCTCCCCGATCAATGTTGGAGGATCGGTCGTGAGTGGGCATTTCCATCCATCAGGGTTGTTTTGCGTAGATCGAGTATTGGGTGAACTACCGACGCGATAGTTATGAATAGGTCTCATTTGCAGCGCCAGGTGGCTTTCGCCCTGAACGTTAGTTTTTCTGAGAGCCCCTACCATGAACGAGAACTTTTTGTTTCAGGCTGTTTTGGAATGTTATCTCGATGGTATTTTAATTGCCGACCCCAACGGTGAGATTGTTGTTGCGAATGAAATGGCGCGTCGAATTTGCCGACGAATGGCGCCGGAAGCAGGGGCGAACAATCGCCTCCCTCCTCAACTGTGGCGGATCTGCGAGGTGATGCTCCAGTATCGCGCAGACCTGGCCGATGATCGGGTCACGATTGATGAGCAACTGAATCTGGAGCCCGCGGGGTATGTGCGGGTGCGGGTGCAGTGGATGGCGAGTCAGGCACCCGAAGGCCGATTGATGGTAACGCTGGAAGACACATTACATGCGGCGGAGAACCAGGCGATCGCCGAAAGCGAGTGGTTTGGACTCACCCAGCGAGAGTCTGAAGTGTGGTTGTTGCGGCGGGCAAACTGTACCTATCGGGCGATCGCCAAACAGCTGCATATCACTGTCGATACCGTGAAAAAGCACATTAAAAATATTCACGCTAAGCGTGAACTGTATACCTGGACGCAGTGTGAGAGTGCTCAAAATCGAGCAGCCCTGACCCCTGTCAGCGAGCAATACGCGACTCCTCGGATGCCCTAAGCCTTGAGCCAAAGGCATTTCATGCCTCCAGGTCAGCTCATATCGCTGGCTGATGCCAAGGCTCCGAAAACACGAACATTCGTGATTTAGCTGTATGGGAAGACGGCTAACTTGCTAGGCTGATTTTAGTTTTTCCGCACATTGCTCATGTCACAGAAAAATGAAACCCCGGCGCTCCTTCTTGCATTGATTGTGACAATACTGCTGATTGGCGGCGGTATTTGGTTCCTTTTGCGAAGCCTCAATCTGGGCGGAGTATTGCAGCAACCCGCTGGGCCAACGGCAACGATACCGGGTGGATCGCGTTCTCCCACCAATCCTGGAACGCCTAACGCGAATCAGGGGATCGCCCAACGCCTCAGCACAGGGGATCGCATCTTGTTTCCGGACGGAGCTACTCTACAGAAAGGCTTGGCGATGCAGTCGATTGCCAATGGCAACTATGAGATGGCCGTTGCGGAACTGGAAGCCTCGCTGCAGGAAAACCGGAATGATCCGGAAGCCTTGATTTACTTGAACAATGCTCGGATTGGCGGAGAGGATGCCTACACCATCGCCGTTTCTGTACCTGCTGAAGCGGCGACCAACCAAGCGCTGGAGTTGCTGCGGGGTGTGGCGCAGGCACAAGGGGATATTAACGAAGCTGGGGGCATCAACGGTGTGCCGCTGCGGGTGGCGATCGCCATCGACAATGATGACCAAGAGACAGTGACGCAAGTTGCGGAAGCACTAACCCAGGATTCCAGTGTATTGGGTGTGATTGGGCACTTTAGCAGCGGATCGTCTCTGGCCGCAGCTCCCATCTATGAAGACGCTGGGCTCCCGATGGTGTCGCCAACCAGCACGTCCGTCCAGTTGTCGGGGCAGGGGCAATATGTGTTTCGCACGGTGCCGAGCGATCGCTTCACCGCCACCACCCTCTCCCGCTACCTAATCAACAACTTACAGCAGGGCAATGCAGCGGTTTTCTTCAACGGCGAAAGCGACTATAGCCTGTCCCTCAAGAACGAGTTTTCGACCGCGCTGCTCACCGATGGCGGGCAAATTCTCAGCGAATTTGACGTGTCAGCGGGTGGGTTTGATGCAACCACAGCCGTGCAACAGGCTCAGCAACAGGGGGCCGATGTGTTGGTGTTGCTGACCAACACGGCCACGCTGGAGCAAGCTCTGGATGTCATTGCCGTCAACGGCCAGCAGTTGCCTCTGTTGGGCGGCGATAGTTTGTTTAATCCCAGCATCCTGGAAACGGGCGGGCAGAATGCCTTGGATATGGTCGTAGCTGTGCCCTGGGTGATCCAAACCAATGCTGAGTCAGACTTTGCCACCGAATCGCGGCAACTGTGGGGTGGCGATGTGAACTGGCGTACTGCAATGGCCTACGATGCCACGATCGCCCTGAGCGAAGCCCTCCGTGTTGATCCCTCTCGCGATGGCGTGGCTCAAACCCTCGTCGACCCGAGCTTTGCGGCAGAAGGCGCAACAGGAACCATTCGGTTTTTGCCATCGGGCGATCGCAATCAGCCGATGCAGCTCGTGCAGGTGGCACCGAGTGGCCGCACTGGATTTGGCTATGCCTTTGACCCGGTGAACTAAAAGGAGCTGGCAGGACTGACGCAAACCGTGCGTAAGCTTGCCTGAATTCGTTGATGTTGTGGGTGCGACGCGCCCACAACATCAACGAAATGCGTAAGTCCTAGTTGGGAAAGATCAACGATTCAAAAAAGCTCTCAGATGTATGGAGATAGCGGGCTATAGACGTTGGGTATAGTAAGCACGTGTTGTACCAATTCTATGCAAACCAAAACCAGATTATTTTTTGAACGCCTTGCGCTGCAAGGCGTTCAAAAAATAATCTGGTTTTGGTTCTTAGCAAATTGATCTTCGTTCCCGTTGCTTTGTTACCAATGTTTCATCTGCTCACGTTACCGCCCACGTCTTGGTTTTATCTGCCCTACTACCTGGGGTTTTGGGTGTTTGTTACGGCGATTGTGGCGAGCTATGGGTTGGGGCCACTCATTTGGAAGAACCTGGTTGGGGGTAACACGGGGTGGCGGTTTCGCGGCTGGGGCCTGCTGGCAGGGCTTGTACTCGGCGGTGGCTTAACAACATTGGCCTATGCGATCGCCGTGCAAACCATTGAGCCGATTGTGCCGGATGCCTCCATCATCGTCTCGGGCAAAAAAGTATTTGATGCGGTTATGCCGATCGCCATCGGGGCAACGTTCGTCGGCACGCAGCTGGGCATTGGGTTGAATGTGCTGACCCGTGCTCGTCTGCGGAGAGAGGTGAAACAGCAGCTCAGCAACCGAGGGCGATCGCTCAACGCCGTTTCCCTTAGCCTTTGGCAACACCCCAGCTTGGTTTGGAGCGTACTGGCAACCTTGCTGTGGTTTATATGGTTTCGCTTCATTTTTCGGGAGCCGTTGAATCTTTGGCCCTACGATGATGGGTTGCCCTATGCCCCTAGCCAAATGGAGGCTATGCCAGGAATCTTGTGGGCGGGAGCGGCGATTGGGGCACTCGTCGCAATCCTATGGCAGGGAGTATGGCAACGCCCGCTGCTACCAACGACTGCCACGGCTCGTCAAAACTTGCTACCTCGGCTAATCGGTGTAGGACTGGGTGCCTTAGTCGGTGGGCTGCTGTGGTGGGCACTCTACAGCGCGTTTGTTCTTGCTTGGATCGCGGATGTATTCACCTTCACGGGGTTAGACAAAACCCAATGGGTGATGGGTTATTGGGTGTTTCATGGGGTGGTGTTGGGGGTGACGACGGGGCCGTTGTTGGGATTGGTGCTCCAAATCCAGCGTGGGGGGCGATCGCCCAAAATCCTCATAGGTGCTGCCTGGGGAGCCATCGTTCTGGTCGGCTATCGGATGTTTGCCGACGCGGTCTTTTTCAGCTACTACCAGTCATCACCCGTTCCATTGGCCCTGCGATGGGCGATCGCCATCGCGCTGATGAGTGGGCTGTTGGGTTGTGTGGGTTGGCTGTGGCATGGACAACGCAGCCCGCTTTGGTTGGGATGCTTGGGATTAGGACTGGCGGCGTTATTGGGCTTTGGCCTATCGCTGGGGTTGTTGTCCTCTCCCTTCTTGCGACCGTCCATCGACCTATGGCTATCCCCCGCGCTGTCTGCTGATCTCATCCCGAGAAACCGCGGACAATGGATACAATTCTTCCCACAATTACTCCCCTACTTGCCCCGTCCGTTGATATGGGGATTGGTTTCTGGAGCCGGGATAGCCGCTCTGGGTACAGCCTTGCCCCTGCGACAAGCGCCGCCTGCCCGTGAAAATGTCCCATCCCTACGGGAACGAATGGTTGCAGGGGGGCGATCGCTCTTACACCTCTGGCCCAACCACCCGCGCCTGTGGCGGTGGCTGGTGGTGTGGAGCGGCGGCTGGCTGGTAGCGCTGCTGGCAGCACGTGGCTGGCAAGGTTCCCTGGTGCTACTTTGGCCGCAGCCACTGACCCTTTACCCTGGCTCTCTAACGGAAACGGTGTGGTTGGCACTGTTGGGCATCTTTGAGGTGTTGGCGATCGCCACCCTGTTTGGAGCGGTGGTCGGGCTGGGCTGGCAGCATACTCGCCAGCAACGCCTGTTTGAGAATATGCACCCGAACCAGGCTGCTCAAAGCTTTGGGCTAGGAGTGGGTGCTACAGCGCTATGTGGCGGCTGGTTTGGTTTGGGCTGGGTTTCTCTATTCTTGGTTGGATCTCTCCTGCGCTGGTTTTCGCTGTTGGAGCATCCTGGTATAGCCTGGGTGGCGATCGCCCTTTACCTTCCCCTCCATGCCCTGTTGCTGGGCTGGGCCACTACCCTGCTCGGACATGCCTTCCGCCTGACGGATGCGGGCGATCGCATCCATATCCTTTGGAAAAGTGCGGCTTTTATGGCGATCGCTGGCTTGGTCTGGGGATTGCTGGCCCAGCAAAGTACCCTCCACTACACCTGGATTCAGGAAAGTGCGTTCAACACGGTTGCTGTCAAATGGCGAGCATCCCAGGAAGAAATCAGCGTACTTCTAGGTTTAACGGTTCGCGGAGGCTTGATTGGCGCTGCCGTAGGCTGGCTAGGGTATGGCTGGAGCCGGGGCTTGTCGCAAACGCCAACATCCAACCCGTCTGTCTCCACAACGCGTCCACGTCCGCGCTCGACCCCGCGCCCTGATCCATTATCTGCGGCATCGAAGAGACCACCCTCTACCCCACCACCCACCAACCAGCCATCTCCACCCACCGATCCATTGACCTTGGCGCGACAGGGCGATCCCACAGCGATCGCCCGTCTGCTCAACCGCCAACTCCAGCTCAGGGGTATCCGCGCCCGCGTCCTCCGCCAAAATGCCCACCTGCAAATTGTGTTGGAAAGCAACCATCCCATTCCCCAAGCAAACCTGATACGATTCATCCAGACTGGGCTGACGCGCCTCGCCCCCCAAGGGATTGAACAGGTGCGACTGATTGGGCGACAGCGCGATCGCAGTGCGAGTTGGCAGACCCAGTTTCCCTTGAGCTGATGGGTGGTCTGGTTTTGGTTTGCATATAGCGCTATGCGCGTTAGTTAAGTACGGTTGTGTGGGGCGCGGCGCGCCCCACACAACCGTTGCTGTGCTTAATGCGGTTGCACACCGCTATAGAATGGATATCCGCCACCACAGACTGCAAAGCCTGAAGCCTTGTACCCATGACGGCGGATTTTGTGCTGATATCCCGGCACTATTTGCCAGCGTATTTATCAGGACTACGCCTCAATTTCGATCGGCACCGCATCCGCTTGCCAGATGGTTTGGGCATAGTCTTGGATGGAGCGATCGCTCGAAAACTTGCCCATGCGAGCAGCATTGAGGATCGACATCCGCACCCAGTTTTCTGAATCTCGATAGGCTCGATCCACCTGATCCTGGCAGTCCACATAGGATTGATAGTCAGCCAGCAGCATGTAGGGATCGTGATAAAGCAGGTTGTCGATCAGCGGACGGAACAACTCCCGATCGCCGTGGGAGAAGTGTCCCGAAGCGATGAGGTCGATCACGGCCTTTAGGGTCTCGTTGCTGTGGTAGTAGCTCATTGGGTTGTAGCCTTGGCTCCGCAGAGCTGTGACCTCCTCGGTCTTCATACCAAACAAGAAGAAGTTTTCGGCACCCACCTCTTCGCGAATCTCCACATTGGCTCCATCCAGCGTGCCAATGGTTAAGGCTCCATTCATCGAGAACTTCATGTTGCCCGTGCCCGATGCTTCCAGCCCAGCTAGGGAAATCTGCTCTGACAGTTCCGCAGCGGGGTAGACCCGTTGCCCAAAGGTCACGTTGTAGTCGGGGAGGAAAACGACTCGGAGGCGATCGCTCACATCGGGGTCTTTATTCACCACATCTCCGACGGAGGTAATGAGTTTGATGATTCGCTTCGCCATGTCGTATCCCGGTGCGGCTTTACCCCCAAAGATGAAGGTGCGCCCGGCCATATCCTGATTTGGATTTTGCTTCAGGCGGTGGTAGAGGGTGACGATGTGCAGCACGTTCAGGTGTTGCCGCTTGTATTCGTGGATGCGCTTCACCTGGATGTCAAATAGGGTGTCAGGATTCACCGAAATACCTGTGCGGTTGGCGATGTGGTCAGCCAGATCGGCTTTGATGTCTCGCTTCACCATGCGCCATTCGTGGCGGAATCCGGCGTCATCGGCAGCACTTTCCAGTTCCCGTAGGCGATCGAGGTGGGTGAGCCACCCATTGCCAATGCGGCGATCGATCAGGGCGGTGAGGCGGGGGTTGCTGAGGGCGAGCCAGCGGCGGGGAGTGACGCCATTGGTGACATTGCAGAACTTCTCGGGCATCAGCTCGTAAAAGTCGTGGAGCACAGTTTTCTTAAGGAGTTCCGAATGCAGAGCCGCGACGCCGTTGATGGCATGGCTCCCGACACAGGCCAGGTTGGCCATCCGAACGGAGCGATCGCCCCCTTCATCGATCAGCGATAGTTGCCCCAGCCGAGCCTCGTCACCGGGGTAGCGGAGACGCACCTGATCCAAAAAGCGGCTATTGATTTCAAAAATGATTTCCAAGTGCCGGGGCAACAGGCTACCAAACAAGCTAACCGACCATTTCTCCAGTGCCTCAGGAAGTAGGGTGTGGTTCGTGTAGGCCAGGGTGCGGGTTGTGATGTCCCAGGCGTGATCCCACTCCAGCATGTGCTCATCCACCAGCAGGCGCATCAGCTCGGCCACCGCCACAGACGGATGGGTGTCGTTCATTTGTAGGGAGAATTTTTCGTGCAACGTGTCCAGAGTGCGTCCCGATTCGAGCTGCCGCCGGATCACATCTTGCAAGGAGCAGGAAACAAAGAAAAACTGCTGTTGCAGGCGTAGTTGCTTCCCTTGAATCTGCTCATCGTTGGGATACAGCACTTTGGAAATGGTTTCAGACACCACCTTGTCGTTCACGGCTCCCCAGTAGTCGCCCTGGTTGAAGGCCGTGAAGTCGAAGGATTCGGGGGCTTCCGCTTTCCACAAGCGGAGAGTGTTGACGGTATTGACGTTGTAGCCCGTGATGGGAGTGTCGTAGGGAATACCCATTACGGTAGAACCAGGAACCCAGCGCACCCGATAGCGCCCCTGGTCATCGGTGTAGGGCTGGGTATAGCCACCAAATTTGATCTCGACCGCTTCCTCTGGACGCGCTACTTCCCAAGGATTGCCGTATTTCAGCCACTTGTCGGTGATTTCGACCTGCCAGCCATCGACAATTTCCTGGTCAAAAATACCAAATTCGTAGCGGATGCCGTAGCCGATCGCCGGAATCTGGAGCGAGGCAAGGGAATCGAGATAGCATGCGGCCAAGCGCCCCAGGCCACCATTTCCTAAACCAGGTTCTTCTTCAATGTCGATCAGCTCCTGAAGATTCAACCCCGATTCTTCGATCGCCTGCTTCACGGGCGCATAGATGTCCAGATTGATCAGATTATTGCCCAAATGCGGTCCCATCAAAAATTCAGCGGAGAGATAGCCAACGATGCGCACTTCCGGTCGCGTAAGAATGTCTTCGGTGGCCAACCAGCGTTGCAACAGGCGATCGCGCACCGTGTAGGCCAGTGCCATGTAATAGTCCACCGTCGATGCGCGATTGGGCAGCTTGCCCTGCACGTAGTAGAGATTGTCGAAAAATGCACGCTTTAGCGTCTCAATACCCAATCCAGTACGATCATCTTCCACACCCGGTGTGTGAAAGCTTGGAAGATTCGTTGATACCGTCATAATGTCCTTGGAGAGTGAATACAGAAAACAAAACGATTCACGGTCTATGGGTCATCAGGTCAAACGTTTCGGATCTCGTGGCTCAGAGGAGTGCAACGGGTTAGGGGATGGCAAAAAAGAACGGACCGCTGAGGGGCGATCCGCTGTGGGTAGCTATTTGGAAGAAACGGTGAGGCTGGCTGGCTTGGCGCGATCGCCCTCAACCACAATCCCTCGATTATTCGCTTCCAAATGTCGGACGATGTGATAAATCGCTTCGATGCGATTGGGGACGCCGACTTTTTCGGCGATCGCCCCCAGATCTAGAGGCTGTCCGGTGGCCTGCACCACCTGCATCACCTGCCGCTGCAGGTCGAGAACCGAAGCGGCGGCTTTCTTCCCTGCTTCTACCCCCGGTTGGTGGTAAGCGTTGATGTTGACGAGGGAAGCATACAGCCCTACGGTGCGCTCGTAGAGGGCAATCAATGCGCCGATGACGCGAGGATTGACGGTAGGAACGGTAATCGTGACAGAATCTCGCCCGTTTTCGAACAATGCCTCTCGTGTGCCCTTTAAGAAGCCATTGAGAAAGTCGCCAGCGGTGGCTCCGGGTTCCACTTCCATCGACGGGCCTTTGCGATCTTCCAGCACCTCAAGGAACGTGACGAAGAAGTTCGCCACCCCATCACGCAGTTGTTGCACATAGGCATGCTGATCGGTGGAACCTTTGTTGCCATAGACAGCAATCCCTTGGTGGACAACGTTGCCATCTAGGTCGCGCTCTTTACCTAGCGATTCCATAATCAACTGCTGCAGGTAGCGGCTAAACAGAAGCAGGCTGTCTTTGTAGGGCAGGATCACCATGTCCTTTTCCCCTTTGCCGTTACCGGATTGGTACCAGGCCAGCGCCAACAGCGCCGCCGGGTTGTTTTTGAGGTTGGCGACGCGGGTCGCTTCGTCCATTTCTGCGGCTCCGGCCAACATGGCGCGGATGTCGATGCCCTGGAGGGCGGCGGGGAGCAGTCCTACAGCGGACATTTCAGAGGTACGTCCTCCCACCCAATCAAACATGGAGAACTCGGCCAGCCAATGCTCTTGCATGGCGTACTGATCCATCTTGCTGCCCTGCATGGTGACGGCGATCGCATGGCTGGCAAAGTCTAACCCCGCTTGTTCATAGACATGCTTCACTTCCAGCATGCCGTTGCGGGTTTCGGGAGTTCCACCCGACTTGGTGGTGACCAGTACCAGGGTGCTGTTGAGCCGCTCCTTCAACTCCTGCATGACGCGGTCAATACCCGCAGGGTCAGTGTTATCAATAAAATGAACCTTAAGTTTTTCATCTTTTGGCACCAGAGCTTCGGCCACAAATTCGGGCCCCAGCGCTGATCCACCGATCCCGACCGAGAGCAGGTCGGTGAACTTGTCGGCTTCGGGGGGATGAATTTCGCCGCTATGGACTTTGCGGGCAAACTCTTCAATGTGGTCAAAGGAGTCATCAATCAGCTTCTTTAACTCGGGAGTAGGGGCTTTGTCGGAGTTGCGCAGCCAGTAGTGACCAACCATGCGCTCCTCATCGGGGTTGGCGATCGCCCCCCCTTCCAGCGCTTGCATATCCTTAAACGCTTTCTCAAACTTGGGCTTAAGCGATTCCACCAACTCATCATCAAACCGCATTCGGCTGATATCGACATACAGCTCCAAACCGGGATGGTAGTAAAGCCACTCCTGGTAACGTTGCCACAGTTGGGTCGCATCCATAAAATCACCTCGTGTTGCAGAAATCAGCCCACAGCTAGCTTAAGCCAGATTGGATTAAAGCCACGTTATGAAGGCAAGCGCTCGATAGAGACGGTCATCGCGCTTTCGTTGTCCTTCACATCAGTATCAACGAAGAAGGCATGGAGGATCGTCGGCTCTAACACTTCTACGACCAGACTGTCGGTATAGCCGTTGAGGGTTGACCAGGTTTCAGACACCGAAACCCCCGTTTTTTCGTTAATGACACGCCCTCCCGCCAGCCATATCAGAACCCAAGGTTCTCCCGAAGATTCAGCGGAAGGGCGATCGTCGAACGCTCCATTTTTAATGAAGATTTTATAACCTCCTAGACTGAGAGCCTGGGTTGCTGCGACCCGCTGGAGCGCTTGCCGATGGGTCGTTCCAAGTGGAAAGCCGTGGCTCTGGTTCTGGTTCTGGAGCCGTAAGCGTTCGGTACTACCTTTTGCTATTTCGAGCGGTTTGTCCTCAGAACCATCTGTGAAAGGGGCTGTGGAGGATGGGCGAGACAACGCCGCTTCAGTGGCCGCTGCTCCAGCAACGGCGGCTCCGACGACGACGGCTCCAGCGATCGCCCCCGATGTCAGCTGGCGTCCCGTTGCCAAGGATGCCCCATTCAGGTCAACGGG
>JADEXA010000035.1 GCA_015207365.1 Vacuolonema iberomarrocanum LEGE 07170
CCTAAAGGCAGATCCTCACGCGTTACTCACCCGTCCGCCACTAAGTTCCGAAGAACCCCGTTCGACTTGCATGTGTTAAGCAGACCGCCAGCGTTCATCCTGAGCCAGGATCAAACTCTCCATGTTAGTTACGTAGAGTTTGTTTTGGCTCTGAAGCTCTTACAAAGGTAAAAGCCCCAGAATCCTGTTGTTTTCGAGCTCAACTTAAGTCAAATTTGACCCAAGTCAAACCCTTAGTTTTCTTTCAACGAGGATTGGTTTCGCTTGGCTTTCAAACTATTCTCTTTTCTAGGTTCGTTGTGCCGCTGTCTACGCTTTGGCACGTCTTCCACTTTAACCTAAGCCTGCCTGTTTGTATCAAGCAATACTGAACTTTTTTCTAAAGGAGTTTTCACTACCTATAGCGTCTAGCTCTCGCCTAGGGCGCTGGATGTGTGGTTCATCCGTTGCGCGCTTTGCTAGCATAACACAGTTTTTATGCCTGTAAACCCCTAATTTTATTTTTTTTGGAATCTGCACTGAGAAGCATTTCTTCCGACAAGTAAACGTCTTTTCTTTCCCTGGAAATCCACAGGTCTCAGTCGCTGGGTATGGCACCTACAAGGGTGAATGCTGCCCAATTGTAAGGACTGGGCTGGGTTTGCATGGCTGCTAGCATCGATCGCCGCAGGGCCTGAGCGTCATCCAGTTGTTGGCGGTAACGGTAGAACTCGACCATAAGCTGAGCCGTTGCCTCATCAGGAACTTGCCAGAGGGAGACAAGAACCCGAGAGGCTCCTGCAGCCATAAAGGAACGTGAAAGTCCGATAACGCCATCGCCGGTAATACGTCCCCGCCCTGTATCGCAGGCACTGAGAACAACCAGCTCAGCTTTGAGCGGAAAATCGAGAATTTCTGCGGCTGTCAGGAAGCCATCGTCTTCGGTAGTAGAGGGAGCAAGGGCGATCGCCCCCTGCAAGGGATGGGTTTCGTTGAAAAAGCCATGGGTCGCCAAGTGAATCAGAGGGGCATCGGCAAGACGCTGCTTGATGGCTGTTTCGGTCGCACTGGCTCCAGTGATTGCGTTGGTCTGGAGCAATTGGGCGATCGCCTCTGCCTCGGCTTCTGCATGGGGTAGGGAGGCCAGGGAGCGGGGCATGGGGGATGGGTTGCCAACAATCAGCCCCTCAGCAGACGGGGGTTCTGGCAAGTTGATTTGTGCGTGTCGTTTTTGGGTGAGCGCTAGTACTTCGATGGCCGGAGCGGTGAGAAGGGTGTGCTGTTCGATGAGGTAGCGCCCTTCGGCATCTTGTAGAGCTGAAAAGGGGATGACGAAGAGTTGTTCGTGAGGAATAAAGATAACTCGATCATCAGGGTTGGTCGGCAAGTCATCGGCGATTGGTGCGATCAGCGCATCATAGAGCGTTTGGAGCGATCGCTGGCGCGGGCGAAAGTCTTCAGCTAGGTAAATCTCAGCGATGGGAACTGGATAGGGTAGGACAAACTCTGGATGGCTCAATGTGACCGTTTCTGCTTCCCCGTCAATGGATTCGATGGTGTAGGGTCGCCAGGTCAACGGCTCATCGTAGCGCCGCACGCGATCGCCTGGTTGAAAAATCGCCTCTATTTCAGGAGGTGATTGTGTCGTTTCAACAGCAGCACCGCCGCCGCCTCGCAACCTTTGGCGAGCCGTGACCACTAATTCTGTGAACGTTAAGTCCTCTGCTGCGATGGCTTCAGCCTCTAAATCCACCTGGCGAAACACAAGATTTCCGGTGGGTTGGACTACCCAGATAAATATCTTCGCGGCCTGTCCCCGCAGTTTTCCCTGAGCTTTGAAGCTATCGGCAGGAACGATGGTGTATTCGACTAGCGTGGCGTTCTGTGCCTGGGCAATGTGACGAATTTGCTCAATGGCAAGTCCTTTGGACTCTGGAGGGAGGGTTTGATCGGAAGCTGGAGAGGCTTGCAGCCGCTGATTGAGGAGAGATACGAAGGCACGCGATCGCCCTTGCTCCGCCACTTCCAAAGCTTCTTCAAACTTGTCTTGAGCCACCAAAACTTGCTGCAATAGGTTGTAGGTAAGTGCCTGGGTATCGAAAAGCGAAACATTTGCAGCATCCTCTAAGCCGGGTCTCAGAGAGTCGAGGACAGTGACTGCCGCCCGGATTTGCGCTTCTGCTTGGGGAAGGTCACCTGCATTGAATAGTGCATGTCCCCAGTTATTGAGGGCGATCGCCTCGGCACGGCGATTACCAGTAGCGTGGGCGATCGCTAAGCTCTGCTGATGGTAATTAATCGCCCGTTCATAGTCCGCCAAGTCATCGTAGGCTAGCCCCAGGTTCGTGAGCACCTCGCCTTCGAGCATGGGCTGCTGGTGTGTTTGGGCGATCGCCAGGCTTTGTTGGTAATGAACGATCGCCTGCTCAAGCTGTTGCTGAGCATGGTAGACCGTTCCCAAGTTGTTGAAGATATATCCGATTCGGATCGGATCATCCATCGCCTGAGCGATCTGGAGGCTTTGTTCGTAGTATTGAACCGCCTCGTCATAGTGCCCCAAAGTTGTTTCGATGACGCCTAAATTACCCAATACTGTCGCCATATCGGACGCTCGGTTGAGGGCGCTAAACAGTGCCAAACTTTCGCGATAGAGGGCGATCGCCTGCTCATATTCCCCCAACGCTTCGTGGACATTACCAAGGTTTAGCAGGAGCTGCGCGTGCAACTGGTCTCGTGCTGTTTCTGACAGAGATAGGGATTCGGGCGTTTGTACGATCGTCAATGCCTGATGAAAACTGTCAATCGCTTGAATATAGTCGCCAACGGTGCGATAGGCAATGCCTAAGTTCCCCAGGGCTTGAACTGCCGCCATTTCATCGTTGAGCTGTTGGGCCAGAGTAAGCGCGCCCTGGGCATGGGCGATCGCCTGCTGACTCTCCCCCACTTGCAAGTAGACCGCGCTGAGTCGATGAAGGGTAGCCAGCTGTCTGGGAACATTGTCCCGTTGCTGGTACAGCAGCAAGGCTTGCTGCCACAGGTCGATAGCTGCATCCCACTGGTTTGCTTCGTACTGCTCTACGGCTTGCTGAAATAGGTGATCGGCTTCGGAGGTGCGATCGCGCTGCACAACGGCTGGGGGTGTCGGCATCTGAACCGCTGCCTGCATGGGCAGAGCCAAGCTCACTAGCAGTGCCACACAAGCAATGAGAAGGAAGCGTTGCTTCAGCATAGTCCTCTCGCATCAAGGATTGTCGGATGATTCGGATGACTCGATTTGCAAGATAGGATCATCTCGGTCTGGCTCCAAGCAAGGGTCAGGAGCAGTATTTCCGAACGAAGGAGCGAACGCCGAAAAGACTTTGGGAACCTCTGCATTCCTCACGTCACATTGATCGGAACGGGGCGGTGTTGATGATTGCGCCTCATCGGTCGCTAGCAGAATGCCCTCATCCACGCCAGCCGTGTCGAGCGGATCATCATTCGAGCTGGGGGTATCGGGATCACCGCCGCCCACATCTCCCCCGCCGGGTTCGTCACCCGGATCTTCACCGCCGCCCACGTCACCCGGATCCTCGCCGCCGCCCACGTCACCCGGATCCTCGCCGCCGCCCACATCTCCCGGATCCTCGCCGCCCACGTCACCCGGATCCTCGCCGCCGCCCACGTCACCCGGATCTTCTCCACCCAAATCATCATCGGGAACGAAGGGAATATCTTCTACAGACCCGTACAGGACACCGTTTCCTGGGCTAACGGCGATCGCCCCGCTCGTCCCACTCACATCATCAGGAATGGGTCGGGGTGCGTACACTTCATTTCTGTTACCGTCCACCAATTCTCCAGCATCGGGATCGATCACGCCCACCACTTCAGGCCCGACAGAGAAGGGCGCACCATCACCACCAATCGTAATCGTGAAGGGATCCACAGGAGGGACATTACCGCCAACTGTGCTGAGATTGGGGTCTGCGTCTACTGCCCCACCGTAACGGATACGAATCGGCTCATCCGCCCCTGTAGTGGTTCGAATGCTGACTGGCATGTTAGCAGCACCAGGGATACCTGCGAAGGGGGTGAAGAACGCCTCAAAGGTTCCGGTTGCGCGAAACAGCTCCGCTGCTGATATCCGAACCGTGCCGAATATGTCCTCATTATTGACCGTGAACAGTTCGACATTTCCGGCTTCAGAGGTGAGGATCACATCTCCCGTCACATTGGGGTCAAAATCAGGACGGATGAGAATCGCTCCAACCTGCAAATCGCCCACACTGGAGAGCAGCACATCGCCACCTGCCGTTTCAATATTGCCTGCCGTTAGCATCCCTGTAGAGGACAAGTTCACCTCTCCACTGGTAGTGAAAAAGGCTGTGGTTCTAATGTTGCCGACTTGCAGCTCTGCTCCCGAAATAAAAACGGCACCCCCATCAGTTTGTAGCGTGTCAGTGGGATCCATCTGAAAGGCTCCAGTACCATCACCATCGGCATCGGCGATGAACTGCAAGCGTTGGCCAAAGGGCACCTGGGTGTTGAGGGTATTATCAGCCAAATCTTCGATAATGATGTCGTTTGTTGCCAGCAGAATGATATCGCCGACGATCGCCTCTAGAGTCGTTTCCGATAGGGTAAATGTCGTTCCTGGGTCATCGTCGTCAAAAATCGTGCCCGATGAATCGCCAGGATCAGGAACATCAGCGTCCAACTGATCATCATTCGCGCCACCGTTGCCATTGACGATGACGATGTTTTCAGGATCGAGCAACAGTGTTCCCAATTCGCCCTGGGGCGCACTCAGGTCAACATGGCCCCTAAACGCTAGATGCTGACCGCCCGACACTTCCACCATCCCTCCATCACCAGATTCAGCGCCGCCACGCGCATGGATAGTTCCAGAAAACTGGGTGCGATCGTCCGCCCAGATACTGACCTCTCCCCCATTGCCTTGCTGGATGGCGTTGGCTCGAATGGTGGTGGCATCCACATAAGTCTGGGTGGCATTGGGAACAGGTCCCTGCCCCTGAAAGCTACCGCCCACCAGCACCGTACCGCCGCCCCTTGTACCCGAGCTATCCAACGTGGCATCAAGCAGCGCCACGCGATCGCCCACCAAAGCGATCGTCCCCCCCATTGCAGTGGGAGATGTTGTATCGGCAACGGTGACGGTACCAGAGGCGATCGCTGTTCCTGACGTTGGCTCCACAGTAGCCGTTCCCACCTGAAGCGTGCCATCTGGATTCACCGCGATACCCGTATCCGGTTCAATGTCAGCGCCTGTGAGCAATTCGGGTAGGGATAGTGGATCGATGGAAGATAATAGCTCATCGGCCTGTGGTTCCGGAATTTCCAGGCTGAGGAGTATGCCATCCTGGCTAATGCGAACAAGGTTCTCTCCAGGAACAGCGGCGATCGTCACTTGCCCCTGGGGCGCAGCCAGGGTGCCCATGTTGATGACCGTACCACCCAGCAACGACAGGGATTGTCCATCATCAACCTGTAAGTCACCCAGGTTGACAATAGCTCCTCCGTCACTGCGGATAAACGCAAACTGCTGGGGTGCTCCCACTAAACTGGCAAAGTCGTTGTCGCCCGTAGCCCGAAACCAACCCGATCCAAATCCAATTCTATCCGCTGTGGTTGCCGTAAAGGATGCGGGTAAATCCAAACTAGCATTGGGGCCAAAGAGAATCCCGGCTGGGTTGATCAGATAGAGATTGGCATCGCCGCCACTCATCTGGATCAAACCATCAATGATGGACGGATCGCCGCCCGTTATCCGTCCCAAGATATTTTCGATGCCATACTCCGCGATGAAGTTGGCTACTTGGTCGGCATCTAGCCCAAAGGCTTCAAAACTGTGGAATAGGTTGTCGCCCGCCTGAGTTCCGCCATCAATATCGAAGCGATCGCCCACCTGATCAACGACTGTCCCTGTGCCGTCTTCTGCCGCCTGTACATTCTGTGCCAGTTGGATGGGGAGAGGGGCGATCGCCCGAGTTCCAGCCTCCGAGAACTCTACTCCAAACGCATCCGGCGTAGACGCAGCCAGAGCCATCGGAGAGACAGCATCAGATCCAGGCGGATCAACACCTAAGCGCCCCTGGAAAACTCTCTCTTCTGCAACAAGGCTTGCCTTCTGAGAAGGAGGTGTCGGGATAGCCGGAGGGTCTGGAGAAAATAGGAATGCAAGCATAGAAGACTAACCTCTCAACCCAATCAATGGAAGTGCAGAACGTTTCGGAAGGGACACCCATGCTGATCAATACTCACTCCGAACAACAATCCAGGAACATCGTAGGCACAAAGGTATCTAGCCTCGCAATGGGATGGGTCAGGAGGCTTTCCCAATCCGCTGCTAGGGTTTCATCGTCTGGCGAACGTTGTCGCAGTTGGGCAAGCTGGTCAACGGTGTCGTACCAGAGGCCATGTTCTGCGAGTAAGGCAACCTGTTCCTGGGGCGAAGCGATCTGCAACTGCTCGGCGAGTTCTGATGTGGGCGATCGCCGCACCACAATCCCCGTCACTTCTGCCGCCGGGTCAGATTCCATATCGCAAACAAAGGCAAATCGCCAGCGATAGAGGCGACCGGGTTCTAACTCCGGCGCACTTTCTGGCAGAGTGAACTGGCCGATACCCGCTTCTATCGTTCCAGAGGGGCTGAAGGTGGTTTGATACAGCGCCTCCTCCTGATCTTCCTCGTCGTAAAGCGTCAGTTCAATCATCTCAGCGGGTTGGGGCAAGTAGAGCCAGAAGGTGGGATGAGCCGAGAGGGTTTCACCCCAGTTTGTGACGGGAGCGATCGCCGTGAAGGGGATGTCCGTCGTGAGGCAAGGGTTGCGACTTCCTGCATCCTGGCTTTGGCCAGGCGCACCTCGGTTGGGCGGGTTGAAGGTAATCCCTTTGGTCTCAGGTATAGTTGTCCCAATTACAGGTGTTGCAGCGCTAATAACAGGGAATAAAAAGGTAGCGCCCATTGCTATCAGGATGAGTTGGGATGTCCAACGAATCCACGTTCGATACATGATGATTCCTCGTGAGGGCAAGATTGAGGACACAGATTGAGGGCATAGAGGGAAGAAAGGCTTAGGCTCAGAGCACCGCGTCAAACTCGACGGCGGTTGGTTGATGGGGATAAGTAGCGTTTCCCCAAAAGCACTGCACCACTACTACTACTGAGAGAGAGCCAAGTCGGAATGAGTGGTAGCCACCAGCCCAGGATAAATGCACCCCATACGAGTCCACCTGACGTAACTACCAATACGACGAAGACAATTCCTAAATGATGCCAACGGCGAATTTTCCACGTTATTCCAGCGGCGATCGCCGACCAACCCAAAATCCAAACCGCAGCTCCCCATATAGGCAAGGGGTTGAGGAGTTGTCGCCCATCCAATGCCGCTGTCAGAACGTGATTTACCATTTGCGCCTGGAGATGCACACCGGGAACGGGCTGCGCCGCCCACGTCCCACTTTTGGGCGTAAAAAAGTAATCGGTGGGGTTGGTAATGGGAGCCGTCATCCCAATCAGGACAGCGCGATCGCCTAGCTCTGGCAAAGCTTCCCCCTGCAACACCTGGGATAGGGAGAGGCGATCGGCAAACTGCTCTAGGTTGGCATAGTTGAGCAAAACCTGAAATCCCCAGTGATCGACCCGGTGATAAGGACCGCTATGTTGGTCGAGGGGAACCAGCCGCGTCTGCCCCAGCTGGATCTGGTGTTCCTCTAGGTTTTGCGGCTCGATACCCTCTTGATCTAAATAGTGGAGAGCCACCAAGGCATTGAGCGAAAACCGGGTGGCGCAGGGATCCGCCGGATCGGGCTGCATAAACAGGAGTTGTCGCCGTAGCACCCGATCCGGATCAACGACGACATTACTAAAGCCTATTTGCGTTTCGGGTAAATCGGGTGGTGGGCCAATGCCGGGTCGATTGGGGTCATCGCTATGGCGCACGCTGCATAACGCCACCATGTTGGGCGATCGCAACGCTTGCTGGAGGGAGGGAGCCGCATCCGCGCGAAACAGATCCAACCCAATCACACGGGGCTGCTCTGTCTGGAGACGCTCGATGGCCTCCAACAGCACATTATCTGGCACCGGATAGCCGTAGGCATTCACGTCAGCCTCAGTCACTTCCACGATGAAGAGACGCCGGGGCATCACTTCGGCGGGACGCGATCGCATCAGCAAGTCGTAGGCGCCCAACTCCCAACGCTGGAGTAGTCCGAGCGATCGCACCCCCATCACGCCCAGCGCCACCGCCACACTGGTCACCAGCGCTTTCCACAGAGGCAGTGAAGGAGAAGAAAGAGGTGGCTCGGCCTGCACTTGGACAGGTTGAGATACAGCAGTAGAGGGTCGCAGCGCATCCCAATCCAACGGCGGTTCGGCGGAAATGTGATACAGGCAGGGCAACCAACTGGCGCAGGGGAACTCTCGCTCGAATCCCTGTAGCCGTTCCCGTGCCTGTCGCACCGCCAGATGGAGGGAATCGCCCTGGGAAAAGGCTTTGAGGAACTGTGTCAGAAATGCTTGCGCCACTCGATCAGGGACAGGCTCACGCATCAGGATCAGGTGGGGCAAGCGTAGGGGCTCCAGTTCATGGGCTAGCCCCAGGCCATCGCAGGAATTGAAGATCGCTAGCTGTAGTCCCTGAGCGATCGCCCGCCGCAAGCCATATTTCAACTCCGCTAGGGTCAAGCTGTCGTGTGGATTGATTGCAATACAACCCTGCTCCGCCTGGGTGTGACTATGGCCTGCAAAAAACAAGATATGCCAAGGCTGCTCCCAGAGATGGTCGTTTATCTCCGCACGGGTTGGTTCGACCAAAAACGTTACCTCAGCTTGAGGTAGCACTTCCAGCAAGCGGCGATCGACCTCCACATCAATGCCACTGCTGTCTCCTAGAATGGCCAGGATGCGGACGGCATTGGGTTCAGCAGACGCCGGAGCTACCCGCTCTAACCGTTCTAGGGTCGGTGCGCCCAGGGTCACCTCTGCCTGGGGATAACGATCGAGCACATCCCACAAATGCCAGGGCAAATGCAGCAAATATGGGTCGGCACTACGCAGCACAATGCGCGTCGGATCGTCTCGGTTCAGTGCCTCACGCAAGCGCTGATCCACCACCCGAAACGAATCGGACGACAGCCAACGCTGCAAGCACTGCCCCAATTCCGTCGCCGTTTGCTGACAGGCTTCGACTAAATGAATCGAACCTTTGTAGACAATGGCCTTGGGTTTGATACGCGTGGCACCATCTAAGCTGCGGTAGTGCTGTTGCCAGCGATGCAACCGTTGCAGTAGTTCCGGAGCTGGAGGCAACATAGCACTCAGCTCCAAGTCGGGGCGATCGCCATCTGGCCCAACTTCCAGCGTCACCCGAAAGCCGTGATGTTGAAAGTCGCCGTCAAACTTTAGCGTGACGAGTTTGGCGATCGGAGCCGTCATGAACGGGTACCCAGCCCAACAATGAAGGTTTCTGTAATAGTCTGATCCTCCAAACGGATTTGTACCCCAAACTGTTCCCCAGCGGCAGCCGTAAATTGCAATTGCATCGCCTCGGTGCTTCTGGCCTGGGCGTACATCACTTCGGTTCCAGTATCATCCAGAACCCGCAACTGGAGAGTCGGAGGAAGCTGTCGTTGCTCTGTTGCTTCGAGTTGCACCCAAATATCAACGTCCTGGGTCGATCGGGGTAACAAGCCCATCAACAACACGAGCGGCAGGGTGTCCGATTCCGTGCGGAGGGCAACGTTCTTTCCCCGCCGAATCAAGGGCTCCGTCGGTTCGTCTGCTTCTGCCGAGGGGAGGCGATCGCCCCGAAAGCCAAAGGCAGGCTGAGGCGGGTTGAGCAACGGATCCAAAAACTCGTCGACCGTGCGCCAAGCGGCATCCGCCACACCCTGCAACCACTCCCCCAGGTTTATGGGAGCACTCGCCGGAGTCTGACGGTCGTGGAGGTAGCGCGGCAATTCATCGAGCGATCGCAACTCCGTCAGAGGAATCCGCTCGGCTGCTACCGTCGGGACAAAACCGAGGATTGCTGCTTCTCGCAACGACTCGCTCAATTGAACCGCAACATAGCCAATGCGATCGCTCCAGACCTCCGCTGGAACCGATAACTCTGTTTCATTGGGCAAAACCGGACGACATTCCAAAATGCCACAGGCTGGCACCGTCAAGCTGGCACTATCCATCAATAAGTGATCAGGTGTCAGCGATGATAGGGTTTGAATGCCCAGACATTCCAAGTAAAACCCAACGGCATAAACCGCCAGGGCATTGAGATACACCTGTTTGGCTCGGCGTGGATCATTATGCTGTTGTCGCAATCGTTCGGCCTGCTGGTGGGCGGCCAGCGATAAGGTAACCGTAAACGGTGGATGGAGATGAATCATGGAGTTCCCCCGGAAAAGGTGGTGTTTAACTGAACAGTATTTAACTGAACAAATGCTCCTGGAACTTGGGGGCAAATTTTTGGCAGCATCGTTGAAAGAAACTGCTGAGTGTAGGGATTTTAATGCCCAGGAGTGCAGAGATATCTTCCCAACTTTTGTCATTTAGGCGCTCGATGGCAATGAGCCGAAAGTTTGCATCGGGGCGATCGCGAATATGTGCTTGCTGAAAGGTTTGATCCACATCCTGTTCAATGTATTCGCGCAAAAGCTGGGCGGGGGAGTCTTCCACCTCATCGGGGGGATTTAAGTTATCCAAATCATTTAGATTCGGCAACTCTGTTGTTTCCCGACCGTTAAACTCGCGACGGCAATCAATCATGACCCGCTCTAGCCGAAAGTTCACCCAGTTCATAAACTTTTTGTCTCCCCGCTCTGGGTCATAGTTGTCGATTGCACAACAAATATAGACCAAGGTACGATTCACCGCTTCGTCGTACAGCAATTCGTAAAAGGATGGGGAAAACATCCCGCGATGGGGTCGCACCAACCGTCCAGCCAGTTTGATAGCCGCAACCAACTGTGCCAGGGCATGCTGGCGTTCCACCGACTGGGGCAAATGACGCTGGGCTTCGAGAGCCAGTTGCTTGAGCTGGGTATCATCCAGCACCTGTTTGAGCGCTTGCGTTTGGAGGGCGATCGCCCACTCCCGCACCGATTGTCGGGTTGCGTTGTATCGCGTCAGCGCATCTACAACGACTTCATGTAAATGAGCTTGCGCCCGCTCGAAAATCGCCTGGTAAACCCCCGACAAAGGTTGCCCTGGCAACGCACGGCCAACGGGGCGCGATCGCAAGATCTCTTCAACCAATTGGTCTATCTCAGAGCCGGGTACGGCTCCTCCATTTGTTACCACTTGTTTGGCCTCTTCTAGCAGTTGCGTAAGCCGCTCATCCATACTGAAAACCCTGCTAAGACTGTCTCATCTTTCGCTTATGCCTAACGCTTCATGGGACAAAAGGGGCATCTTGCACCCCCTTTGTCCACTTATGCTACTCGTTCGAGGTTGATTGAAACGTCTAGAAAGGTTTCAATACGCCCCTCAGGCAATGCGGATTTGCGGCGACACATATTCAAACACCGAGCTATTGGGATTCAATCCAACAATATTCTGAACAAAGCCAATCATGTCGTTGGAGCCACCCTGAATTCGACGGATGGCCGTACCTTGAATCACTCCTGCACCCAGAGAAGGATTGATGAGGAACTGGTTTTGCATCACATAATCACTGGCATCGCCGTTGAGCACAATGCGGTCAGCAATCGTCAGGTCCGTGATCGCGGCATAGTCTAGGTTTCCATTCTGGTCGTAGTAGACGTTGGACTGGTCACCCAGAGCGAAGGTGTCAGATCCGGTGCTTCCGGTGAGAATGTCGATTTCATTGGCACCGGGGTTGCCACCAACTATGGGGAACGACCGAACCCCAGTGATGCGATCGTTCCCACTCCCACCATGCAAGGAGTCGTTCCCCCGACCACCAATCAGTGTGTCATTACCGCCGCTACCCGCCAAGCGATCGTTCCCATCCATACCAGACAAGCTGTTGTTCGCGTTGTTGCCACTGATGCGGTTGTTCAACCCATTACCAAAGCCAAAGATCGAAGCATTTCCGGTGAGAACCAGATTTTCTACATTGGCATACGAATTCAAGTTCGTACTACTTGACGACCGGATGGTATCAATCCCCTGGCCCGCAAATTCTGTAATGGTATCGCCCGCTGCTAGGTAATAGAGGTCATTGCCAAAGCCACCTATCATGGTGTCGGCACCCAGACTACCAAGAAGGGTGTCGTTGCCGCTGCCACCGTACATGGTATCCGTACCAGACCCACCATTGATGTAGTCATTACCAGAGCTACCAGACAGGAGGTCGTTGCCACTGCTGCCAAACATGCGGTCAGAGCCACTACCACCATACATGCGGTCAGAACCAGACCCACCACCCATGTAATCATTACCTGCATTACCGAACATGAGGTCGTTCCCAGTGCGACCAAACATCCGGTCATTCCCAGTGCCACCGTACATGGTATCTGCACCCGACCCGCCATTCATATAGTCATTGTTCGCACCGCCAAACATGCGGTCGTTGCCGCTGCCGCCATATACCCTGTCATTGCCATTGTCGCCATACAGGGTGTCGTTCCCGCGATCGCCGTAGACTCGGTCATTGCCGTTGTTGCCCCGTAGAAGGTCATTGCCGGGTACAACAGAAATTTCAGAGGGTGCAGCATCACCATAGATAGCGTCATTCCCATCGCGGCCAAAGATGCGATCGCCTGCACCTAGACCATAGAGGAAATCACCATTGGCAGTACCCAAGATTGTATTTGCATTTGCGTTTCCGATAATAGTAGCCATGACGAAGTCAGTTCTCCTAACGAATAGTTGGTTCAGAAATCATTTGATTTCCTTTGCCTATTACTCAGGAGGACAACCGTAGTTTTATGCAAAAAGGGGGAAAATTATTTTATGCAACGACTTGCATAATTTTGGGTCGCGATTGAAGAGTAAAGAAAATGGCATTCAACCATTTTCCTGATAACCCAAAAAGTCAATCGCTGGCACCTAAATCAGCCACCCAGTCACTAGCGAACGACACCCAGATCGTATTTGCGTTTGCGTCTTCAGAGAAGTTAGGTATGGTTGACTCTATTCTCCTAACGAATATAGCGCTATGCGCGTTAGTTAAGTACGGTTGTGTGGGGCGCGGCGCGCCCCACACAACCGTTGCTGTGCTTAATGCGGTTGCACACCGCTATAAGTTGGCTCAGAAATCGTTTGATTTCCTTTGCCTATCACTCTGGAGAAGATCAACCGTTTTATGCCGCATAGCTTTGAGTCAATTCTAGAGAGTAAGGAAGAGTCTGAAGCTGCAAAGTAGATAGCCATCAATAAACGATGCTGTAGGGTGCTGTTAGGCAAAGCCGTAACGCACCATCCAACAAGGCTTTGATGCGTTACACTATCGCTAACGCATCCTACCAATAATTAGGGCTTTCTACTAAATAGGGAAACCTCTTTGAAAACTCAGGTTAGCCCCTGGCATCGGTCGTGTACTGGGTACCAGGCCAGATTTCCTCGATTTCCTGAGCCTGCAGGAGCGGGCTGAAGCGTTCCCAGGTAAGGCCATTCACGTCAACAGAAGTCGTAAAACCTTGCGCCGCTGAGTCTTCCCATCCAAGATGGCGTAGCTCACCCGACTTACAGTTTGGATCCTGGCGAATGGAAAGATTCAGCGTTTCTGTGCGCCACAGGGCATATTCGTTCGGCACAACAACACAGGGTTGAGCGCCGAGGCGATCGCTATAGTCGCGCACAGTGGCTGCAATATCGTGGGTAGCGATCGCCAGGTGAAACTTTTTCATCCGTATGCCTCTAGTATCCAATTGAGCCTCCAATATCCACTAATAAAAGCTTATTGGAGACATCGATGATCTGAACTTGCCATATAAGAACATGCCATGTAAGAACAATTTATCTCTCAAACAAGCAATTAACGAGACTCACCCACATCATTGGGTAAGCCCGTCAAACAGTCTGCCTCATAGAAGGCAGCCATCATCTCTGGATAGTATTGCTCAAGCTGTTCGAATGACTCTGGCAGGGGTCTAGGGTTGGCATATGGATAGAGGCTGGGTTGCCCCTCATAAACAGAGGTACTGCCGAGAAAGTCGCTATCTAGGACAAGCACATGGTTGATCGTCGTATACACCTTGCCATCTCTGACCTCGCCCATGTAGAAGTCGCCTAAATCCAGATGAATATCTAGAATGCAAACCTCGCCTTCATTCGCCGCTGGATAGAAATAGAGAGATTCTTCAATCGCTGTCCATTCTCCTAAATAAGGAGCGATCGCCGCATCGACTTCAGCCCAAGCATCGGCGTAGGCATCTCTAGCATCCCGTTCGGCAGAGGTACGGCGGTCGGTATAGATGCCCGTTGCTTCCAGTTCGGGAATGTTTTCTCGCAACTCCTGAAGCAACTGCTGGAGTTCAACCTCTGTCGGGTATCGATCGGCTTGTGCCAGCGCCACAGGCAAGCCTGTCAGTATCAACAAACCGATACCTGCAAGGTATATCCGTTTTTTCATGAGTTATGCTCTCCAATCTGGCAAACTACTTCAGGATGGGCAGGATATGGCGCGATCGCAGCACCAGATCGTACCAACCAATTGCTTAAGCATCTGGGAAAATGCTGCTCGTTCGTTGACTTATAAGCAGCAAAACTACTCTGAAGAGGCTTTGGAATGAGTGGATGCCACCCACCACTGCCAACTGTTCCACACAACAGGAATCGATAAGCTTGTTATCCAACAATAGAACCCAATGTGAAGTGATTGTAGCCGTCCGTCTTCTGCCATACCAATGGCTATTTCCTGCCAAAAGAGTAACAAGGTATTGAGTCCTACAGCTAGAGTCAACGCAGATATCGCGGTATTTAGCCGCCACATCCGCCCAGCCATCAACCCCAGATTGATGAGGTGCAGCGGGTTGGCATACCAAGCGATTTGCATATCAAAAATAGCTAACCACCCCAGCATCAAAATTTCCCGTCCTGACCAAATTTCCTGAACCGAATCAGCGGGTGGAACTGAGGGGTTTGACGAGTCACTCACTGGCAGAAATTCCAGGGCTGGCACAGTCAGGGAAACGCCATACAGAGCTAAGCTCATCAAAATAGGATAGATTACGCTCGATCGGCTTCTCATACATTCTCTCCAGCCCAATGGGATAGACGCTGTCGTAGATAACACGACAAGACAAAGCGAATCCAGAAAGTTTCTAGTAGAAACTTTTCGACAAGATTGGGTGATCGCAACACCAAACGCCACACCGACACCATCTACTATCCCGAAGCGATGCCATCCATTCCCTGCTTACTTGTTCGTTTAGACCGTCTCTGAAGACGCGCTAGAACGAGAGAAATCAACCCAGCATTGCCAGATATTCCACAAAAGAGGGATCGATAAACTGGTCATCCAGAAATAGAACCCTATGCGAAGCGCATGGAGCTGCATCGTGCTCCCAGCCCCATTCATTGGGATTTCCTGCTGAAAGAGGAGTAGTGTATTCAACGTCACAACTAGAGTAAAAATGCACATCGCAATATTTAGTCGCCAAAGCCGCCCCGCCATTAATCCCAAATTGAAGACGTGAAGCAGGTTCGCATACCAGGCAATCTGTTGATTGAAAATGGCAAGCCATCCCATCACAAAAACCTCCCATCCCGGCCAGATATAGGCTTCGAGGTCGGTAGGTGGAATCAGCGGATTACTGGCTGGCACAAATTCTAGAGCTGTTACAGCCAGGGAAACACCATACAGAGCTGAGCTAATCAAAATGGGATAAATGACATTGGAGTGATGTCTCATAGGTCTTCTCCAAGCTAAGCGAATTACCGCTCGCCATATTTACTCCTTAGGTTAGTCGTGAGCAGCGACCACCTATGCAATATGCAATATTGAAAACGATTGGACTCTTTCCATCTCCAGATTTGCGTATAAAAATACACTCTAAAACTACTCAGGGGAGGATGAGCTATGCCCACCCTTCCCTAGAGTTCTACTTATGGAGTTCTATTTATCTGCGAAGTCCTTAGCTTTGCGTTGGAGAAACTAAACGTTCAAAGGCTTCTAGTGGGGTGCCTCCCGGAATCAGCAAATCATTCATCACAAAAGACGGTGTTCGGTTGAGGCGCAGCTCTTGTGCCAATTGCTGATCCGCCGATACAGCCTCTCTCGATGCTGAGCTCGTGCGATCGCGATTAAACTGCTCCATATCTAGACCTAAATCGCTAGCAATCTCTTCATACAAAGCATCTCCCAATCGCTCTTGATTGGCGAAGAGTGCGTCATGGTATGGCCAGAATTGGTCTTGTTGCTGAGCAGCCCAGGAAGCTCTAGCAGCGGGTATCGCTTCAGGGTGAATCTGAACCAATGGTAGATGCTTGTACACGTAGAGGAAATTGTCCCCATAGTCCTCTACCAACGATTTCATATCTCCCGAAGCCCTAGCGCAAAAGGAGCATTGAAAGTCCGAAAACTTGAACAGTACCCGTTCAGCCTCTGGATTACCTCGGGTGGGGGATTGCCCTATCACCTCGGGTCGGTTCTTCGACAAAATAACTTCGGCAATAAGCTGCTGATGCTCCTGAAAATCGTCAGGGTTCATTGCTTGATTTCCACGAGGCAGCAGTCCTAGCAGCGGCAATAGCACGACGGCAAAAATGCCAAGGACAACAAAGAAGGCTCTAGAGCGGGCACGTTTTGAAAATTTGGCCATGATTTTTCCTTTTCGGACGGGATAAAAAAGATACAGTCACAGACAGGGTTCAACATTCATGGACAACTGCTGCTTCGCTTCTACCTAGGGGTTCCAGGTATTCTTGAGCGAGGATGAACTAGAGAGTGGGCGATCGCCCACAAGGTTCTAGCCAGATCCGCATCCATAAAGAACCTCCAGTCGTATACGAGTGAGCAGGCAGATTGGATGTGCCCTTTCAGAAAATTGCCACGATTCGCACCTCAAAGCCTTGCCATGCATAGATCATCGCTTGGTCGCATAGGTTAGGCGATCGCAGAAGTAGATACCTATGTTCAAGCCCTGGAGGGAAAAACAGGGCTGGTTTCAATGTCTTTCTTGCAGGCCATCCAAGCACCATGAATGCTTATTCGCTGATTTATAGAAAGCATTAGATGGTTAGTCGCGGCAACATTGTAATCATTCCATCTGTAACCATGCCACCACTGCTTGCAGGACTGCTCTAACGACAAGTGCTAGCTATTGAAGGAGTTATACAGTGATTAAACTAGGCTTAGTACTAACGACCTATTTATTAAGCAGTTTTCTTCTATTTACCATCACATCCAATACAATCAATGGTGCAATTGTTTACATATTTCTGCTGCTGCCCTTCTACGCAACGATCCTACTAGCCTGGTGGATTTTAGCATTGCAAAATCGTACGAAGACTGCCCGCATCAATTACCGCCTTTGGGGTATTGTTTTGGCCTTGCAAATCGCGACCATGCTTGCATCTCCAGGCAACTGCTTTGGGGTTAAACAAGGCGATCGCTGCTACTCCAACCTCCAGATTTTGGTCGGGGATGCACCTCGCAATGGCCCTGGTGATCTGACACACTGGAACTTGGTCGAAGATTCTTTCTATGGGCTAGCAGCGGCCTATGGAGTCGCCGTCTTAATGGGTGTTGTTAACACATCTAAGAGTATGCATGAGGATAAATATTAATTAGCTGACATGCGACTTCTTTTCTTCCCATTTCTGCATTTTAGTCGTCCTCGCCTTCAGCGATATTTAGCGGGAAAGACTGTACTGATTACAGGCGCAAGCTATGGCATCGGCGAGTGTTTAGCAGCAAACCTGGCAGACACTCAAGCTTATTTGCTCCTTGTAGCGCGGACAGAGGCCAAACTATTGGAAGTGCAACAACGGGTTGAAGCAAAAGGTGGGCGCGCCGACATCTTTCCCTGTGACCTGAGAGTTGAATCAGAGGTACAAGCATTACTCCATACCTTACAGCAGCTTCCGGGGGGAATCGACATCTTTGTGAGCAATGCGGGAAAATCGATTCGTCGCTCGATTTTTGACTCCCTCGATCGCCCTCATGACTTTACCCGCACCATGAACCTCAATTATTTTGCCCCTGTCCAACTAATGCTGGGTCTTATTCCCACCCTCGTTGCTCGCCAAGGGCATGTGATCAACATCTCTGCTGTCAATGTACTACTCATTCCAGCTCCCCAATGGGCCGCTTATCAGGCATCCAAAACCGCGTTCGACCAGTGGTTTCGCTGCGTTAGCCCAGAGCTAAACGCCAAGGGCATCCACACCACATCCATCTACCTTCCCCTGGTTCGGACGCGCATGATTGAGCCCACCAAAGCCTATAGAAATGTACCTGCCATGCAGCCTGAGCAAGTTGCACAGCTCATCTGCAAAGCGATGCTTGCCCGTAGACGAACCTACGCTCCCTGGTGGCTCTGTGGCGGGCAAGTCGCCTCGGTGCTGTTTCGAGGCGTATGGGAATTTGCGATGGGTCATTACTCAAGACGCAACCCGTAGAAAAGGGACAATTATGCTTATCCGCAAGCTATACCGAACTCGATTGTTGACACCCATTGGTCTGTTTCGCATAGCTGAAGCAGTCATCACGACAGGCGTTAACCTGATGGCACTGCTACGCATTGCAGCACACCTGCACCCCGATCGCATGGCTATCAAAGATGACCATGGGCAATGCAGTTATCCTCAGCTTTGGCAACAAGCTGAATCCTTGGCCGTTGCCTTGCAACAGGAGTATGGGATTCAACGCCGCCAGAAAGTGGCGATCGCCTGCCGCAACCATGCCGCTGCGATCAAAGCTATTTTTGCGGCCTCTCGCCTGGGAACCCATGTTTTCCTGCTCAACCCAGAGATGAGTACAGACCAGATGCAGTCTCTGATCGAGCATTTGGCGATCGACTTCTACATCTACGACCATTCGGGCGATCGTCCCCTTCCTCCATGGCTCGCCTCTGCATTGCAGCAAGGCAAAGCGCTCCCGGCTTACCACGCCACTCATCCATCCATCCAGCAACTTTCACTGACGCCCTACCCAAAAACGTCACGCCTCAAAACCGTTAAAACGGGGAATATCGTGGTGATGACGGGTGGCACAACTGGACAGCCCAAACCAGCCAGCCGCAAACCTTCGCTGTTCAATTTTTTGCCCCCGTTCATTGCATTGCTCGAACAGGTGCACCTCGATCGCTATCGATCGCTCTACATTGCAACCCCGATTTATCATGGCTTCGGCTTAGCCGCCTTGCTCATCGGCATAATTCTTGGGGCAGAGCTCTATGTCACCCGCCGCTTTGAAGCTACCCAAGCCTGTTCACTCATTGCGACCCATCACGTTGAAGTCGTCACACTCGTACCACTGATGCTGCAACGGATGTTGCGAGAGGATGGGCGATCGCTCTCTTCTCTGCAATGCATCCTTTCAGGTGGCGCAGCATTGAGCCCAACCTTAGCCCAAGCCACGCTAGAGCGACTAGGGAACGTTCTCTTTAACTTGTATGGCACATCTGAAGCAGGGTTTTGTATTCTGGGTAGCCCTACTCTACTGCGCCAGAAACCCGCTTCCATCGGTCAACCCGTATGGGGCGTCAACGCCAGAATTGCCGATGCCGCAGGTCAAGCCATCCAACCAGGAGAAATTGGCCACCTCTGTATTCGCAGTGCCTGGTCTACTCGCCAGAAAAGCTGGATTGAAACCGGAGATCTAGCCTACTGTGATGCAGATAGCGATATTTTTCTCTGTGGCCGCGTGGATGACATGATCGTCTCTGGCGGGGAGAATGTTTATCCTGTGGAGTTGGAAAACATTCTTCTGCTGCATCCTGACATAGAGGCTGTCGCTGTGTTTGGGATCCCTGATTCAGAATTCGGGCAACGATTGAAGGCCGTCGTGGTTCCAAAACAGGGAGCAACGCTCAGCGAAGCACGGTTACGGGAGTGGTTGAAATCGCGAGTCGCCCGCTACCAAATGCCTGGAGCTATCAACTTCCGTAACCATCTACCTTACACCGCCCTCGGTAAACCCGATAAGAAGAAGCTGCGCAGATGAGCTGAAAAGAATCGAGAGTCTTTATCGCCATCGATGCCCTGCAATCAGCCAGTAAACAGGCGCGTAGACATTTTCTATACTCAGACATTCACTCTTCAATACTGTCATCGCGACTATTCGCCTATCTGCTGGGATATTAGAAATGGCTTCCACTGAGGCCCGTACTCGATACTATGATCCTGAAGCAATTTGGCGTCGTATGAGGTGAACCAGCGAAATGAACGCGTCTCCGACTAATATCCTGAATGCCCGCGCTCGATTGGGAGAATGCCCTCTATGGGATGCCGACCGACAACAACTTTTCTGGGTTGATATTTATAACCATCGCGTGCACCAGTTTGATCCGACAACAGGGCAGGATCGCTATCTCGATACCGGGGAAGTGGTGAGCGCGATCGCCCAGGCAGATAACAACCATTTGCTCGTCGCCTTACGGAGCCGTCTTGCTTTTCTCGATATCGAAACAGGGAATATCACGCCATTAACAGCGATCGAGTTTGCTCATCCGATGGAAACACGGCTGAATGATGGTAAGTGTGATCCCCAGGGACGGTTTTGGATTGGGTCTTGCAGCGAAATTCCTGGGCAAGCCGCGCTCTATCGCTACGATCCCGATGGCTCTCTTCATGTAATGGAAACGGAGCTTACCATCGCGAATGGGTTGGGGTGGAGCCCTGATGGTTTAACGTTTTATTTGACGGACTCTGCCCAGTACAAAATCTTCGCCTACGATTTTGAAGCAGCTACCGGAAGCATTCATAACCGCCGCGTTCTGATTGACCTGAGTCGCGAGGCGGTCGAGCCTGATGGGCTGGCGGTGGATGCGCAAGGCAATCTCTGGTCAGCGCTCTGGGATGGCTGGGCTGTGGCTCAGTTCGATTCCAGTGGAAACGAAATAGCACGTATCAAGATGCCCGTGCCTCGACCAACGAGCGTTGCTTTTGGTGGCAAAAGCTTACAGGCGCTCTATATCACCTCTGCCTCCGTTGAGCTGAGCCAAAAAACCATTCAGCAGTACTATACCGCTGGCGACCTATTTTATTTACCCACCCAAGCAATAGGACTCCCGATTCAATCGTTTGGGCATTCGCGTTCAACAAAGAAGGCTAGCGCCTGACACAAAGCGCTAACCTCCTGAATCGTTTATCGAGATCTGAACTTACTTGTTTTGTTGATTTGTGGCCGCGACGCGGCCACAAATCAACGAATTTACTCAGGATGATGCAAGTTTTGTGTAAGTCCTGTAGATGTTGTTTGAGAGGGTTTGAAGGGTTAGGATTTTTGATGCACGCTGCACAGAAAAACCTTTGTTTCAAACCGTCATTAGATAGCCCAGAGCACCCTACGCTGTCGCAAGATACCCCCGGAACTGTTCAATCGATAGGCTTACAGGACTCTTGGCAGAAAGCATAACCGCCTTATGACCCGAGGTTTGAGCTTCCTGGAAGAATTCGGTCAGCTCTTGTTTGGAGAGAGAATTTTCTTCCCAGTAACACCAACAGATTTTTTGCAGATGATCATCGTAGTGGCCAGAGTCTTCGCCCAGGATGTAGCTTACGAAAACACCGTAGAGAACGTACTCAGAGAGATGATTCACTCCGCATAGAACTTCTATCCAGTTTTGGTTGTAGTTCGTCTCAATGCGCTTGTACATCTGGAGCAGGTTGTCTCGCCTCCAGGTCACGATCTGGTGGACGTAGAAATCATAGCAGTCGACTTCGGTCGGAACATTGAGCAGATTCTTGGCGGTTACCTTCCACTTCTTGCCAACCTCATTATCTAGGTCAGTCGATTGCTCAACTCTGAAAAGCCGGACGTTGTTGTCTTCATCAACCAGCTGAGACACATCAAAGTTGTTGATAAAGGCCACATCAGAATCGACAAAGACCAGCACATCTTCTTCCACATACTCTGCGGCTGCCAGTTTCACAATTTGCTGAATCAACCAGCCTCGAATCAACCAATTTCCCGATTTATGGCCTTTAAGATTTAACCAAACATTCTTCTTATCGTAGAAAGGGATACGCTTAATCCAGGAAGGAAGAATATCTTCTTTCGTTAATATAACGGTATTCTCATCTGCCAGTTGCTGAAAAAGCGACAGATCCTTACGTTCAACAATAATATAGTGCTTCACTGGCGAGGAGACAAACTGTTTGATACTCCAACAAAGCAACTTGCATCGCTGAAAATCGGGTGCATAGCTTGGTGTAATAAATGCAAAAGTGAGGTTGTCTACAACCGCATCAGATCCTTGTACAGCAGCTCTCTCCAAAACATTCATGAGATTTAGTCTTACTCCAAACAGATTTGTACAGGAAAGGGTAGCAGCACGATTTCAGTCTAGATAGCGCGCTCTAAGAGTGCCAACTTTTAGATGGGCATCTTTAAATAAAATCTATTAAAAAAAAGTTGATACGAAGTAGAGAGAAAGTACGCAAATTTGTCAAAAGAAGTCTCGTAAATTCACTTAAGAAAAAACCCTGTGAATTCACTTAAGAAAAAATACGCAAACTCATCAACATTACTCAATTTCCTTCTGACTTTTTAGAGATATTTATGGTTCTTCTAGTTCATTGCTTACTGCATCTATGAACAGTCGCCAACCATTTTTCTCGTCCAGTGGGCTAACTGCTCAAATTTCGAAATCCATCTACGCCATCACGCGAAATTTCAGAGCAGCCAAACGTGAAATTCTGCTCAGATGGCCTGTATATAGGTATTCAAGCCATAATTTACTTGATCAGGAAAAAATCAGAGTTCCCACAGATTCGTAATTTGAGCCCTCACAACGGTGGTTTTCGTTCGTCTCATCGTGGTTTCAACCGTCTGATTTGCTGAGTCCGAACGCACATTGTTCGAGATTCAGTCGGTTAAGTAGCTCGGCACGATGAAAAACCAGACTCTAAAAACCTGTGCCGCCCACGCTGCGGGCGGCACAGGTTTTTAGAGTTTTAGGTTTAATTGCACCTGCCAACTTATATCAATTTGCTGAGAGCTTACCCCCGATCATTTCTCTTTTAGGCGTTGCGGGTTCTGGACATGAACTAGGCACAGGATGAACGGAAATTTCGTTGCGATTCATCCTGCTTTTCAGCAATGCCCTCTTTATAGACCCGCAGCGAGACGCCCACCATTTCGTAGCGGTAGTAACAATTTCTCGAGCGAGGAGGCTTCTATAGTTGAAAAGCTTTCACTTAAACTGCTGGATGTGAGGCTGCGACGTGACATGCCTTCTTATACGAGTTTGGAAGACTCAGTCTTGAATGCCCAACGGTTACTCTTGCCCGAAATCCTGAAAGGATTGAATCAGCGGTCAGACAGAGCAGGACTATTCCATCTCGTTGGGCATTTGGGGATGATGGGAGTCAGCGGGACGCTGTGGTTAACACAGATGAGCGAGAATTGGGCGATCGCCCTTCCGGCTCTCTTCATCTACGGCATCACTCTTGCTACCATGTTTGCGCCATTGCATGAGTGTGTCCACCGGACGGCCTTTGCTAGCGATCGCCTGAATGCAGCAGTCGCATGGTTCGCGGGACTACTCTCCTTTTACAACAGCACCTTTTATCGGCGGTATCACAAGTGGCATCATCGCTACACGCAGATTCCTGGAAAAGACCCAGAGCTGGATGATCCCAAGCCTCAAACCTGGGGGGAATACCTGCGTGAACTGAGCGGTCTGCCTTGGTGGATCGGTAAGCTGCGGGGGCATTTCCGCGCCGCCACAGGACAACTGGAGGATTGCCCCTTCCTCTCGGATGCAGCTCGGGCAGAGGTAGTGCGCTCAACCCGCTGGCAGTTGGCAGTCTATGGTGGGGCGATCGCCCTTTCCCTGATCTCCGGCTTCCCCTGGTTCTTGTGGGGATGGATTGTGCCGCTAGCCGTGGGGCAACCTGTGCTGCGCTTCATCTTGTTGGCAGAACATGGCGGCTGCACCGAAGACAATAATCCCCTCACCAATACCCGCACGACACTGACCCTAGCCCCCCTCCGCTTTTTGATGTGGAATATGCCGTTCCATGCTGAGCACCACCTCTATCCGTCTATTCCGTTCCACACCCTGCCAGCCGCCCATCAGGAATTGCGACCTTATTTGGCCTATCTCGACCAGGGTTATATCCGAGTGAACCGTCAACTGGTTGCTGGGTTTGGGACAACAAAATGAGCGCAACCGTTGGGCAATGGACACTGAAAAACGTTGAGTTGCAGTGTGGTGCCGTATTGCCGGAGGCTACCCTGACCTACGCCACCTATGGAGAGCTAGCGGGCGATCGCCAGAACGTGATCCTCTACCCCACCTCCTATGGTGCTCAGCATACCGATATTGACTGGCTCATCCGCCCCGATGGCATCCTCGACCCTAGCCAGTGGTTTATCATCATTCCCAACATGTTTGGCAATGGGCTATCCACCTCACCCAGTACGAATCCGGTCTGCGGGTTACGGGAAGATGGCTTTTGGTTCACCCATTGGGACAATGTGCGGGCGCAGGAAACCCTGCTACGGCAAGTCTTTGGCATCGAGCACTTGGCCTTAGTGTATGGCTGGTCAATGGGTGCACAGCAGGCTTACCACTGGGGAACCCTTTATCCCGATCGCGTCGCTCGTATTGCCGCCCTCTGCGGCACTGCGCGGATCACCGATCACAACCGCATCTTTCTAGAAAGCTTGCGGGCGGCCCTCACCGCCGATCCAGCATGGAACGGTCGTCGCTTCGAGGCGATGCCCGACCGAGGCTTCCGCGCCTTTGCCTACATCTATGCCAGTTGGGCCGCCTCTCAGCCTTTCTACAAGCAGGGTATTTACTATGACTTGGGCTTTGACTCTCTTGACGACTATCTGCATCGGGGCTGGGAAGCCAACTATCGCAAGCGCGATCCCCACAATTTGCTCTCCATGATTGAAACCTGGCTGCGCTGCGACCTGAGTGCTAATCCCATCTACCAGGGCAATTATGAAGCCGCCCTTGCCGCTATTCAGGCCGATACCCTGGTCATGCCTACCGCCACCGACCTCTACTTCACCCCTGCCGACTGCGAAGCCGAAGCCCAACAGATTCCCAACGCCACGTATTGCTCTATTCCCTCGATCTGGGGACACCGGGCTGGAAATCCTTACCAGCATCCTCCTGATGCCAGCTTTATCCGCCAGGCCATCCAAGCCCTGCTCAACTCCAACTAATCCATCCCACTCCTTCCATCCATCTCACGCTCATCTGCCCATTCACGAATCCTCCACCATGCCCCAGTCGCTCTCCGAGATCGCCCGCGATCGCCAGATCAACTATTTCCTGCTATCCTTCACTGACCTGTTTGGTGTCCAACGTGCCAAGCTCGTCCCGGCCTCTTGCATTGACCAAATGGCCGATAGCCAAGCTGGGTTTGCCGGGTTCGCCGCATGGTTGGATATGACCCCTGCCGATCCCGATATCCTGGCCATGCCGGAGCGCGATCGCCTCTACCAATTGCCCTGGCGTCCGGAAGTGGCCTGGATGCCCTCTGACCTTTGCGGCGTCGATGGTCGATTGATTGAGCAAACGCCTCGATTGGTGCTCAAGCGGGTACTGGCCCAAGCCAAGGAAATGGGCTTTGTCGTCAAAACGGGGGTGGAATGCGAATACTTTTTGCTGTCTCCAGAGGGAGACGGCTTGTCGGATGGGCGCGATCGCCAGTCAAAACCTTGCTACGACCAACTCACCCTGATGCGTCGCTTCGACGTCATCCGCGATATTTGCGACGGGATGCAAACGCTGGGGTGGGGACCATATCAGAACGACCATGAAGATGCCAACGGCCAGTTTGAGATGAACTGGACCTACGACGAAGCCCTTGTTACCGCCGATCGCCATGCGTTCTTTAAGTACATGGTGAAAAGTATTGCCGAACAGCATGGCATTCGCGCCACCTTCATGCCAAAGCCCTTCACTCACCTCACCGGAAACGGATGCCACATGCATCTCTCTGTTTGGGATGCCGCAGGTTCTACCAACCTTTTCCACGATGACAACGGCGAACTAGGACTTTCGACGCCCGCCTATCACTTCATTGGCGGCGTTTTGCACCATGCCGAAGCCCTCTGTGCCTTCACGAACCCAACGGTCAACTCCTACCGCCGCATCAATGCTCCTGTCACCGCATCTGGCGCAACCTGGTCACCCAATACCATCAGCTACAGCGGCAACAATCGCACCCATACCATCCGCATTCCCGATGCTGGGCGCTTTGAGCTGCGCCTCGCCGATGGTTCTACCAACCCCTATCTCTTGGCAGCGGCTCTCATCGCCGCCGGACTGGATGGCCTTCAAAACAAACGCGACCCTGGGCCTCGTTCTGACACCAATAGCTACATCGATCCACCCCCACCGAGCACAGCCAAAACTCTCCCCGGAAATCTGCTTGATGCCCTCCGCAACCTGGAAGCCAATTCCACACTCCACGCAGCCCTGGGCGAGTCGTTCGTCGCCTCTTATCTAAAGCTCAAGCACCAGGAGTGGGCGGACTTTAGTCACCACATTACTCCCTGGGAGTTGGAAACAACGTTGGATTGCTGATCGTCTATCGCCCAACAAAACCGACGTCTGATGTTAGATTTTTCTTTACTTGAGAAACCTTGATTTGGGGTGGTGTGGGTAGTGCCCGTGCCATCCGAAATCAAGGTTTTTTATCACGTTGAACTCATTTTTTTGATGCGCAATAGAAATTGCATGATCCGATTAAGGTTGCGGTAAACTTTTTATCTACTTGCATTACAGAGGATCAGGGGATCATGGGCACCTGGATGAAGGCAACAGATAAAGCCATTTATCTGATGGAGAATGATGGCTTCCTTGAGACTGTAGCCAAACGCCCTTCCCGAACAAATGCTGAAGAGCAGATTGTAAATCTTACCCCTCTCAAAGACTGGTTTGCCCGTAGCGACAAGCCACGCCGCATGACCATTTCTCGCGGTACCGACACGCCTGAGCCCCAACCGGTTCAACTCGATAAAGGTGAAGCCGGGTTAAGCCACAACGGCCAACTCAAAGTCGTCAGCGATACCTATCTCAAGCTCAGCCCTGAAGATTCCAGTGTGTTGCCTGACACTCAAAAGGTACTTGTGGCAAAGGAAACGATTCTCAATATCGCCTCCTACGAAGTTGTCGGAAATTATCACTGGCGGATTGAGTTCACCCCCCCTCTTCCTGGCGGTGGGACAACGGCTTCCTGGTATGTTTTTGCACCCCATATCCGGCTCATGACCCATGCGGTTTTAACCACAACCGCCGATACGTACTTCAAGGCAGAACCCAGGCTTTCTTCAGAATTGTCCAATTCCGCAAAAGTATTTATTCGACAAAATACAACGTTGAATATTGCGTCGTTTCTCCCGGCATCCGGCGACCATACCTATATCGAGCTAGCCGATACCTCTTTGGGAGACAACAATAGTAGATTCTGGTATGTCTACAATCTCCATTTCACGGCAAAAATGGGGGAGCGTCCTCGTCCTGGAGACATGCATGACGGCATGCAGATTGAGGTCATCAACGATACCGACTTCACCCTCCGTCCCGAACCCTCTGATGCCTTACCAGAACAGCAAAAAGTATCGGTTCGCAGAGGCACAACCCTCGCCATTCAGTACTACACAAAAGTCAGTGAGCGTTATTGGCGAGTTAGATTACTAGCACCTGAGCTGGGCAATAGAAGCACAGCAACTTGGTATATCAACACCCAGGATACAAACCTCATTTCAAATGTCACGCTCATAGCGACTCAGGATACGAGCTTAAAACGAGAGCCTCGGCAGTCGTCTCAGCTACCCAGCTCTGCCCAAGTCTTTACAAGGAAAAACTCTCAAATCCAATTAATCTCTCATTTACCGGCAACGGGCAATCACACTCAAATTGAGTTGGCCAATTCTGCCCTTTTCCCCAGCAATGCCACAACTTGGTATGCCTACAGTCCGCATATCTCGATCGAGGGACAGCGGCAGTTCCTGCGGGTTACGAGTGACACGGTGCTGAAGAGTCGAGCTGTTTCGTCTGCCGAGCTAGCCGCCGATCAAAAAGTCCCGATTCCAACTAACACGATTTTTGAAATCAGCTCCTACCAGCAGCCACAAAATAACCATGTCAACGTTACGCTCAAAGGCGCGTCTCTCGGCCCTTACAACCGCAATACCTGGTACTGCTATGTCCCTCATATCGACATCGTTGGGACAGAGGTTGGCAATCAACCGAATGACAGCAATCGCAGTAGTCCACCAACTCAATCGGGCGATCGCGGCATTCCCCTACAATTTCCTGGCTTTCCAGATACCTACTATTCCAACGACCCCATCTTCTCAAAGACAAAGTATGGTGAGCAGGGACATTTCACCTGGGGCGAGGCGCTGCATGTCGACCCAACAACTGGAACCTATCGGCAGCCCACCAGTCCAGAGGTCATCAAAGGGATTCAGCGAATTGCCTATGTCATGGAAGACGTGCGCAAGCGCTATGGCGATAACCCCATCATTGTGAAATCCTGGTATCGTGACGCAGCAACCAATAATGAAGTGGGTGGCTTTTCCCAGTCGCGTCATAGCTCTGGGGATGCGATCGACTTCATCGTGCCGGGGGTTCATCCTTACACCGTCTATGCCGACCTGGATGACTGGTGGGGAGATAAGGGTGGGCTGGCAAGCTCCAGCGCTTTTACCCACATTGATGCACGCGGTTACAAAGCTCGCTGGGAGTACGCGTCCGATGGCACCGGAATGGTTCAGCAAAGTTTGAGTGCTGCAGCGGCACAGCCAAGCTGGAGCACATGGGTCAAAGAAACCGATGCCGCTTTCTACCTAATGCGAGAAAATCGTTGGATCGCTCGTATTCTGAAATCTCCTTCGAGAACCAATCCCCTGGAGCAAGTGTTAGATCTGGATGAAATGGCACAGTGGTTTGCCATGCCTAATTCTCCATCTGGCATGACCGTTTCAGTTGGCACAGAGGCCCCCGAGCCGGAAAAATGGAGTGAGCCAACCTCACCGGGTCATACGGGCGACATTAACGCTTCGGGTCTCGAAGCCGTGAAGCATTTTGAAGGGCTGCGCACTACAGCATATCGAGATGCGGTTGGGGTTTGGACGATTGGCTATGGACACACTTCAATGGCCGGCCCACCAACCGTCTTTGAAGGCATGACCATTACAGAAACGGAAGCAGAAGCAATTCTTGCACAGGATCTCGACATTTTTGAGCGGGGAGTTGCCAATGCCTTGACCTTTACAACCAATAGCGACCAGTTTTCTGCAATGGTATCGTTTGCATTCAATCTGGGTGTAGGCGCCCTGCGTAGTTCGACTTTACTGAGGAGACATAATGCAGGGAACTTTAGTGAGGCCGCCGATGAGTTTCTGCGTTGGGTGTATGCCGATGGTGAGATATTGCCGGGGCTGGAGCGTCGCCGCAAAGCCGAACGAGCCTTGTACTTGAGTGAGGATTTCCGCCAGTTTACGCGGGCACGGTTTGCTACTGCACCGGCAAACTACTCGCGAGCTGCTGCCGTAACCGCAGGGGCAGCGGCGATCGCTGGCTTAGCCTTTGGAGCCTATACCCGCTTTGTCCAACCCCCTGACCCCGTTGAATCGCCAGCCATCCCCGAAACCATCAGTCCGACTCCAGAACCGCCAACGCTCCCAGAGGTCACCAACCCACCAAACCAAGCACCTACTCCGCCTCCTGAAGATGGCCTTCAGCCTGTAGGATAGCGAAACTCATAGCGCGATCGCTTTGGCTAAGTAGCTCGGCATGATGAAAAACCAGACCCTAAAAACCTGTGCCGCCCGCGGCTGCGGGCGGCACAGGTTTTTAGGGTTTTAGGTTTAATTGCACCTGCCAACTTAATGAAAACTCTCTAGGATCACAGAATCCAGTGATAACTCTCTCTGAGAAGGCACGGTAGCCCCTCCTCAGAAAAAATTATTTCCTCAATCGACAATCCGCACGACCTTGCATAAACTTTGCTGTCAGTCTAGGGACTGTCATCGATTAGGTGTCAGAGTCCTTCAACAGAAGCGTTTACAGCCCCTAGATCATGTTGTTGGGGCGGGCGCGTAAACACTTATCCTGCAAGGCTTCTGCATTCAATTGATGACGCAACCTAGGTACAGGGCACAAAATCAATGGTTTCCTGGATTTAGTTCTTTACTCAGGCTGTCAGCATTAGGACGCTTCAAACAGCCTCTAACGTAGCAAGTTCAGTCTGCAACACTCGAACATCAACCCAGACTTTGTAGTGGCTGGGAGTTGCCGTAATGATTGCAAGGTATCCTTTCTCAGATATCGACCAGCTAAAGTCGTAAGCTCTCGCCCTGTCATCAACATGAAATTTACGTAGCTGTGCATAGATAGTATTTCTAAAGAGAGCCGCGTTATAAATACTTCCTCTATGATGGAAATTAAACGGCTGAATAAATGTTTCAAGGACAATTGTTGGAAGAGTCATTAGATAGCGACACCCAGAAAGATAGTAAAATCAGACGCCTCAAAATTTACATTTGTTAACATACTTCTAATTGTAGACCAATTCGTGTTTTTTCGGATAAGCCTTATATATTTAAATATATTTGATTTATGAAGTTCACTTTGATGAAAAAATTTACTTCTTTGTAGGCTGCCCTCTTAATCCATAACCCTCTAAGAATTCTCCATTTTAATGACACAAAAAAGCGCAGGATCCCCGGCACCAAAGAGATCCATCGAAAGGCTTAGTTTCTGACGCTGAAAGCTGCCTGAGATAAATTTGCATACATTCAAGTCAGTTGAAATTATCTATTTGGATATCTTCAACCTTTCACCGAGATCCAATATTATTTGGCCAATATTTTTACATTACTCAGGCTCTGGACAAAAGTCTTCTTAGCAATTCATCATAGAAATTTTGCTTATCTCGACCAAATTTCTCACAAAAAAATTAGACCGTACGGTTATTCAGGATACGAAAAAATATAGAACTATGAAGTAGAAATCCAGGATTTAACAGAATCAACTCTCACTCCAACACTTCCGGTTCTCTAGGAAAGATACAAACCTCGATCCCTGCTCCATTCAAGTCCACAAATTATAGATCCGGCTATCAAATTCTTAAAAACACCTTTAATTTTCAAAAATACTGATACCCTCACTCCTCTTTCCCAAAAAGCTCATCTCAAGACAAGCACCTTGAATGCGCTTTCAAGACAAGCTCTCGGATATCTAAGGCATCCTACCAACAAAGCACTCCGGATAATATGACTTTAGGCAACATGCTGAGACGACAAACTAACGTTCATCGGTCACAGCATGCACCGTCTGCCTAAAGTTATTCTCGCAAACCTGAGACACCAAAGGTTCAAACTATAGAGCTAAAAGGCACTCTATCTACCGACATAAAAGTTGCGATACCCAATCAACCAAGCCAGGAAGCACGAAAAGAACCATAGCTGCTGACCTGCCCATCTACACCTAAATTGGCACATAGAGCATTCAGCCAACAGTAACGTATTCCAAGCGGCACAAAACCAAACCTTTCCAAAAATTTGGAAGAAGGTATGACGATTATCGGAAAACTCAACAAGGCTGAGCTTTATTCAAAATCAAAATGGAGCATCATCCACTACACGGACGATTGGGCGATCGCAAAAGCTGAGGAGTTAAATCTTTCAATGATGCACACTCATTACTAAACCATCAATAAATATAAAATGCAATAGCTCTATGATTTTAGGTCTCGCAGAATCTAAGGAGGATTTTTCCTGAGAAAGAGCATGGTACCTCCCTTCTCAGAAAAAAATATCTCCTCAATCAGCCATGCCACAGGATATCCGCATTGAAAGGATGGCGTGCAACAGCAGCAGCATCGTTTCTATCGATCGCAGGATATGCTGAGAATACGACTTATCGCTTATGTTTCGCTCCATGATTTTATGTATTGGTGAGGTTTTGTCACCGGATGAGTTGGATGATATTTCCAACCTGTTGACGGATGCTGAGTTCATTGATGGTAAAACAACAGCGGGATGGCACGCTCGTCTCGTCAAGCACAACACCCAGTTACCAAAAGATTCACCCGTACTGGGCCAGGTGCGATCGCTCATCCATACGGCACTCCAGCGCAATCGCCTCTTTCAGATGGCCGCCCGTCCCAAGCACATACAGCCGCCTCTGATTAGTCGATATGGCACGGGTATGGCCTACGGAGCGCACACGGATGATGCGGTGATGCGTAGTGCTCAACAACTGATGCGGTCTGATGTTTCATTCACTTTATTTCTCAATCCACCGGATGCCTACCAAGGTGGAGAGTTAGTCATTGATGATAGCCAGGGAGAACAACCCTATAAGCTACCTGCAGGCGCGATGATTGTCTATCCCTCTTCAACGCTGCATCGGGTAGAAACCGTGACAGAAGGAACGCGACTGGCAGCCGTCAGTTGGGTGCAAAGTTTGATTCGGGATCCGCAGGAACGAGAGATTTTGTTTGATCTCGATACGGTGCGTCAATCCCTTTTTGAACAACGTGGGAAGACAAAAGAGTTTGACTTGCTGTCAAAGACCCATGCCAATTTGCTACGAAAATGGGTGGAATGTTGAGTCCCATTCCACCCATCTGTTGTAGCCTACGGCAGGTTACAAACGTTGCCTATAGCGATCGCAAAAATCGAATCAAAGCTAGGCGATCGCCTTCCTCCATCGTGCGAAACGCTTCCCTAGATTCCTCTGATTCTCCGCCATGCCAGAGAATCGCTTCTGCTAGGGTGCGGGCACGCCCATCATGGAGATAACCGGAATAAGGCAACACCGTTTGCGCCAAGCCAATTCCCCAAAGGGGAGGCGTGCGCCACTCGTTGCCATCCGCTTGAAAATCGGGGCGCCCATCTGCTAATTCATTTCCCATGTCATGCAAGAGCAAATCGGTGTAGGGATGGATGAATTGATTCGCTAGGGCAGGAATTTCATGGCTACCCGTGCGTATATCCGTTCGATGACAGGCTACGCAATTTGCATCGGCAAACAACTGCTCACCGCGTTGCACTTGGGCATCATCTACCAGGGTACGAGCCGGAACGGCTAGGGTCTGTACATAGATAGCCGCCACTTCCAGGATTCCCTCGTCGATGTCTTCCGTGCCATCCGAAGCAGGAAACAATGGATTCGTCACTCCCATGTCGTTAACATAGGCAGATGCCGACTGCTGGAGTAAGTCGGGTGTATTGGCTTTCCAGCCAAATCGTCCTAGGGTTTCTCCTTGCTGTGTCACGTTCCAGACCCGATTCGGGCGGCCGGAAATGCCATCTCCATCGTGATCCTGCGGGTCAGCCTGTTGCATGATCTCCGACTCGGGAATCGCTTCCAAGAGGCCCGTACCAAATACCGGGGGTGGAATGCGGTTAGAAACAGCAATGCCTTCTTCTGGCAGAGGGGTTCCATCGCTCCAGCTCAAGGTGACTTGGGGCGATCGCAACGCATAGGGCGCTCCATCCCCATACATCCCTTGCTGCTCCTGCCATTCCACCTCCACGATCGCCTCGGGTTCATAGCCATAGACACTCTCTTCCTGGAGTTGGGTGCCGATGCCGGGAACCGCTGGTGCATTCCCGCCAGGGGCGATCGCTTCAGCCGCAAAGTCATGATCGGGAAATGAGAAAGCCTCATCATCCGGTGTTTGCTGGCTCACCCGGACAACACGCTGCCCTCTTTCGGGCATTCCTCGACCATTGCGAATGTGACATCCGCCGCAAGATGCCCCATTGAATAGCGGGCCGAGTCCCGGATTGACATTAGCCGGAGCCGTCACAAACGCTGCTTCGAATGCCAGATCGCCAACAGCATGGCGATCGGCCCAATAGTCATCCAGGTTGGGGGCAGGTTGTTCGTAGGCGCGGGAGGAACGGTTTTGTATGGTTGTGGCTCCCCCCGCTTGAGGAACACTCTGAGAATACGCTGGATGATGGATGGCAGTGGAGAAGAGAACCCCGGCGATCGCAGCTACGACCGCTAGAAAGAGCAGATGACTCCCGTTCCTTTTCCCTTGCTTCCAGTTTTTTGGTCGCATCGTCCAGATCATTACTGCTGCACCAGCGGTAGGACTTGCTGCTGAAAGATATCTAACAACTCCAGAATGCTTTCTTGAGCCGCAGTAATTTCAACTTGGGCACCGCTATCACAAAGGGTTTCCTCAATTGGCCCCGGAATAGCTGCGATCGCGATCCTTGACGCCTCCAGTTGCTCTCGAATCTGAGCATCTAATGCCGGATCAATTGCCGTGATAAAGTCGCTCAGTCCTCTACCATCCGTGCTTCCCGGAGGAAAGTCACCGAGATAAGCGTTCTCAGCACTCTGGAGATTGTCTTGGAAATCTTGTAGCGAACTATGGGCAAAACGACTTTCTAGCAAGAAGGGATTTTGGGCATCTACCGCCTCGCCAATTTTGACATTACCCAATTCATCGAGAATGCCGATGATTCCCTGAACAATTTCCTCGCCTGCGGCCTGGGGTGTGAGATAAAGCTCACTGCCCTCACCAGCCATCACAAACTCATCCCGGAAGGGCGGAAATCCTTGAACCCCTTCTGTCCAGCTACTCAGCAAATCATTGGCCGTTTGATCGAACACAGGAGCGATCGCTCCCAGGTATTCCAAGTCTCGCGCGGTAAATGCTTCCAGGGGCTTATCGTTGTCAATGCCAAACAGCAAGAAACCAATGGCATGGAATCCTTTCTGACTGGTTTGCAAACTGTCTATATACTCTGGAGTCAAAGCATCCTGGCTTTCGAGCACAGAAATAACATCCACTTCATTAACAGGCCAGTCATCTAACTCAGCATCCAATCCCAATGAAGCCGCCGGCCCAAAGGCAAACGCTTCGCTTTGCTCCCATGGTTGTCTTGCAGTCAACCAGGCTTGTCGCGCGGTTTCTAATGTTTCGGCAGTCGGGTCACTGACGAACATGGCGACCGCTGCTTCTAGCTCCCCTGACCGTTGCGTCAGCAGTTCGTAGTTGGGAACGATCAATTGATCGACAAAGTCTGTGATGATCTGGCGATCGCTAAAACGCTCAGAAGGTGGCAGAAAAATAGTGACAGAGAGACTACCTTCACCGCCTTCACCGCCTTCACCCCCCTCGCCGCCTTCGCCGCCTTCGCCGCCTTCACCGCCTTCGCCACCCTCGCCACCCTCGCCACCTTCACCGCCTTCGCCACTTACCTCAATGGCTCCTTCGCCGCCTTCACCACCGCCTGTTACAGGTACAGCAATACAAGCTTCACCCTGGCTCATGACCAGGGGTGCGGTTTCAGATTGGAGGTCGTCTGAAAGTTCTGCATTAGCCGCTTCTGAAATTGAGAGGGTAATCGCTCCTGCATTGGCTAGAGCATAGGCACCGATCCCTGTCCAGATCTTTAATTTCCCTTTCACCAAAATTCTCCTCAGAAAATTACTTATTAAATCCTTTGCCTCTTCTTGGTCTGAGGTGAAAATTGACCTGACCGATTCAATATCACTGCTATTGACACTAATTTTTGAGAAGACCAAGCTACACTTGCAATCAAAACGTCATGCTCTTACCACCATGCCACCAAGCAATTCGGTAAGATCTTCGATGCAGTTGAGTAACGTTAGGCAATGAAACACTGACTCAGCAATAACTCAGCACTTGTACCTTATAGCCAATTAAGCCTTAGTCGAAGGCTATTTAATATTCTTTTTATGAACCAGTATCTAACGGTACCATTCATAGTTATTGAGAGCTAATTGCAATTCTTATTATTTCTGCTCAAGAGCAACTGAACGTTAGGATCTATGCCATCTAGACTCAGGTAGCGTGTTGAAGAGTGTCGTCGGTGGGTAATACCCACCCGACACCCTCGTGGATTTCAGTCCATTATCTTGTTGCAGCAAATGGCTTAAAAGGCAGACCAGACCGTGCAACCCTTACGAACTTGTAAGACGACGATCGCTTGTCAGCGTAGATTGGAGCGAATAGCTGACGGCCAAGAGCGTGAAAAGCGATCGCTTACAGAAAGCTGTCATATTGATTCGTCGATAAATAGCTAGACCCTAGAGGCCAAGGGGCGATCGCGCCATTGGGTTCCATCTCCCAGAAGTCTAGGACTTCACGCGCGACCCCATCAAAATGGTCAGAATGGAAAAAGTGCCGTCCTCCTGGAGCAAACCAGAGGCGATCGCCCGGCTTCAACCAGGGTTGCCAGGACTGCAATTGTACCGGGTCAACAATGACATCATCCCGGCTACCGCACACTAGAAGTGGAACCGGAACACCCTGGGGATAGAGGCTAAACCGTTCCGTCAGGGAATGTAGCGACAGGGATTGCAGCAGATCTTGCTCCAGCATCTCTATCCACATCTTGACCAGATGCTGAGGTTGCTGCCCGAACAAGGCCTGAGCCATTTGCGCCAAGATAATCGTGCGGCGGCAGGGCAATCGATCCAATTGGGTATAGTAATGGGCTTTCCAATCCACCGCCGGATTCACCCCCACAGCCAACAGGGTCAGAGACTTGACTCGCTGGGGATACTTACGGGCATAAAGCAGACCCAATAAGCCACCTGTGCTATGACCTAATAGATGCAGGGGGCGATCGCTCCCTTTAACGTAGTCATGCAAAAGGGTTAGTGCCACTGCCAACGAACTGGGCTCATCGGGTGTTTGATTGTAACTCCAATACCCCACTTGAGAATGGCTGGCAAGGCAAGTCAGAAGCGGTTGATCCAGTCGCTGAAAGCTAGGGCTAACCGAGAGCCAGAGCGCGTCTGGAGCTTTGCGAGCAAGAGCTTGGGTTGTCATAAGAGATGATCGGGTAATGAAGAACCTGAAATCGATCAGCGGGCGGAGAGGGCAAAGCTTTATCTCAAAGAATGACATATCGGGCACTCCTTTTTTGATAAATGCCTTACCCCCGCTCAAGGGCTTATGCTTTTCTAGACTCCAAATTCAGATTTCAACTGGGTCGTCCAGGATTGCAAACGACTTTCGGTCAGGTCAGATTGGTTATCTTCGTCTAGCGCCAACCCCACAAACTTGCCATTCCGCACAGCTTTAGAGTCGTTGAAGTCATAACCCTCAGTCGGCCAATATCCAACGGTTGTCCCCCCAAGAGAGGCGATCTTTTCTTCCAAAATCCCCATAGCATCCTGGAAGTTGTCGGCATAGCCAACCTGATCTCCGGCTCCAAAATAGGCAATTTTTTTGCCATTGAAATCTACATCGTCCAGCTCGTCGTAGAACCCTTCCCAATCACTTTGCAACTCACCAATATTCCAGGTGGGGCAGCCAATGATAATGCAGGCATAGTTGGCAAAGTCATCGGTCGCCGCATCAGCAATGTCAATTAACTCGACAACAGACTCTCCCCCCATCTGTTGTTGGATCATTTCTGCTGCTGCTTGAGTATTGCCTGTCTGGGTTCCGTAAAAAAGTCCAATTTTTGCCATGATCGTTTCCGTTTTAATGTCCTGTCATTCAATTGCGTCAATCTATTCGGTGTTCTATGCTCTCAACGAATCACTAGGCACAGCCCGGTCGGATGGGAATCATTATCCATAGCTTGGGATGCGCAGTCCTGGCTCCTTCCTCTCTCGCAGAGAAAACAGATCTGGGGGTGGTCGAAGGAGGGCGATCGCCTGTCTGATTCAGTCGATCAAGCTTCAGATTCGGCATTGCTTGGCGGCAACTCAGGCAATACCAATACATTCCACCGGTGCCAACATGCCGCAGCATAGGTTCAGAGCAACACGGACAAGTCATACCAACCACCCTTTCGTTTCACATCAGTCATAAGAAAAGTGGGGAAATGCTGGGTCCCTCGTAGTGTTCGACATTTCCCCACCGGAGCCAAACCTTTTGAAATATCGCAGCCTAAACTTCAACGGAGTTCAATGCCCGTTCTACCCGACGGAAGTCAAACCCTATGGCTCGTAGTGCGTGCCACAAATGCCCTTGCAGAAAGAAGAACGCGAGGAAGAAATGCGCATTCGCCAACCAGCACCGAGACGTATGGGCATTCAGTGGCAGCTCAACGGTATCTGCAAAGTAAGGGGTAATGCCCAGCTTTACTTCCAGTGGAGACCCATAGAACTCTACAGGATAGGCCAGGGTATTGACCGCACAAAAATATGCCGCAACGAAGCCAGCCAGAGCAATGCCGCCTAGGGAATAGGACAAAATCGCTTCACCTGAGAACTCAAGTTGGTTTCTCGCCCACTTCAGCGGTGGCACCAGGATATGCCAGATACCGCCAGCAATCAGCAATATCCCTACATAAATATGGCCACCCACCAGATCCTCCAGACTAGAAATGCTGGCAAAGTGGGTCTGATAACCATAGATAACGAGTGGGTCAAGCGTGGGTTGGTTAATAATGCGCACTGTTTGGGCTGTGGCATCATACAAACCACCCCAATACATTGCTTTACCCACTAGCAACAAGGCACCTACTCCTAAAAAAAGTAAGTGATGCCCCAAAATCAATCCAAGTTGAGCCGGGTCATCCCAGCTAAAATCAAACTTTTGCGCTTGTCCCTCAGCATCTTTGAGATTTTCTGGCCCTTTGAACGAGTGGAAGAGCGCCCCAGCGCCCAGCACAGCCGAAGAAATCAGATGGAGAGCCCCAATAACAAAGTAAGGCTCAGTGTCTATCACTTGCCCACCGTCGCCAACCCCAAAACCCAAGGTCGCGAGATGCGGCAACAGGATAAGACCCTGCTCCCCCATTGGAAATGCAGGGTCAAATCGCGATAGCTCAAACAGGGTAAATGCCCCTGCCCATAGGGTAATGAGTGCAGTCTGGGCAACATGCGCTGCGATGAAAAGCCCAGACATATTGGTAAAGCGAGCGTTTCCTGCCCACCAATCGTAGGTAATGTCTGCGTTGCCATAGGTTTGCATGGCCATCAAGTCCTTTACGAAAAGAATCTGACACGAGAAAGCTTATTGCAAACTCTTCTCAGTAACCTATATCAGCACAGTTCACAAAGATTCGCAATAAGTCCTGCCATAGTCAGCCCTATTTTCCTCACCCCATCAGCCAGCTAATTTCCTGTGAAGCCATAATTTCTCAAGCTTTACAGAACTCTCAGTTTGATTGTCACTTTTTCTTAACACGACGGATCCATCCATCATTTGCCGGCTCCCACTAGCACTGGCGTACAGGGAATTAGGCTTAAGATGCGGCCGCATTTTATCAAAAAAGACTTGCAATAGAATTTCAGGTTTGCTATTTTATTGATATTGAAACTCAATTAAAACTTTATTGCTCATAGACGAGCGATCTATTTAGTTTTTCATACGCGGCTCAATCGCCATAGACTCGAACCAATAAAACCTATCTACAAAAGCATTACAGTTATTCATGTCTTTATAGCTCGAGAGCTCTAAAGCAGCTTTGTTCTGAAGCCTGTCGGACGAATTCCTTCTGAACAGCAGAGTTATACTGTCTCTTTTCAGGATCAGCTTGCTTGTTAGTGAAGCGCAGGATTATGACTTATGAGTACTGCAGATGTTCCGCCGATCGCCACGTTAGAGCTTGACTGCCTTGAGCGCTGGAGTGTTTTTAGAAGGCTCAAGGAATTGTCGATTCCATGTCAGTGCTCCTGTGGACATCCTCTGGAAGTAAAGATCAACACTGTTGCTACCGCGATTCAGGTCTGGAGCGTAACGCAACAATGCCTCTCGCCGCGCAGCACCCTTGTCGCTCGCTTAGAGCGTTGCTGGCACGGGAAGGTTAGTTATGGCAGAGATGATTAGCACAACAGGCAAGAGCTTGAACAGGATAGCTATGTTGGTAACTAACTCTTAGTTCAGTAGAACACTCAAGCATTGTCTATCTTGTAATGTAGATCTTTGAACCAAAAGTTGTGACACAGAGCGTGATCAAGCTGTCCCATTTTGGAGCAGCATAACTCCATCACCAGATCAATAGTCTCATGCTTTAAATCTACTCCGAAATCATGGTCGGAGACCTAATTCAGTAACTTTAAAGAAACCTGATTTTTAGTACCCTGATGTATTTTCAAGCCGATATAGCTGAGCAGTCCTGATGTCTGATGGGTTCGATCCACAAAGAATTGACCATTGGTTGCTTGTTTTAGCAGCCTTGAGTTTCTCAGGCTGGATTGTTTGGCATATCTATTTTAATAAACGCTCAAAAATTTAGATTGCTTCTAATGATTGAAAGAACGTTAGATTAACGCTAGATTATGGTATAAAAAGCACTAACAATTCTTATTTCATTAATGTCTTTAAAAAACCCCCACACTTTCTAAAAAAATGTGGGAGGAGAGTTGGATAAGACTTACCACTGTGAGCATGCATTTACCAATTCATCTTAAGGCTGTCATGAGCCAAGAAGTGCGTAAGATGATAGGCTCTTTCTTCGGTTTTCAGCAGAATTTGCTCATACAGATAGCGCGTTGCGCGATCGCCCAAACTTTCTGCTTGCCCTGCCAACCGTCGAATCAGATCAATCATTGATTGTTCTGCCAAAAGATCATGCTCAACCATTGAGCGACCTCGATAGACATCATCAGATTCTTGTTCAAAACAACAAAGTGCCGCTAGTTTTCCAAATGTTGATGCTGGAACACCCCCCAAGCCATGCATACGTTCTCCCAGGTCATGCGCATGATTCTGAACCTCTTCATAGCTCTCTGAAAAGTAGTCATGGAGTATGTAATATTCAGCACCTTCAACAACAAAATGATGTTTCTGATATTGCATATACAGTGCCAAGAAACTGGCATAAACAATATCTAATCCATCAATAATCGGCTCTGTTACCGTCTTATCCAGAACGATCGGATTATCAGCAATATCCCCATAGCTTTGTATTATTGTTTTTGTCGTCTGCATCTCTTTCATCCTTAGTATGTTCAACCAACTCTTTCAAGATTGAAAGAATTCCCTAACGAGTCTAACGCTTCCATTTATATCAACTGTAGTTAAAGGATCGATTCGCGATAAAAGTCATCATTTTCTAAAAATTCAGATTCAGAAAAGAGCAAACCAAAACAATTTCTAAATCATATCGAAAACGATTTTCAATATTTTTTGTTACCCTCAAGCACAAGTAAAATCGGTAGATCTCATGTATTCTCACCAATCCCCATCAAGTTCCCATGATCAGCCTGATCAGCCTGATCAGTTCAAGCTTCTCCTCAATCAAGAGGGACTGCGCTTAACGAATCAGCGGCAGAAAATCTTAGAGATTTTTATGGATCGCACCAAAGGTTATCACCTTAGTGCAGAAGACATTTATCAGCACCTATCCAGTCAGGGAGAGCGAATTAGTTTCTCGACGATTTATAGAGCTCTACATATTCTCGTCAGTTTAGGAGTTCTCAGAGAAATAGAACTCATTGAGCATAAGAAATACTATGAATTTAACCATCCCAACATTGCTCCCCATCATCACCTTGTTTGCATCCAATGTGGAGAGGTCACGGAGTTCGAGGAAGATTCAATCATCGACATCAGCCATCGTGAAGCCCAGAACCGAAACTTCTCCATGCTGAGCTGTCAATTCACGATCTATGGGCTATGTTCTCAGTGTCAGGCTTCTGACATTTGGTAGTGGATACCCATCCTCTCCGTTCCTTCGACAAAAGTAATCGTCCTAATTTGCCTCTACTACAGCATGTTGCAGAGGCGACCTCTGCAGACCGCTCGCTTCTGTATCCACTTGCTTTCACAAGACGTTTGTGCCACGCGATCGCCTCATAGATTGCCCTCTGGAGATATGACTCAGCCATCTGGATAGCGCAGAAACTCGCCCTTAGAGCATTTGTACTGTAATCTAGAGGAAGCAGACTTCCATCAGACTCGGAACGATCGGCGAGGGAATGGTTCTATGGCAAAGGCTCTGAAACTCGAAGCACTGATGGCAGCCTTAAGAGAGATCCGAGGCGACCCAACATCCGCAGAGGGTCAGGCCGTTCTACAGAAAATCCTGGCTAGCAAACAATCTATCGCGGTTGCGCAGGCCGCTCCTCTAATTAGCCAGTTTGAACTGACCAACCTGGTTCCAGAACTGATCGCCGCCTTCGATCGCTTTCTCATCAAAGCTGCAGATAGTGATCCGGGGTGTCGGGCGAAGCAGGCGATCGCCGAAACCCTCTATCGCCTCGATATTGCCGCAGAATCTCTCTTCCTCAAGGGAATTCGACATATCCAACGGGAACCTGTATGGGGTGGGACGGAAGATACAGCACCTCGATTGCGGGGTACTTGTGCCCTGGGGTTGGTGCGGATGCATTATCCCCAAGTCATGGTGGAATTAGGAGACTTGCTAGCAGACCCCGAAGCCGAAGCTCGTATTGGCGCGGTACGGGCGATCGCCTACAACCAAGCCGAGCACGGCATCCCCCTTTTGCGGCTCCGAATCAAAGTTGGTGACGACTCTACCGTAATTTCGGAATGCCTGATCGCCCTGTTACAAATTGCTCCTGAACCATCTCTCCCTCTCGTTCAAGCGTTACTTTTTCCTGAGACATTGTTGGTATCCGAAACTGACATTAGTAACGCTGAAGCCGCTGCCCTGGCATTGTCTGAAGCTCGCTTACCCGAAGCATTTCCCCTACTCAAAGCCTGGTGGGAGAGCCTATCGATTCCTGAGCTACGCAAGACTGGGCTGTGGGCACTATCAACCTTGCGGCAACCAGAAGCGATCGCCTTCTTGCTCTCTGTTATTGCAGACGGCAAACCCTGGGACGCAAGGGAAGCGATCAAAGCAATGGGACTCTATGTTGACGACTCCACGGTCTGGCAACAGGTCTGCGAGGTGGTTGAAGCCCGAAAAGACATTGCTTTGCAGCCAACCCTACACGATGTAGCCAAATCAGCAAGCTCCTAGTATCTACACCACAGAACTTACGCAGTTTGTTGATGTTGTGACTGCGTCGCGGTCATAACATCAACAAACTGCATAAATCTTATACAAATTCGATGAAGGAGAGTCAGCTCGGAAGTACACGGTATTCAGTATTACAGTTGATATTAAATTATTCTGGAATAGGAGTTCCCCATGGTGAAGGGAAGGGCAGCGAAGTATCGGGCATGATACTTCGCTAACACCTCGAAAAACAACGTCATTTTGCCCTTAGAGAAATATCGCCACACAGGCTTCTGCATGGATCGTTACGGTGGCAGAATGGCTGAGTTATTTTTCAGGTGCGACAGGCAACGACTCACGGCTCCAATCAATTCCTGAATCGCAACGTAGTTGGTGCACAGCCAGGTACGGCATATTGCATCAATTGACCGCTTGACCACGTCTCAACGTAGAGAACTTTATCGAGCGCATCAAACGAACCACGATAGGGATTTACGTTGAGGCATAAGTCCTATAGGAGATTCTCATGTCCGTCGATTCTCAAAGGTCCCCATTGCCATTCGTTTCAGACCTGTCTCGCATTCCAATCCAAAGTAATGCCATTTCTGAGGCAGCAGTCTCTCTGCCCCTCTCCAACCTTCATCATAAGCACGAAACGGCTCTTACCCCTACGGTTATTAATGCAGAACTAGATAGCTTCTCAACTCGAAGGGTTCCACAAAACAGGATGGAACCTTTCTCTCCATTGGCCGAGTCCTCTTTTCTTCCTAATCTAGAAAATGATGAGGCGATCGCCCATCCTCTCTCATTTCAATCCGATAACCTCATCGGTACATCCGATAACGCTCCACTCACAGGGCCAACGACCGAATCAAACGATAGTCTGACCCAGGCAACCCAGACGCGACTCCATCCCAATAACCCCAGTACTATTAGCCTCAGTGGCACCATTGGCGATAACCCTGACCTGAGCCCTGGACAGGATGTTGATTTCTATGTCGTGCGGATGAATGCAGGCGATCGCCTCACCATCGATATCGATGCCGACGAACTTGAATCATTCCTCGATTCTGGGCTACGCCTGTTTGATGCCAGTGGCAACGAATTGATGTGGAGTGATGACGATGCAGCTCCTGGCGAAAATCTTTCTAGCGATTCCTACATCGACTTCACGGCCACCGCAACTGGGAACTACTACATCGGTGTGGGCGGGTCTGACAACCGTGGCTATCGTCCTTTCACACCAGGGAGTGGTAACGGGAGCAGTACAGGCGACTATGACCTCAATCTCACACTATTGACTCAGCCCGAGGAAGCGAACGACACACTCACTACCGCTATCCTGACAGGGCTGACCGCAGACACACCAGGAACCGTCAACTACATCGGAGCTATCGGCGATAACTCCACCGTTCGCCCTGGCTATGATGTAGATGTCTTTACGGTACAACTGAACGCAGGCAATACCCTCACAGCCGATCTAGATGCTCTCTCCGGTTCTTACCTAGATTCAGTCTTCCGATTGTTTGATGCTGAAGGCAATGAGGTGGCACGAAGTGATGATGATAGCGCTCCAGACGAAGATCTTAGCTACGATCCCTTCCTCAACTTCACGGCGACCGAAGCCGGAAACTACTACCTCAGTGTCAGTGGGGATGGCAACGTTACCTATGATCCATTCGTTGCAGAGAGTGGAACTTCGGGGAGTACGGGGGGCTATAGTCTGAACCTGGCGATCGCCAGCGACCAAACCAATGATGTGGCTGGGGATACCATCCCGGATGCCTACAACACTGACGTTAGCTCCATCACACCCGATCCGTTTACGCTGACGACCACTATTGGCGACAATCCCGACTTTACGCCAGGGCTGGACGTCGATTTCTTTTCCTTCCAACTCGATCAGGGTGATCTCGTCACGATCGATATTGACACAGGTTCTGAACCCGATGACCTCCACGACAGTGTCTTGATTTTGTTTGACGAGGCAGGCAATGAACTCGCCTTTTCAGACGATGCAGCTGCCCCCGGAGAGGAGCCCTTTACCTACGAGTCTTACATCACCTTCATTGCACCTGAAACAGGTGTTTATTATGTCGGAGTTACTGGTTACAGCAATACTTGGTATGATCCCTTCGTCCCTGGCAGCGGGAATGAAGCGTTCAGTACCGGGGAGTACACAATCGAGATTGCCGCGACCAATGCCCCCGACGGTGACTTCAGCACCCTCTATGGCTATGGCATGGTCGATGCCTCGGAAGCGGTTGCAGCAGCAGTTAATGCCGCTACATTTCCCGATGTTGATAACTTGGGCGGCGACCTATGGGGGCTAGACATGGTCAACGCTCCCGAGGCATGGGAGCAGGGACACACTGGCGAAGGAACCGTTGTAGCCGTACTCGATACCGGAGTGGACTATACCCATGTAGATCTGACCGACAACATCTGGAGTAACCCGGAAGAGATCGCCGATAACGGCATTGACGATGACGGCAACGGTTTCGTCGATGACATGATGGGATGGAACTTTGTTGACGACACTAATGACCCGATGGATTGGTATGGTCATGGTACCCATGTGTCGGGGACAATCGCTGGGCTCAACAACGACTTGGGTATTACAGGTGTCGCTTACGACTCCTTGATTATGCCCGTCTCGGTCATTGGCGATTATGGTGTTCAGGATGACTATGAGTATCTGCGAGATATTGCTAGTGGCATCTATTACGCTGTGGATAATGGAGCCGATGTCATCAACATGAGCCTGGGCTATGCTCCTGAATGGTTTCCTGAAGGACTCCCCCCCGAAGCCGACGCTGTTGTTGAGGCGATCGCCTATGCCGAGGCTCAGGGAACAGTCGTGGTCATGGCAGCTGGCAACGACTACGACGTTGAGCCAGGTTATCCAGCTATCCATTCTACTGATTGGGGTATCAGCGTCGGAGCTGTCGATAGCGCGGCGCAGATGACGGACTTTTCCAACAACGCTGGTTTCACTGAGCTGAACTACATTGTTGCTCCTGGCAACGATGTCTATTCGACCATTCCCGACGATGAGTACGACTCCTACAGCGGCACATCCATGGCATCTCCCCATGTTGCTGGGGTGGCAGCATTGATAATGGGAGCCAATCCCGACCTCACTGCAGAAGAGGTCGTTGCACTTATGACTGAAACGGCAAACCCCGATGGGGTGACGGTCTAGATGAAGCAGCCTGAGTGATCTGTCATGAGTAATATCGAATCCGGTTAAACAACCGTAAAACCCAAATATCGTTTGCGCTCGCTGCAATGCAGCGAGCGCAAACGATATTTGGGTTCTTCAACCGGATTTGATATATAGCGCTGTGCGCGTTAGGTAAGTACGGTTGTGTGTGGGCGCGACGCGCCCACACACAACCATTTCTGTGCTTGATGCGGTTGCACACCGCTATAAGTTTATTGCTTCTGACAGAGCGCAGAGTTGACTTCTAGAACAAGTGCCTTTCCATCGCTTCTGAATAAGCAGGATAGGACTGCGATCGCGACTCTTACCTAGATTGAGGGAATAAGAGTGGGTCGTTGCATGCCCACTCTTCCCCTTACAAACGCTTTAGCGCATGGTGACAAACTCTTCGGCGGTGGAGGGGTGCAGCGCCATTGTGTTGTCGAAGTCGCGCTTGGTCGCTCCCATATTGATGGCGATCGCTACCGCCTGGATGATTTCTGCGGCATCTTTACCGACCATGTGTGCACCCAGAACGCGATCGCTCTGACGCTCCACAATCAGCTTCATCAATACCCGTTCGTTAGCCCCAGTCAGGCTGTGGAACATGGGCTTGAACCGGGCGCGATAGACCTTAACATCGGCTTTGCCAAATTCAGCGATCGCATCTGTTTCCGAGAGACCAACGGTTGCGACTTCTGGCTGGCTGAAAACGGCTGTGGCAATGTTAGCATGGTTGACAGGACGGGGCTGATTGCCAAAGACCGTATCCGCAAAGGCACGCCCTTCATCAATGGCAACCGGAGTCAGGTTGACGCGATCCGTCACATCTCCCACCGCGTAGATATGGGACTGGCTTGTTTGGCTCCATTCATCCACGACGATGGCTCCATCCTTCATTTCAACCCCGGCTTTGTCCAACTGCAGCCCTGCCGTATTCGGCGCACGCCCAATCGCAACGAGCACCGCTGCATCCACCGTGATCGTTTCAGGAGCATTGTCTCCTTTGAGGAACAAGGTTGTGCCCTCCTCTGTTTGCTCCATTCGCTCCACAACGGTTTGGGTCAGCAGGTTAATACCATGATCAACCATTGCCCCTTGCACATGGTCACGAATGTCTTCATCAAAGCCGCGCAGAATCTTCTCCCCACGAACAATTTCAGACACTTTGCTGCCGAGGCTGTTGAAGACACCAGCAAACTCGACACCAATGTAGCCCCCACCGATGATGGCAACATGCTTGGGCTGTCTAGGTAGCTTGAAGGCTTCCCGCGATGTCAGGGCATGCTCAATCCCAGGAATGTCGGGCAGAATGGCTTCGCTGCCTGTGGCGATGAGAATGCGTTCGGCGGTAAGGGTGCGATCGCCCACCTGCACAGTATGCGGATCTTGAAAGGCTGCGGCTCCGCGAATTAACTCCACTTTTGCCTTATCTAAAAAGCCTTCATGGAGCTGGCTCAAACGATTCACTTCCTGATCTACGATTTCGGCCAGCCGATTCCAGTTAAAGCTCGGTTGCACAGCGCCCCAACCATAGCCCTCGGCGTAGTGATACATGTGGGCGAACTGGGAAGCGTATACCAATAGCTTTTTAGGCACACAACCCCGGACTACGCAGGTGCCACCAACCTGTTCGCTTTCGATAATGGCAACCTGCGCACCATAGCTGGCCGCACGTTTGGCGGCAGCGAGTCCACCGGATCCAGCTCCAATGACGAGCAAATCGTAATCGTACGTCATGATATATCCCTCAATGAGAAAGTTGTGGAGTGTTTGGCACCAACAGCATCTAGTCAACTTTGCAGACATGCCCAATGATCAAAGCATTGACCCAATGACTTAAGTATTGACCCAATGATCAAAGTATCGGGAAACCGTTTGAGCCTCTCAAGTCGTTCTGTTGATTACTTACGATCAACTTAGCGCAAGGCGATCGCTCACCATCGGATAGCCGATTACACTATGTTGCGCTACGCTAGCCGCCCTACGCTAGCCGCCGCATCGAACGGCTAGATTTTTCATTCCTATTGCGCGATCGCCTCCTCGGCCCCAGCAAGAGTGCCGAAGGTACTGCTGTAATCGGGGTCGAGAATATCCATGCCGACGCGCACAGCGGGACGCGTTTTCATTTGCTCAATCCACCGTTGCACAGCGGGAACGTCATCCAATGACACATTTAGATAGGGAGACTTGACGGCAGCGACCCACGGGAAGGTAGCGATGTCAGCAATGGAATAGTCCCCTGCGATGTAAGGCTGATCGGCTAGCTGGCGATCGAGAACACCGAGCAACCGGCGAGTTTCTGTTTCATACCGGGCGATCGCATAGGGCAGTTGTTCGGGAGCGGCATTACGAAAATGCCCAAGCTGCCCAAACATCGGCCCCACACTCGCCATCTGGAACATCAGCCATTCAATCACTTTGACCCGATCTACCGTCACCGTTGGCAGCAACTTACTCGTTTTTTCCGCCAGGTAAATCAAGATCGCGCCCGATTCAAACACCGTAATATCAGCGTCGCGATCGACGATGACAGGGATTTTGCTGTTGGGGTTGATGGCCACAAATTTGGGAGAAAACTGCTCACCCTTACCGATGTCAATCTTGTGGATGGTGTAGGGCAGCTCTAGCTCTTCGAGCAAAATAGCAGGCTTGCGCCCGTTGGGAGTCGCATAGGTATAAAGGTCGATCATGGGGAGATCCTGTAGAAACGTTGCAATGAAATCGACTGGAACCAATCACCAACCGCAGCCGAGGCATGACATCGCTCACTGATGCGGTATTCACAAAACAGTTACTTTGAGGCGTCCGGTAGCGTCCGTTTGATGCGTTATGCCTTTGCTAATGCACCAAACCCTTGCACATTCGGCGGAATCGACAAATTTTGGCAGCGCCTAAAATCTATCCCGCCATTTGACACTACGATTTATGTAAAATCTGTATAGAACGGTCTGTCTATTTTCATTATGTAGACAGGTCTGTCTATTGTCAACTCTGAACATCTAAATTCTCATACCTCGCTGAATCAGCGCGTCTAGCTTGCCGTGTCAACCGCCTTAAACCCACTTCGTTCAAGTATCCTGGAGGGCTAAGGCGACGCGCTATGGAAAGTATGCAATACTAAGTATACAGACCTGTCTATCTATCCTGCTTGCCGATCCTTACAGGTCAACGTCGTTACTGGTTTCACCAACACATCATCCAATCTCATCCCTATGGCTCCCACAAAAACCTCCCGTATTCCTGTGCGCGATCGCATTCTGGCAGCTGCGTCCGAACTGTTTTATCGGGAAGGGGTACAGAACGTCGGCGTCGATCGCATCATTGCCGAGTCGGGTGTTGCCAAGATGTCGCTTTACAACCATTTCAAATCAAAAGATGCACTCATTGCAGCCTGGCTTGAGGAACAGGATGATCGCTGGCGCACCTGTTTTAAGGCAAAGGTCGAAGCGCTGGCAACAGACCCTTGCGATCGCATCCTCGTGGTTTTCGACATGCTCAAGGACTGGTTCGAGGAGCCCGATTTCCGAGGATGCGCGTTCATCAACTCGGCGGTCGAGTTAGTGCATTCCAATCATCCGGGCTATCAGGTTGCTTTAGCGCACAATCAGGCAACCTATGCCTTCATTCTGACTCTGGTCAATGCAGCGCAGCTTCCCAATCCAGAGTCCTTGACCCAGCAAATCACGCTGTTGATGGAAGGGGCAACCGTCGTTGCCATGATTCAAAAAAATGCAGCGGTTGCGCTCCAGGCGAAACAAGCCGCCGCCACGCTGCTTGTCGCCGCTGGTGCGCCCATCAACTTGGAGCACTTGCTGGCAGGCTAGGAAGCAGCAGGTTTTGCTTTGATGGTGACTAAAATGGCTTGCAGCAACTGCTCAATGTCCAGCGGTTTGGGCATATGTTCCTGAAAACCGCTGTTGAGAGCATGGTCGCGATCCTCTTCTCGTAAACAAGCCGTCAGGGCGATCGCTGGAATTTCTCGGGCGGCTACCAGGGGCAACTGTCGAACATGTTGGATCAACGCATAACCATCCGTCCCCGGCATACTGATGTCGCTAATGAGTAGATCAAACGTTCTGATTTCCAGTTTGGCGATCGCATCATTAACGGAACAGACCACATCAACGCTTGCCCCATACTGACTGAGGACAACATTGAGTAACTCACAGGTATCGACATCATCATCAACCACCAGAATTTGTAAGCCATCTAGGTGCACCGTCTGATCGGGATGGGTGGATAAATTTTCTTCCTCCGGGCCTTCATCCAACAACGGCAAGCTGACAACAAACGTGGCTCCCAAATCTTCGCCAGGGCTGGATGCCTCAATCGTGCCACCATGCGCCTCTACCAAATAGCGCACGATCGCCAAACCCAGACCCAGGCCGCCAAACTGGCGGGTAATCGAAATATCTTCTTGCCGGAACGACTCAAACAGGTACGGTAAAAAGTCTGGGCTAATACCTTTCCCCGTATCGGTTACAGTTATTTGTGCTTGGTTAGCGTTTTGGGCGAGGCCGATATCGACGCGGCCATTATTTGGGGTGAACTTGATGGCATTGGATAGTAAATTCCAAACCACCTGCTGCAGCCTTCCGGCATCCCCAGAAACTACTATCGGCGGAGCTGCATGATCTGGAGAGAAGCGCAGTTGGATCGACTTTGCGATCGCCGCATGTTTCACTGTATCTATTCCCGCTACAATCACTTCTGCCAGGTTCACGGGCACGGGCTCCAGCTTCAGCTTGCCTCGCAAAATTCGCGCCACATCGAGTAAATCGTCGATCAACTGGGTTTGTAGTTTGGCATTGCGTTCGATGGCGGCTAGGGCCTGGGCCGTTTTCTCAGGATCGAGCTTGCGCGTTTGCAAGAGCTTTGACCAGCCCAAGATAGGATTGAGCGGTGTGCGCAGTTCGTGGGAGAGAACGGCCAAAAACTCATCCTTCACTCGATTTGCATGTTCTGCCTCAGTCCGGGCATCCTGTTCCCGCTGTAGTAGCCGTTCCAGTTGGGCTTCAGCCTGCTTGACATGGGTGAGGTCAAGGACAAAAGCAACCAATTCAACCCGATCCTCGCCCACGAGGGAATAGCCCACGAGTACCGGCACACGGCTACCATCTTTGCGGATATATTCCTTCTCGTAAGGGGTGCAAGCGCCTCGTTCTCGCGCTTCGGCAACGGCTGCCGCATCCATTTGTGACCATTCGGGCGGCATCATATCCAACCATCGCAAGCTTCCATTTTGGAAATCCTCTCGCGTATAGCCCAACAGCTTGAGAAACTCATCGTTGGCCTGGTGAATGTTGCCATAAACATCGCCAGCGACAATGCCCACAACATTGGATTCGACAAACCCTCGGAGGCGAGCCTCATTGGCAGCAAGAGCTGCCGCTGTTCGTTTGCGATCGCTAATATCGACCGCGGCACAGGTAATGCCCCGAATGGTGCCATTCTCATCTCGCAGGGGGTCGATGGCTAAGTCATAGTCAGCGCAGTGCCCGTTGAGCCGACACACCTTGACTTCTTCCCGCGTCATAACACCCGTCTCGATCACCTGTCGTTTCAAGCGCGTGAGGTGCTCAGCGGATTCGGGAGTAAATAAATCAACATCCCAACAGCCAACAATGTCATTTTCCCCATCGTCAAAGGCAGGGTTGTATACCCAGGTGTATCGCAGATCCAGATTCTGGTTGAAAAGGGTAATCGGTACAGTTTTCAGGGCGATGTTGAGTCGTTCCGATGCTTGACGCAATGCCAATTCGGTCTGCCGCAGCACCGTGATGTCCGTATTGGTTCCAAACCAACAAAAGATATGATCCTGATCATCGTGAATGGGAATCGCCCGAGAAAGGAACCAACGATAGGTATCATCATGCTTGCGTAGGGGGAAGGTATCTTCCCAGGTTTCGCCAGCTTCGATACATTGCTGAAATTTTTCTAGAACCCGATCGATATGGTCGGGATGGCAAACCCTTGACCATCCATCTTTCTGCATTTCTTCGAAGGTCGTTCCAGTAAAGTCCAGCCACCGCTGGTTGTACCAGAATACGCATCCATCTTTGTCGGTCATCCAGGCACATTGGGAAATGTTGTCGGCCAGGGTGTGGAACTGCAGTTCCCGCGATCGCAACTCCTCCTGAGCCACGATGCGATCGGTAATGTCGCGCGCAACGCCAACCAATCGTTGGGGCGCGCAATTCGGAATCCGTTCAAAGCGGCCACTATATTCAACCCAGCGCCAAGGGTTGCCAGAGCCGCTTCGAGGGGAACGAACCCGACAGATGGCATGGAACAGCTTGTCGGGTGCCAATGCCTCCTGTAAACATTGCTCAAACCATTCGCGATCGCCCGGATGAATGACGGAGTTGAAAAATTCTTCGTAGCTGATCGGCCCCTCAGCCTTCGTGCGGTTGAAAATATCAAACATCGTCTGGTTTTCCCAGATGACCGACTCCGTTTGAAGATTCCATTCAAACACACCCAACCCCGCCGCCCGGGTTGCAAGATCCAACCGTTCCTGGCGATCGCGCAGGTTACTTTCAATCGCTTTGCGATGGGTAATGTCTTTGAAGAGAATGGCGATCTTGTTACTGTCGGGTTGTCCAATGGAAAAGGCCGATACATCAAACCACTGACCAATCACGTGGGAATAGATCTCGAAGCGCAAAGACTTTCCAGTCCGAGCCACTTCGCTATACTGCTCGAGGCAATGCTCATTGAGATTTGGAAAGAGCTCACGAACGGTAAACCCTTCGGCATAATGAAATCCAGTTTGTTGCTTGAATGCAGGATTGTTTTCCAAAAAGCGGTAATCAATGGGCGTATTTTGCTCATCAAAGATCAATTCGATGACGCAAAAGCCTTCATTCATCGACGTAAACAGCGTGCGATAGCGTTCTTCCGATTGCCGTAGGGCATCCTCTGCTTGCTTGCGATAGGTAATTTCTTCGCAAACCATATTGATGCCAACGACTTGCCCATCACTCTTCAAAGGATAAAAGCTTTGCAGCCAAGTTCGAATGACACCCGGTTGAGCCGGGGTCTCCCCCTGGGTCTCGATCCTCAGCACGGGTTCTCCCGTTTCCAGAGCCGCTCGCATGAGGTGTTCCACCGCATCGGCCAGAGTAGGCAGGATCTCGCCCAATGTGCGGCCTAAATGGGCATCGCTGGGCAACCCATTGATTTCGGCCAGTCGCTCATTGATCCGCACGAAGCGCAGATTCCGATCCAGCACACTTAACCCAATGGGTGCCGATTGGTAGATTGCCTCGATTTCAGCCAGTTGGTGCTGCAGCTGAGCCTGGCTCTTTTGCAAGGCCACCTCGGCCTGGTGGCGTTCGGTGATGTCGGCAAGGGCCCCTGGCAGGGCGATCGCGCGTCCATTGGTATCGTACTCGACCCGTCCCCGCGCAATGACCCAGCGCTCTTGTCCCTCTGCATCGTGGAGGCGAAACTCGGCCTGGTAGTCTTCCCCCGTCGCGATCGCCCGATCGATTGCTGCAACTACGTTGGGGCGTTCGAGGGGATCGACAGCCGCCAGAAATAGCTCAATCGGCAGTCCAGAAACGGCACCATCGGGATCAACACCAAACAAATGAGCCAGACGTCGACTGGTGACCACGCGATTGTCTGGCAGATGCCAGTGCCAGGTGTAAATGGATCCGGCCTCCAGAGCCGCTTTGAGCTGAATATGAGCCGTTTCCAAGGCACGTTCTGCCCGCTTGCGATCGCTGATATCCACCGTAGAACCGACGATCCGCTGCACCTGCCCTTGGTCATTTCGAATCAGATAAGACCGATCCCACACATCCACCCAATGCCCCTCTTCATGCCAGATACGATACTCGGTTTCCTGTAGCGTGGCGGCACTGGTTCGGAACTGCTGCGTCTGCACCTGCAAACGCTCCCAATCATCCGGATGAATCCGTTCATTCCACCAACCGAGGTAGGGGGGTGCATCATCTGGATGCACGCCAATGAGGTTATGCAGATTTTCTGAGCGATAGATCTGGTCGGTTTGCCGATCCCAGTCAAACACCAAGCCATTGACCGCATGCATCGCCAGTTGAAACCGCTCATGCAACCGCTTCTGCTCATCAATGTCAGTCATCGTCCCAATCCATCCTAAAACCTGCCCTCGCGAATCTTGAGTCGGCAACCCTCGACAAATAAACCAGCGATATTCCCCATCCCGGCGACGAATACGATACTCGACCTCAAAAGACTCACTGTTCGCAATCGCTTGTTCCCATAGCTCCAACGTGCGATCGCGTTCATCGGGGTGAACGACCACAACCCCTTCGGTGCCCATCGACTCCGCCAAGCTCAACCCCGTGTATTCATACCATCGCTGGTTCCAGTAGGTGATGGCTCCAGTCGCATCCGCCATCCACACCATATGGGGCATGGCTTCGGCCAGTTCTCGATAGCGTTGCTGGCTCGTCCGCAATTCTGCTTCTGCTTGCTTCTGCTGCGTCAAGTCCACTGCAAAGGCCACATGCTCATCCTCAGCATCGATCCACTGGGTAGCGCTAATCCATACAGGTATGCGTGTTCCGTCACGTCGCACAAATTCCTTTTCTTCTGGCGGCAAATATCCCCGTTGCGGCAACGTGGCCATCGCTTGTGCGGCTTGTGCCGCGTACTCGGGGGGGGTGAAGTCTCGCCAGTTCATCCCATGCTGCTCAAACTCTTCTCGGGTATAGCCATGCAACCGCAACATGGCATCATTCAGACTTTTGACCTCCCCTTCACTCGTCCCAATCCCAATCCCAATCGGAGCCATGTCGATGAGTCGCTTAAGTCGGCTTTGTTCCCGTTGCAGATCGAGCACCAACAGGCTCATTTCTTGCTCTATCCGCTGTCGCTCGGTAATGTCTCGCCAGGAGGCCACAAAGCCATCATTGAGCCGAGTCGCGCGAATATCAAACACCCGCCCAACGCCGCGATCGCCATTGTCTGTATCGGTGTAGAGCACCGAATCTCGGACAACCGGCTCCCCCGTTTCCACCAACTGGCAATAGGCATCGAACAATCCCGATGCACGATGTTCGGGCAGTACTTCGCATAATCTCCGGCCAAGCTGCATCTCGCGGGGCATCTGGTGATAGGTGCAGGCCGCTTCATTGAGGTAGTCGATGCGAAAATCGACGATCTGCTCGGCCTCATCCCGGATTGCCGTGAAAATGCCAAAGCAATCCATCAAACTTTCAACAGATGCTTGAAATCGGTCGTAGCTAATTTGTAGGGCTTGTTTTAATTCGGCATTTTCGATGACATTCCGCATCGCACTGCGGAGAGCATCGTCCGTTATGCGATCGCGCACCAAATAGTCCGCTACACCTTGCTTGAGCGCCCATACCGCTGCCTCAGCTTCATTGTTGCCAATCACCACCAGGGGCGGAAACATCTCTGGACTGGCCGACTTGAGGGCAGCCACTGGTTCAAAGTCTTTTGGCTCAGGCACATCGAGCACCCATAAGACTCCATCAAACCGTTGTAAGGATTCAGGGGACAGGCTTTGAAAGGGGCCTTGTTCCGTGCTAATCCGATAGACCATCGCTGGATCCGCCTGAAGGGTGCGCTCATAGCGATCGCACCCTTCCGTCGAATTATTGATTACAAGTACTCTGCGAAGAGAATTTGAACGATTCGACATAGGTTTATCCAATCTAAGTCCCAAGTCTGGGCAGAGCGATCGCGTCGGACAAGACGCCATACAATATTCAGTCCGGCAAGCTTACAAGGCACAGAAGCACATGTGCGAAGCCGAATCCCCAATCGCTTCTAGCTTGTCGTCTCCATTCTGGCATCCAAACAACTTTATTCTTAAAAAACTAGCTCTCAAAAATCTAGTTTTCAAATCATTTACAAATCGGTTTTGATCACCCTCATCTTTGCACCCAATCTTGCCATCCTCTTCATCAAGTTAATGATTTATTAATTCTCCTGTTACTATCGACATTTCGCCATGTTTTTGTCATGCTTTTGTAAATACAGCTTTATTTGAATGCAAACTCATTATTGTTGCTCTCATTTTCTCATAGTTTTAAATTCATCAATTCTGGCAGATACTTTTTAATTATTTTCATCAGTGATGCTAATCACTAATGGATTGGAGACAGGGTTAATTCTCATGTGTTTCCGTACCTGCTGATAGGATCCTTATCCATATTGGGTAAAACCTGATCTCTGGCTATCAACTCTGGACAGCAGGCTCTGTGCTTCAGCTCTGCGCTTCACTATGAGCAGGCTAAGACGATAGGTAATAACGATATATCCCATTTCAATGCTTCGCTATAAACCTGTTTGTTACCATAGGGCAGATTTACCTCAAGCAAAATCCATCGCAGGGCAGAGGTTACACCAAAGTGACTATAAAGACATCAATCTCTATAGTGAAACTTAGTATCAAAATTAGTCTGATCTGTCGGACAATTATTTGAGCATTCGAAGATTGTCAACCTTTAAAGACAAATCACGATCGATTGCGCGAGCAGTTTAGATTTCGCTCAGAGCGATCGCATCAGTCAGGATTTACGGTTCGCTCAGGCATGCCTCATCCGTTACTAGCCATTCATAATCCATCGCCTCTCAAATAATGAACAGCGTCTATGAAAAGGAGTAAAGTGACAGTCTTATTCTGCATAGTTTGAGGAGAACCCTGGGGTGCTTTTCTTACGTTTCTCCGACAGGTTTCTTGCGAGCAAAGCTGGATTAGGAATCAGGAACTGGAGCAATGTTTTATTGAAAGGTAGCGCTGATTAGGCTTGCCTTTCAGTGATTGGCTAGGACTGATATCAACAAGATCTAGCAAACCGTAGCGACTCATACTCGGCAGGTGAGTTGCTACAGCATAGGATCATTTCTGCCCAGACCAATTTCTGTTCTGTACTTATCCTGTAAATATACGCTTGTTAATACGTTCTGAAAAAAGCTAGGTAAGATGGAGCACTGATGTTCATCAAAGCCTTCTTATAGGACAAGAAAACTTTAAAGAGCACTGTTTTTCTTGATGAATTCCTATCAGATTTCATTCAAGTCCACAGGGTAAACTAGAACTGAGCAGTGTAGTTGACAATTCCGTTAAACATCCCAATCAAATCACAAGAGTATTATCGATGGTGTTCCTCCCTGCATCTTTTATTGCTGGAGTTGATCTATCAAGCGCGATCGCCCATGCCCCTCCAACCCTGACAATGACGGCATCCGTCGCAGAAGCCATCGATTTGCTGCAAGCAAGGGAAGTGGCCTGTAGTCCTAGCCATACCCAAGCTGCCACTGCGTCTACGGAACCCATGCATCCCTCCCAAAACACCACACAGAGTTGTGTTTTGATTCAAGAGGGCGATCGCCCCGTGGGCCTACTCACCGAGCGTGATTTGGTGCGTCTGGCAGCGACCGGAAAATCACCCGCCATTTTGCCCGTATCCATGGTGATGTCGGCTCCGGTTATCACCCTCAAATATTCAGATTTCACCGATATTTTTGTACCGCTGTGCTTATTTCAGCAGCACCAAATCCATCACTTGCCAGTGGTAGATGAAATGGGCAAGGTGATTGGGCTGATCACTGACGAGAGTCTTCAGCTACTGTTGCAGGCATTTGACCTGCTGCATTCGCTCACCGCCATAGAGGTCATGACCACCCCCGTGGTGCAGGCTGCGCCCACCGCCACCCTAGCTGCGATCGTCCAGCAGATGGCGCTGCAGGCTACCAACGCCATCGTGATTATGGAAGAGGCCGGGGCAAACTGCCACCCGCTAGGAGTTTTGACCGAACGCAATATCGTGCGCCTGCTCGCCCAGGGAGTGAATCTTGAAGTCATGCAGGCACAGGATGTCATCGAACATCCCCCAGTTACAGCCTCTGTTCAAGCATCCCTACCCGCCGTGCAGCGTTTGATGCAGGGTCAGCACACGTCTCAGGTAGTGATTGTGCAAGAGGATGGCGCAGTAGTCGGACTGATAGCTCAGCCCACACTACTGCGCCAAATGAACCCAGGATTGATTTGCCGCATGGCCGGCCAACTAGCCCAGGCGCAGATGCGCCAGGTGCAGACCCAGAACGTTCGGGAACAGTTGTTAACACAGCTAGCGACGCAAACCCATGATTCCTTGAATTTACAAGAGATTCTGGAGGCGACCGTTCAAGCCGTGCGACCGATTTTGCAATGCGATCGCCTCCTGGTCTATCAACATCACCCTGCGCTCGACCGTGGGGTGCGTGCCGAGTCAGTTGGCGATGAATACCCCGCCTGTTTGGGCGATCGCACCCTCCTGCCCCATTTCCGGGAACAAGCTGCGGCTCTGGCCAAGCGTCGGCAAACGCTGGTGGTCGATGACCTGGCGCTAGCAGACGATGCTGATTCCGCTGCGCCCCATGAACAGCTTGCCCCCTACCACGTCAAATCGATGGTGGTGGTGCCCATTCTGGTAGAGAACAGCGTTTGGGGGCTGTTGGTTGGCCATCAGTGCGACCAACCTCGTTACTGGCGACATAGCGATCGCTCATTTTTGGAGGAGGTGAGCCTGCAGTTGGCGATCGCCATCCAACAGACTACCCATAATTTCTCAAGCCTGAAGCAAGCCGAAGCAACTCTGCAAGAACGCAGCGAATACCTCCGTAGCATTTACGAGGGGGTAGAACAAGCCATCTTTACCATTGATGTGCTGGACGATGGGGAATTTCGCTTTTTGGACTTTAACCCTGCTGCTGAGCAAATTATGGGGCAATCGGCCAAGTCGATGCGAGGAAAAACACCCGGCAGTGAAGTGCGCTCCCACTATACAGATTGTGTCAGCGCCGGTGAGCCAATTACTTATGAGGAGCGCCTTACGTTCCAGGGCAAACCCAGTTGGTGGATGACAACCCTGACGCCGATTCGGGATGCCGCCAATCATATTTACCGAATTGTGGGCACGAGTCTCAACATTGACAATCGCAAGCAAGCCGAGCAAGAACGCCTCCAAGCGATCCAGATGCGGCAGGAGTTACACATTCTAGAAGCGATGCTCGACACCATCCTGGGAGGGTACTGGGATAGTGACCTCGTCAATGGCACCCAATACATTAGCCCTGGCTTTAAGCACATGTTTGGGTATGCAGACTATGAACTCGCCAATTCACCTGAAACTTGGAAGCAGCTTGTATTTCCAGAAGACTTACCCAAAGCTTATGCTGCTTACCAACGACACATCGAAAGCCAGGGCAAGTTTCCCTATCGGGTAGAGCTACGATATCGCCATAAAACTGGCTCCACCGTTTGGATTATCTGCTCTGGGCAAGTGATTGAGTGGGATGAAGCGGGCAACCCCTTGCGATTAATTGGTTGCCATATCGACATCACCGAACGGAAACAAGCAGAAGCTGCATTGCTCAAAAGCGGGCAACGTTATCAGGCGTTGATGGACAACGCGAGTGATGCCATTGTGCTAACGAATCCGCAGGGACAGATCCTTGAGGTTAACTGCAAGGCGGAGGAATTACTCGGCTATAGCCGCGATGAATTGACGCGCTTACGTAGCTCTGACCTGCACCCAAAAGTAAGTTTGGACGCCGTACGTCGACATTTCAACAGCATCATTGCTGGCAACGAGGAACCACCCTTTGAGACATTTGTCTTGCAGAAAAGTGGCGACCAAGTTCCGGTAAGCATTACAGCCGCTTCAATTGATTTAGAGGGAGAGCAGATTATTCAGGGAATCATGCGGGATATTCGCGCTCGAAGGCAAGCTGAGCAAGAAAACCAACAGCTGAGGGAACGGTTACAATTTGTGCTGTCTTCGAACCCGGCTGTAATTTTTACCTGCAAACCAGACAAGGATTTTGCGATTACCTTTGTCAGTGAAAATCTTGTGCAGGTGACAGGCTATAAGCCAGCTGAATTACTGGATGAGGGTAGCTGCTGGACGCATCATATCCATCCGGAGGATGCACCCCAAATCTCAGCGGATCGGGCAGCTTTGTTTGAAAAGGGCTATCAAAACCAGGAATATCGTTTCCGACACCGAGCCGGTTATTACCTATGGGTACGGAATGAACTGCGGCTCGTGCGGGATGAGGCGGGTAACCCTCTAGAGATTGTCGGATATTTTGCGGATATTACCGATCGCAAACAGGCAGAGTTAGCCTTGCAGGCCAGCGAGATCCGTTTCCGGCGGATCTTTGAGTCCAGTGTTGTGGGAATGATATTTTCCAGCTTTAAAGGGCATATACTCAACGCCAATGATCGCTTCCTAGAAATGGTAGGCTACAGCCGCGAGGATTTGCAGGCCGGAGCCATCAACTGGGCCAATATGACACCGCCTGAATATGTAGCGGCAGACCAGGTAGCCATCGAACAGTTGCAACAGCGAGGCGTGGTCGAGCCCTGGGAAAAGGAATATATCCGCAAGGATGGCAGCCGCATCCCTATCTTGTTGGGCGTAGCAGTTCTACCCGGAACGAAGGATCAGACACTTTGTGTTGTTGTGGATAACAGCGGTCGCAAACGGGCAGAAGCACAGCTACAGCAGCAGGCCAACCGCGAACATTTGCTAAATACGATCGCCCAACGGATTCGTACCTCTCTGAACCTGCAAACCGTTCTCGATACAGCCGTAACAGAGCTACACCAAGTGTTACGGTGCGATCGGGTGCTGGTATATCGCGTGTTGCCCAGTGGCACTGGAAAGGTGATTGCAGAATCAGTCGTTCCTGACTGGCCTGCGATTCTCGAACGCACGGCCCCAGAAGTCATTTTTCCCAAAGAAAACTATGAGCACTATGTGCAAGGACACACCTTTGTCTTAACCGATCGAGACGCCGAGGATGCGCCAAACGGATCGGAAGGGTTCTTGACAGGGATCAAGACTCACGCCAAGTTGGTCGTTCCTATCGTGCAAAAAGATATCTTGTGGGGGCTAGTCATTGCCCACCAGTGCGATCGCCCCCGCGATTGGCAAAACTGGGAAATTGAGCTGTTGGAACAGCTCTCAGGGCAGTTGGCGATCGCCATTCAACAGTCCGAACTTTACACCCAATTGCAAGATAGCCACCTACAGCTAACCCATATCAACGCCGAACTCCTGCGGGCTACTCGCTTGAAAGACGAGTTTTTGGCAAACATGAGTCATGAACTACGGACCCCACTCAACGCCATTTTGGGCATGTCTGAAAGCCTCCTGGAAGAGGTGTTTGGAGCAATCAGCGACGCCCAGAAACGTGCCTTGACCACCGTGGAAGACAGTGGTCAGCATTTGCTGGGGCTGATCAACGACATCCTGGAGCTATCAAAAATCGAGGCGGGCAAGCTAGAGCTTCGCCTCTCTAAGGTTTCGGTGGATCACTTATGTCAATCCAGCCTGAATTTTGTGAAACAGCAAGCATTCAAGAAGAAATTGCAATTGAATGTCGCGCTCACCTCTGACTTGGGCGAGATTCGCGTAGACGAACGACGGATTCGGCAGGTGTTGATCAATCTCTTGGCCAATGCTGTGAAGTTCACTCCGGCAGGGGGGTGTGTCACGCTGAAAGTGCATCGAGAGCCACATGACATTAATTTGCAGAACAGTCCTCCTCTCACCCAGCTGACTCAACCGATAGCATCGCAAGCACGTTACTCCGACCATCACCCAGGGGATCATTGCGGAGAAATCTGTTGTTATCTGTGCATCTCTGTGGAAGACACGGGCATTGGCATCAGCCCAGAGGATCAAGCCAAACTGTTTAAACCCTTCGTGCAGGTCGACAGCAGCCTCAATCGCCGATACGAAGGTACAGGATTAGGGTTAGCTCTGGTCAAGCGGATTGTGGAGTTGCATGGGGGGAGTGTAAGCCTCCGCAGTCAACTCGGCGAGGGTAGTTGTTTCACCGTCTGCCTCCCTGATTACAGCCAGCCAGCCCCTCTCCTCTCACTACCGGAGGAGAAGACTTTAGATACTGGCGAGAGCCCTGTAGATATTCCCACGGGTGAGGCGATCGCCCCCACCGTTGAAGGCAAGGAACCGCTCATTCTGCTCGCTGAAGACAACGACGCGAACATTGAAGCGATTACGGACTATCTCCAGGCGAAGGGATATCGATTGTTAGCCGCGAAAAATGGCAAAGAGGCGATCGCCCTCACCACAGCCCATGCTCCCGATCTCATTCTGATGGATATTCAAATGCCGGAGATGGATGGGATAGCGGCGATGCAACACATTCGCCAGGATCCTAAGTTTTCCCATATTCCTATCATTGCGCTGACTGCACTGGTGATGGGTGGCGATCGCGATCGCTGCATGGAAGCTGGGGCAAACGACTATGTGGCCAAACCCGTGCGGCTCAAGGAACTGACGCAAACAATTCACAGCCTCCTCAACGCTCAAGAGCGGGTTTAATACCCAGTTCGAATCGCAAAACTATAAATAGTTTTGCTCATCCAGATTTAATAGGATATCAAATCCGGTTAAACAGCCGTAATACCAATTCTACGAAAACCAAAACCAGATCATTTTTTGAAAGCCCCGCAGTGCGGGGCTTTCAAAAAATGATCTGTAGTGGATTCTAAGCGAATTGGTAGAAAACCCAACTATCGTTTGCGCCCGTTGCATTGCAGCGGGCGCAAACGATAGTTGGGTTCTTTAACCAGATTTGATATGAGCTATTCGTTCATGCGTATAAGTCTGTGACCTTCCATCTCTGGAAGTAGAAAAAATCTATCCAGAGGTAGTCGCCTGCATCAAAGTTTGGGCTTAGGTTGGGGCAGGCGCTCAATCTATTAAAACTACTATGCAGGATTACGTGAGGCGCGTATCTGAGGCGATAGATACCCTCCACGACCAGTGGGTCACCGTTAAATATCACGTCACAAAAGCGCTGGGCATCCAAGATCCAATTCGGGTCATGCCCTATTTCGGCTATGGCACGCCCCATAAACTTCACTTGAAAGGACGGGTCCTGCAAGATGAAGGCATCAAGCTGCGGGAAGAGGACGCATCACTTTGGAAAAACCTGGTGAATATGTATCGTCGGTTTGAGACAGATGAAGTGCCCGGTGTGCAGGTACAGATTCATGTCGACGGACAGGAATACTGCGCCATCACCAACAAAGAAGGCTTCTTTGAAACCAGCATTGACCTGCAGCCGCCCCTGACAGGCGATCGCCTCTGGCAACCGATTGACCTAAAGTTAATAACCGACAAATATCCCCTCCTCTCCGATTCAGAACAGGGGGAGGCCATCGTCGTTTCAGACAAGGCCAAGTTTGGCGTGATTAGCGACATCGACGACACGATCGTCTACACCGCAGCGACGGAGCTGCTCAAGATGATCCGCATTGCCTATATGGGCAATGAGCGGACGCGACGGCCCTTTCCTGGCGTGCCTCAGTTCTATCAAGCCTTGCAAGCGGGAGTCTCAGAACATGAGGGCAATCCCATCTTTTATGTTTCGAGCAGTGCCTGGAACATGTATGATCTGTTCGCAAAGTTTATGGACATTAACGGGGTGCCCAAAGGCCCGATGCACCTGCATGATATTGAGTTTACGCTTGAAAAATTATTGGCCTTTGACCACGCCACCCACAAGCGCGAGCAAATCGATCCCATCTTCGACCGCTTCTCTGAACTCTCCTTTATTCTGATTGGGGATACTGGGCAGAAGGATGCAGAAATTTATTCTAAGCTGGCTCACGACTTTCCGGGTCGCATTCTCGCGATCTACCTCCGTAATGTCACTCCCAATGACCACGTTCACCTCCAAGCCATCGACACCATGATGGAGCCGCTCCGCCAACAGGGTGTGACTTATCAGCTGTTCTCCCATACGGCGATCGCCGCCCAACATGCCGCCGAACACGACTGGATTTCATCCCACGCCCTGGAAACGGTGATGCAAACCCAGGTAGATGCATAGCCTTACGCATTTAGATTAGGTTAGATTATATTTTTGAAAGCCCTGCCCTGCGGAGCTTTCAAAAATATAATTGGGTTTTCCTAGGCGCATAGCGCTGTATCAGATATCCTATTCCATTACGTTTGATTCAGCATTTCCTTAAGGAGCTTGTTCTGTGACGCTTCCGCTTCCTCGCGCTACCGTTTACACCGGCGATCGCGTTCAGGGAATACCCGTCATTCGCCAGTTGAATGTGGATGATCTGGAGCCAGGCAAGACCCATCGCTTCTTCTTCGAGGGAGTGCAGATGGGCACTGGGCAGCACTGGTATGTACCAATGGTGGTAGCCAAGGGTCAGCAGCCTGGAACGCGGGTTGCACTAGTCGCCGGGGTGCATGGAGATGAACTAAGTTCGATGGATGCGGTGCGGCGGATTATGGAGCAGATCGACCCGACAGCGATGACCGGTACTGTGATTGCCCTCTATGGGGTCTCCCGTCCGGCCATCGAATCGACTCGGGGCTATTGGCCAATCGCCCAGGAAGGTGGACAGTGGGTCAACTTCAATCGGGTGTGGCCCGGAGATGAGTCGGGTCGTGATGCGCCCACTCGCCATGCCGGATTACTCTGGAACCGCCTATTTACAGGCAATGTAGATGTGGCGATCGATTACCACACAATATCAACGGGCAGCGAGTTTTCTCTCTTCCTCTATGCCAATTTGCAAATGCCTGCGATTCGGCAAATGGCAGAACTGTTTCCCGTCGAACAGATCAAAGATGATCCGGGTGAAAAAGGCACACTGGAACTCACGTTGATCGAGGCAGGCATTCCCGCCCTCACGGTAGAAATTGGCCGCCCCCGCATTTTTGATGCCGATAAGATTGCGCTGACCGTCGAGGGTAGCCTGAATGTGCTCAAGCATTATGGCGTGGTAGAGGGAGCGATCGCTCGTACCTCCAAAGAAGCAGGCACATTTTTTGGGAATGCATTTGAAACGATTCGCGCCTCGGGGGGTGGTTTTCTGGAACTGCGGGTGGATGTGAAAAGCCCTGTCGAGCCTGGGCAAACCATCGCCCTACAGCGCAATGCCTTTGGAGATATCGTGGCCGAATACACCGCTAGTGTTACGGGGCAAGTGGCGGCGATCGCCCGCGATGCCCTCAGCGAACCCGGCTCTCGCATTGTCCAAATTCTCTACAACAAGCCGGAAGCTGCACCCGAAGAAGGATAACTCGCTTTAAATCCGGATAAAAAACCATTTATGTTATTTGTGAAAGGCTTGCGCCAAAAGCATTTCACAAATAACATAGCGGAGATTTACTACTCGGATTTACTTTCAGGTCTTATGTCAAATCCGGTTGAAGAACCCAAATATCATTTGTGGCCGCTGCAATGCAGCGGCCACAAATGATATAGCGCTGTGCGCGTTAGGTAAGTACGGTTGTGTATGGGCGCGTCCGCGCCCATACACAACCATTTCTGTACTTGATGCGGTTGCACACCGCTATATTTGGGTTTTACGGATATTTAACCGGATTTGATATTACACATTTTGTTGATGTTTCATGCGCACTGCGTATGAAACATCAACGGTTCAAACGATCTCTGAGGCGCGATGCCGACGGCGGTTCTGTCGCAAAAACGCGGGAGTGGTAGATGAGGAAATCAGTTTCTTCGTGTCATCTACCGCCAACTTCGAGTTCATGTCCCATCCCGTCCTTTTCAAGACGTTTAAGTGTATAGCGCTACATTCTGAGGTATAGCGCTATGCGCGTTAGTTATAGCGCTATGCGCGTTAGTTAAGTACGGTTGTGTGTGGCGCGGCGCGCCACACACAACCGTTGCTGTGCTTAATGCGGTTGCACACCGCTATAAAACCCAATCACATTTTTGAAAGCCCCGCGCTGCGGGGCTTTCAAAAATGTGATCCGCCCTAATCTCAATGCGTAAGGCTATATCATTCCACTGTTTTTGCGACAGAACCCTATGGCAACGCTACACACTTGGCTTAATCCCAAGCTTCTAGCGCTGAAGTCCAAGACTCCAACAGATTGGTCACCTGCGCACGGCGCGACTCAAACGTAGCCGCCATCCAGATCAAAATCAGACCCAGCAAAATACCAATCGCCCAGAGCAGCAGCGAATTCGTGCTGATAAACAGCCAGAGCACGCGAATTACCTGCAAAATAAACAACCCTGTGCCCACGTACAAAAAGGCGCGCACTTTAAGGATGAGCCCAGCAAACACAAAGCCCATCCCCAGCAGCAGCGTCAGCCCGGCAAATAGCAGCATCGGGTCAGAAACTTCTGCCTGAAAGAGTGCTGTGAGACCCACTAAACCACTGGCGAGCGATCGCAACCAGTGGCGCTGCTGTCGCTTCGTGGGATGCTGTAGCTCAGGCTCGACTTCGACCACATACAGCGCTGAGAACCCAAGGATCAGCCCTAGCCACAGCGCTGTCAGCCAGCCTTGCTGACTCAGGTAGCGCAGCAGCGCCCAGTCGAGCAGCAGAATACTCAAATAGCTCAGTCGAATCTGCTCAAACTGTTTTGCCATCCCCGCATAGAAAGCACCAATCAGCAGCAATCCCTGGGTTTGTACCTGATCGAGCGTGATGCTCAGTGTCAACATTGGTAGCCACAGGCTCAGCTGCCGCCACGGGCGTACCGGCCAGCCCCAGCGCTGCCACGGTGCCAGGTAAAATCCTAAACCAATTGCGCAGGCAATGACGCCGCCCCAGGTCAGAAGCCCGGTCTGATCAGCAAACCAAATAAAGCGAATATAGGCCACGCAGAACAGCGCTTCAAGCAGTCCTAGCGTCGTCCAAACAGACGAGGTAAAAATCAGCGGCTGCGATGTCCAGCGATAGTTACCAATGCTCAGCGCATAGCCCGCCAGCAGTAGCGAGGTCACCGCCCAAATGGCGAGACCATAGGGCTGACCCAGTCCCTGAATGGCGGCTCCAACGGCTAGCAAACTGCCCACTAACCAGTGAACATGGGCCGCACCGCGCAACCCCTCTGGCGAAATTTGCAAATAGCGCAGCAGCCAAGAGCTAAAGCAGCGTTCGAGCAGGGCAATCAGCAGCGCTAGCCCAGCCAGCAGCGCTAGCCCGTCGCCAGGCCGCCCGCCACTGGCCTGCAGCAGACGATAAATCAGCAGTTCATACGCGCCAATCGATAGCGTGGCGAGCCCTAAGTAGGCGAAGGGATGCAGCGACGTCTGTCGGCGTCCGACCCCGACAAAGAGTGCTGCTGCGGCAAGTGTGTACAGCCCGGTCTCTGCCTGAAATGCAACATGGCCGAGCAGCACCCCTAGCAGCGCATAGGCAATCGGGATGCCGTGCCAGCTCGTACGATAGGGCGGATGTCTGCGCACCCAGATATCAGCGACCAGCTGCGAGACCAGCCCTAGTGCAAAGGTTGCGATCGCAACCCCCTCATAGCCCACGCCGCGCAGCGTCAGCCCCAGTATGAGCGCGACTTCAGCTACCCAGGCTAGGCTGCAATAGCGCCACTCGGCGGGTTCAGTCCGAATCGCTTCGAGCAGTGCCGCGATTAGTAGAATGGCTGCCGCTAGTACGTAGCCGATGTAGGCTTGGTAGCGCACCAGAATGTCGGTCGGCGCCAGCAGCGTTATCGCAGCTATCAGCGTAGACCACAGCATCAGCCCAACCATCAGGCCAATGCCCCAAGCCTGAGTCGCCCGAGCATAGAGCGCCGCCAGCTCACCGCTACGCCGCATCAGCCCTCGCTGCATTAGCCACAGCGCCCAAATTTCAATTGCCAACACGATCAGCAATCTGCCCCAGACAGTCTCTTGCTCGGCAATGAGGCCATACCACAGGCTGCTATTAACCAAAGCCAGGCTTGAGCCCACCGTAAACAGCGCTACGAGGTCGGTGCGCCAAACCCGACTGTTGAAGCCCATACAAACTGTTCCGACCGCAAAGCTCGCGATCGCAATCGGCCAGTTCGTCAGCCAGACTGCCTGTAGCAGCAGCGCAACCAGCGTGAACCCAACGGCGGCACGTGGATGCAGAGCTCGCCGATGGTTGGCCACCAGCGTTAAGACCACAGGCACCAGCAGCCATACCCAGCTGGGAGGCTCGCCCCAGTGCCAAAGCAATAAGCCATAGCTCAGGGCTGAAAGCCCCAAACCCGCCTGCCAGGTGCTCCGCTGCCAAGGCTGACGGCGCACGATGAGATGCGCTAACAACTCGGCGATCGCACTGCCCAATACCAAGTACGTCCACTGCACCGCGCTCAGCCCAGGTGCCACATAGTTCACTCCGGCGGCCAGCGCCAAAAGGCCGGTGCCATGTGTCAGGGCAACCAGTGCAGCGGACACCTGCGGTCGCGATCGCAGCATTACCCCCAGCGTGATAGCCGAAAGCGACAGATTCGCAACGGCACTGAAGCGGTTGGTGATGCCTAGCAGCGCTAGCCCAATGCCTAATACCAGGGCGGCTCGCTCAGTTGTGAGCGCTAATCTTGGCTGCTGCCAACCTTGGAGCCGCTTAGCAAACAGCAGCAATCCGATGAGAAAGGGAAAGAGTCCTAGGCTAACCCATTCGCTGCCCTGAATTGACTGCGTTGAGAAGAGGTCCGACAAACCGGTTAAAAAGCGACTGCGCACCGTCGTAGGAATGGTGAACCACAGCAGACAGTAAGCTTGAAATGCAACCCCCAGCACCATCAGCAAACGATCGCGCTGCCAGGTTTGCCGCAGCTGATCGACCAGCAGCCAAAGCGCTAGCCCACTGACCCCAATCGCCTGCCAGGGTGGCTCATGCCCAGCCGAAATTGCCCAGCCAGCCAGCAGCAGCCCAGCCCCAACACGACCCCAGACGATCTGAGCCGCCTGACGGCGCGTTAGCCAAACCAATAGCCAGCCGCAGATACCCGCCGCGAGTCCTAGCTGATGCGGCGGCAGCTGCACCACTAGCAAACCACGTACCAGCAGCATCAAAATAGACAGCGCCATGACGAGCATGTCAAAAGAGAGCACGCGCGATCGCGCTTCTGGCTGTTCCGCGTCTATCTGATTAGGATCAGCCCCTTCAACGAGAGACGCCTGACGATCTTGATAGGTGAGATTCGCCGCCGTGCCAATCGTGCCAAGATAGGTCGCCAGCAGCGGCCAGCTACCCCAGCCCCAGCCCCAGTGCAGCCAGCTCAACCCAATCAGATTCAGCTGGTTCGACCGATGGGTGAGGCGATGAAAAGGCAATCCGGTTAGCATCGCAGCCGCCAGTCCCCCAATGCCCAGTCCCAGCGGGCGACTCAGCACACCGAGCGCATCCATCATCCAAAAGTTCACTGGAATCAGCAACAGCGCTGTCAGCGCCAGCATTCTAGCGGTGGTTTGCAAGTGTGCCTGTCGCTGCACCCAAACGCTCGCCCCCCAGAACGCCACTGTGTAGGTTAACAGAATGGCATACTGCCCAACCGGTGAAAAAGTCTCCCATTGGCTAGCGGCGAGTACGCCGGAAGAGACAATGACTAAGAAGACACCGAGAAATAACAACCAAATAACGCTGATTTCATCCAGCAGCGATCGTAAGGCTCGCGATAACCAGCTGTGGGGCGGTACAGCCGGGCTAGGCTCGGGTTGGGCAGTACTTTCAGCAGTTGCGGCTACAAAGTCGTTAATCGGTGCTGGCTGCGCTGTCGGTTGAGCCAGGATAGGCTCACTCAGCTTGTAGGCCAATTCACGAATTTGCGCATCTGACAGCAGTCCCAGCTTCACCCAGCTGTCTAAACCGGCCAACAGATGGCGCTGACGATGTTCAGAGGTCAAATCAAGCCGAATTCTTAGCTGCATAGCTCACTCCCTAGCCATTGCTTAAGCAACTCCCTAGCCATTGCTTAAGCATAGGTGCAACCGCAAGCTAGTCTATTCACAGAGGGTCACATTTCGAAATGGCGCTCTTGACCACAACCCGTGCTATCTCTCTGGCTGCCTGAGCATTTTCAGGACAGAAGAAATTCTTGACTGCGCGGATGATTGACGATGGCCTAAGCCCAAAGCAGTCCGTCTGCTAAAAAATCGCTATTCGATTAAAAAGATGCTGGGCACTCGTCTCAGGCGTCAAACGCTGCTAAGCTACGACCACCAAGCACAGCAGCCTGTCATTCTTAAATAGGGGTGTAGCAACGAAGCCTTCGGCTCCTTCACCACGGCTCGACGCACCCTTAGAGGGTATGAAGCCATGGCGATGATCCGCAAAGGACAAATCCAAAATATCGATAGGGATAATGGGACAGGACAGATCTCCTTTATCCACCAAATCTTCAGTATCGCTGCGTAAATTGCGTAAATATAGATAAGGAAGAGGGATTTTATACCCTCATCTTCTTTTTACGACAGAACCCCGACGGCTACCAAACAGATGGGCATAGGCAAACGTCAACACACAGCCCAGTAAGAAGATCTGAAAGGTCAGAAAAATCCACAACAGCAACACCATGACACTGCCAACAACCCCATAGGAAAGGAAGCGGCTACCAATCGAAATAACGCTGTTGCTCACGAGTTGCTGCAAAAGGCTGAGCAGCAACGCCGTAATCAAAGCGCCTAGCCACACATCTTTCCAACTGACATAGACGGAGGGCAAGATCTTGAACAGAATGCCCGCGACCAAAGCCAGGATGCAAAAGGATGAGACAATCTGAAGCCCTCGCGTGAGCTGCAATTCATTGACTTCGACCACCGCAAAGGTTTCTTCAAACGTTATCACCAGTTGTAGAACCGTTCGGATGACGATATTTGAAATCAAGGATGACAACAGCGCAAACGCAAAGCCCAGCACCAACAGGAATGAAAAGACGCGATTTGCCGCAAAGGAGAGAACCACTCGCCGGACAGAGGCATCTTCAACGGAATTAGGCGATCGCCAAATCTGGTTCACCGAGTTGCGCAGCACGGCAAAGACCGCCGTGGATGACCAGATCAGCAACCCAATCCCGACAATGCCTGCCCCTACACTGTCTTGACTGAGGGCAAGCATCGTTTCTCGCACCAAGTCATACACCTCTGGGGGCAAAAGTCGCTGAGCATTTTCCTGGATCGTCTGAAACCCCTGGCTTCCAGGGCGCACCCACAAACTCAGAAAACTCAACGCAATCAACAGGATAGGAAACAACGAGAAGAGGGCAAAGTAGGAGAGGGATGCCGCCATGCTGGGACAGTTATCCTGGCTCCATTTCAGCCCTGTTTGAATGAAGAGTTGAGCCACCTTTGATGGCAAGATCGTTGAGCGAATATAGGGCAAAACGTTGGCACGAAAGTATTGCATCGGCATAAATCCTTGGATGCAGCAGCATCTTTTATTGTGCAAGGTGGATAACGCATTGCGGCCTATCTAATTGACGATTGTTCGGCTCGTCGCGGGTTCAACCGTCTGGTGGACTTAACCCGAACTCAGGTTATTTATGTGAAAATAGGCTCGATCGCCAGGCAGATTCCCCCATCGCTACACCTACCTCCGACATCACCATGGCTAACTCATCCACTGACCGCTGGCCGAGTCTCGACCTCGATGCATGGCAAGATACCTACACCATGCTGCACATGTGGACACAGATTGCAGGCAAAATCCGGCTGGTCAAAACCCCCTGGATCAACCATTCCTGGCATGTGGCGCTGTATGTCACAGCACGAGGGCTAACGACAGGGCCAATTCCCGATGGCGATCGCATCTTCCAGCTAGAGTTCGACTTCATCGACCATCGATTACGGATTACCACCAGCGATGGGGAAAAACAAACCGTGGCTCTGCGCCCTCGTTCTGTGGCGGATTTTTACCAGGTTGTGATGGAATGTCTGGCGGAGTTAGGGATTTCCGTCACAATCAACACCACCCCCAACGAAGTGCCCGACCCGATTCCGTTTGACAAAGATGATTTGTACCGCCCCTATGATGAGGATTATGCCAATCGGTTTTGGCGAGTGCTGTTGCAGAGCGATCGCGTCTTTCGCGAATTTCGCTCCCACTTCTCTGGGAAGGTCAGCCCGGTGCATTTCTTCTGGGGTAGTTTCGATCTAGCGGTCACCCGCTTTTCTGGGCGATCGGCTCCCGACCATCCCGGTGGTGTTCCCAACCTTCCCGATGATGTTGCGAAGGAAGCTTACTGTCAGGAGGTGAGCAGTGCCGGATTTTGGCCTGGAGCTGGCCTAGGCTACCCAGCCTACTATTCCTATGCCTACCCCACCCCCGACGGCTTTAAAGATGCGACAGTGAAGCCCGATGCCGCCTTTTTCCACGAATCCCTGGGAGAGTTTGTCTTACCCTACGATGCGGTGCGAGAGTCCAAGTTCCCTGACCAAATGCTGCTGGACTTCCTCAACAGCACCTATGAAGCTGCTGCCACGTTGGGGGATTGGGACAAAGCCACTCTCCGGCAAACCCAATTTAAGTCTTAGCCGCAGATATAGCCTTAACCACTAGCGAGTTGCCATCACCAGAAGACATTAGTCTGGCTGTGCTGACTTTCTAAAGCGCAAGCTCAGAGCTGCGATACCACAGGTTACCAGTACAATGCCAAAGATCTGGCGAAGTGATAGGACCTCGCGAATCAACAAAGCCGCAAGAAGCGCAGTGAGAATGGGTGTTGTGGAACTAATGAGGGATGCCTTCGTTGCCCCAATGCGCTGGATACCGATGTTGTTAAAGATATAGGCCACCATGGCAGCGATCGCCGATACCAACGTCAGGCTCCAGATCTGCGCCCACATGCCTGGTGCAATGTCGATGGTAATCAACCGCAAGCCTAGGGTTGCCAGCACCAGCATGGTAATGAATTGCAGCAAGGAAAACGTGACCGGATGCAGTACAGATTGATTCGGTTGCCGCTGTAGGCTGAGTTGCGTCAGCAGGCTATATCCGGCATAGGCAAATCCAGCGGCGATCGCGGCACCCACTCCCAGCCAGTTTTGTTGTAGCGCCCCACTGGCGATCGAGGGCGAGGTCAGCACTAACCCTATCAGCACCAGTCCTATCCACCCCAATTGCCCAAGTTGAATCCGCTCCCCCAAAATCGCCCAGGCCAGAAGCACCGTAATCGCCGGGTGGATAAAGAAAATCGTTACCGCCACTCCAGTGGTAAGGCTGCTAATAGCGACATAGAGCAACACCAGCGCCAGAAAAATGCAGGTACAGGCCCCAATCACTTTCAGAGCATAGTGGCGATGACTCGGTCGCGTTTGCAATGCTTCTCGATTCCAAAACCACCCCAACTCTTGCCCTGCGTGGTCATATAATCGCGGCGTCAGCACCACCATTAAAGGCACCGTCAGCAGCATCCGCATCTGCAACAACAGCAACGCATGGTCCACCGTCGGACGTACCCATCCTCCCAACGGGAACAACCCCAGGAACTCGCCAGGGCTGACAATAATCTTCAACGCCACATTCTGGATCGCCAGAAGCAAAGCTGCTACCAGAACGAGCAAAATTCCAACCATGAGTCAATTTTAAGTTTTAGATTTTGAAGTTTAGATTATTTGCATTCTAGGTTTATTTTTACCTGTTCCCAATTTCTCATAGAATGCTTTAGCAATCGCATCTCACATCAATTTCCACATAAAGAATGCATCATAAATTACATCTAAAATTTCCCGATTCATTGTCAAATTATATTCCTTAGATTTATATTTCCAGAAATATCAAAATCAACTTCAATTCAAAAATGAAATGATTACTACATTCCTCAAAATTTAATATCCTAATCAAAACTAAGAGCTTCGGGTAGAATAACTGGAATCGTTGCGTTTGCAAATCCTTTAGTATCACGAGTAACGATGAAATCTACGCCATACGCTAAAGCACAAGCATACTGTACGGCATCTTCAAAATCAGAAAGGTTCAACGCTAATGATTGTTCCAACACATCTCGATCCACAGGACAAATTGTGAGATCAGTCAAGATTTGTGCAATGGCATCATAGGCAATTGCTAATCCCGATGCTCTACGGACAATATAAAAGATATTTGTAATTGTTGTTGCAGCGATAAATCCTTCAATCTCTCCAGCATCAATGCGTTCAAATAAGCGCTCAGCATTTTCAATAAATGGTTCTCTTTCCTGTAGTAAATCAAGGACTACGTTAGTATCGATAAAAACACGCATTATTGATATTTTTCAGTAAGGTAATCTACATAGGCCGCTTTTGGGTCAGTCTCGGGAGCCTCGGTTCGATTTTTTGCGATACCTCGAAGCCTTAACAGGTTTCCTCGCTTTACCATTGCTTGCGTTTCATTTTCTAAAGAGGCTAAAACTGATCGCACGAGTTTCCAGCGATCACTTGCAGATAATTCCAATACTTGCTTTTCCAGGTCTTGAAGGGTCATTGGTCTGGACAGAGCTCCAAAGCAATTCGCTACGGTTGTCCTTCGATTGTAAAGGGTTTCAAATTTTATCAAGTCACTCTTTGCTAAGGAGTATTGAGAGGAAAGTGGCAGGCGACTTGGTGACTAGTGGGCGTGGGAGCCATGTCAACAGCAGGTTGGAGGAGGGGCATTTCCTGGTGACAGCGATCCTGTCCGTGGGGGCAGCGCCCATAGAGGCGGCAAACATTGGGG
>JADEXA010000036.1 GCA_015207365.1 Vacuolonema iberomarrocanum LEGE 07170
CTCCCTGTATGTGATATGGGTCGTATAGCGGTAAAGTTTCACCGGGCACGCGGCCCGATACGATTAAAATTCAAACAACCAAAAAGCGTGAACGAAGGAGTAAATGTCGAAAAGCCAAATGACGAGCGTGATCCGGTACAGCGCATCCTCACACCATATTTTCCATACCGATTCGGCGCACAAGCAGACGCCCAAGCGGGGCAATGTCATACGACCCACGATCGTTGATTTTGAGTAACCCTTCGCGTTCAAGGTGTAGCTTATAACTAACTTGCAGCGATTCTTGGTCAAGTTCCCGTTGCGAAGAGTTCATGTGCGCACCAATCGGACTTAGCACATTAGCATGTCGTTCTTGGAATTCAGACCGCTGCCCCATGTAGAACCCCTGCGCGTATGCAATAAGCCAGATCACTTCAATATCGTTGAGTTCGCCGAGAATGCGCAGTAGATGTTTGTCTTCGATGTATTCCATATCATCATTGTTGATGCCATTCGCAACCAAGTTGGCGATATATTCTCGGCGCTCATCTGAGGTTGATCTGGCGACCTGTTGTAGAGACTCTTCGAGTAGGTCTGTGAAGTTCTCGTCCGTTAACAGTGACCGGAGGCTTTCATTCTCAAGCAATTCAATGCGATCGTGCAGTTTCTGAGCGAAGTCAGCAATCCGATCGACTCGTTGATTTGGCACGAGAGTACCCACAACTTCTGTGAGGAATGGGCCAACGATGGGAACAGCACCAACGACTCCCTTAATCGTGGACGTAACATGATCGACCGGGCGTGTTGAAATCGAAGTGTTTTCGGAGTCAGTCATCGTTTTTGTAACTATTGCTTAGCCTGCTTCCTCCTGTTACAGTCGGCCTAACACCCCGAGTCAGGATGTTGGCTGGATCTGGAGTCAAATATCACTTCCTTTGAAAGAAGCTAGGCCGAAAATTATCCTTGTAACGCCCTAGAACGGCGTGTTATCAAGATTGCTTCAGGCTATCTCCCCAATCAGGGAAACTAGGCAGACTAGATGCTGGATAATTTCCCCATTTGGAGGTTTAGCCTGAACTCATTTGACATGGTAGCTTCGTTGCAGGCATCATGCCGCCACCTTCAGAAAGTTTTCATCATTAGCCTTGTCAGGTTTGAGTCTCACAAGCTTCGACCCAACCAATAGATTTTTCAGCCAATCGGGTAACTCGCTCAGCTGCTGCGATCAGCGAACCAGGCTAGATGGCTCTCCCAGTATTTCCGCAGGAATACCCTTACTCCATTAATGCTGTACTGTCGGACGATTGGTTTCCGAAAGGTTAGTACTCGCTCAACAAAAGTGTATGTTCAACCCTTCGTGTTATTCGTGAAGAGAAATAGATGAGGGCGATCGCTCGTCAGCCAACATTTCATTTCAAGTTTTTCTCCCAGAACAGTAATTAAGTCTCCCTAAGTACGTCATAGGCAGCCTAGTGCGTTTGTTAACGTTGGGGTGAGCATCGCTACGGGCTCAAGCTTGGTACGAAAGAAGCTGAGTATGCTCGGCGGCATGGGTCGTTGTCGCGTCGGCCTGCTTCATTCGACGCCGTACCTCCCATGTTCTTTTCCCGTTTCGACCGGGCACATTGATAGCAGCGTTCATGATGCATTTGTGATGCAGGAAATCAGGCCATGCGTCTACGTGCCCTAGCTACAGCCCTATTAGCAGAATAAGTATGGATAAGATTAAGCGTCTGTTGGTGATATCGCTAGCGAGCCTTTTGACCACGGGATGCGCCAGCTTTGTGGAGCCCGGTGAGGTGGGGGTTCGGGTGAAATGGGGCAAGCTTGACGGTGGCCCCTTGGGCGAAGGATTTCATACGCATTTTGTTTCCCGGTTTTTGGTGCTCTCCACCCGCGAGCAAGCATTGGCGCTGGACAATATTGCGGTGGGTTCCCAAGAAGGCTTGGCGGTGGGGATGTCGGTGACGATGAACTGGCGGGTGGATTCGACCCTTGCCGATCGCATTTATTCGACCTATCGGGATGAGGCTGGGGTCGTCAGTGTTTTGCTCACCCCCCGTTTGAATGAGAAGGTCAAAGAGGTGACCGCGCGGTATCAGGCGATCGCCTTTTTGGAAAATCGGGAAGAGATGGCATCGGCTATCGAAACAGCGATGGTGGAGGAAACGGAAGAAACCGGGGTGATTGTCACCAACGTTTCTCTGGCGAATATCGACCTACCCGACAATCTGGAGGAAGCGATCGCGGAGCGGGCGGTGCAAACCCAGCGGCGGGAAGCGGCGGTGCTGCGCCAGGAAACGGCACGCCAGGAAGCAGAAGCCATTCGCATTGAAGCCCAGGCAGAGGCCGATGCGATCGCCATCCTCAACAGTCAAGCACCCACCTCTGCTGTGCTATCTCTGCGGCAGTTGGAACTTCAGGGTTTGATGGTTGAAGCCTGGCGCAATGGAGCTGAGCTACCGCTGGTGTTAGGGGGAGATAGTGGGAGCTTTTTCCTGCCGCTGCCCCAGGAAGGTACACAGCCTCCTGCTGAGTAGTGACAACTCAGATCATCTTTGAAAGCCTCGTAATGCGAGGCTTTCAAAGATGATCTGGTTTTGGTTTTCGTAGAGGCATATTTCTTGGCTTGGGGGCGCGTCGCCCCCCAAACCCCCTGACTGGGGGAACGAAGCACGTTCCCCCAGACCCCCTTCCGCAAGGGGTTTTGCATTGGCGGCGTTAAGCCGCTTCGCATCGGTGGAGAGCATCAGGTTAACGCTTGTCCCGTACTCGTTCTCTCAGCCCCCTTTCAGCAAGCGGCTTTGCATGAGAAGCATTAAGTCGCTTCGCATCTGAGGAGGGCATCAGGTTAACGCTTTTTCCGTTCGGTGGTTTCTCGAAAAGAATATGCCCGCTGGCTTCGACTGCGCTCAGCCAGCGCGTCGTTATGGGCCCTGAGCGTAGTCGAAGGGCACGGTCCTAAAGGGTAAATCCTTTTCTGGACTTCTCCTTAGACCTTTTTCAGCCAGCTAAACATGGCGCGGAGGTCTTTGCCGACTTCTTCGATGGGGTGCTCGGCTTCGCGGCGGCGCATGGCGGTGAAGCCGGGTTTGCCGGATTGGTTTTCGAGGACGAAGTCGCGGGCGAATTGGCCGGTCTGGATTTCGCTGAGGATTTTCCGCATTTCGGCGCGGGTTTCGTCGGTGATGATGCGGGGGCCACGGGTGTAGTCGCCGTATTCAGCGGTGTTGGAGATGCTGTCGCGCATTTTGGACAGGCCCCCTTCTACCACTAGGTCGACGATCAGCTTCACTTCATGCATGCACTCGAAATAGGCCAGCTCGGGCTGATAGCCGGCTTCGACCAGGGTTTCAAAGCCAGATTTGATCAGCGCGGTTAGACCGCCGCAGAGGACGACCTGCTCGCCAAACAGATCGGTTTCGGTTTCTTCGCGGAAGGTGGTTTCGAGGATACCAGCGCGGGTGCCGCCGATGCCTTTGGCGTAGGCCATGGCGCGATCGCGCGCTTGGCCAGTCGCATCCTGGTAGACGGCAAACAGGCAGGGGACGCCTTCCCCTTGCTCATAGGTGCGGCGTACGAGGTGTCCGGGGCCTTTGGGCGCAACCATGACCACATCCACATCGCTAGGTGGAACCACCTGGGCAAAGTGAATGTTGAAGCCATGGGCAAAGGCAAGAATGTTGCCTGCGCTCAGGTTGGGCTTAATTTCGTTTTCAAATACGGCCTTCTGCACCTCGTCGGGGAGCAGAATCATAATTAAGTCGGCAGTGGCAGCCGCATCGGCAACGGATTTGACGGGCAGCCCCTCGGCTTCGGCTTTGGCAGCGGAGCGACTGCCGGGGTAGAGCCCCACAATTACATTCACGCCGCTGTCACGCAGATTGAGGGCATGGGCATGACCCTGGGAGCCGTAGCCAATGATGGCGATCGTTTTGCCCGCTAAAAGGTCGAGGTTTGCGTCCGCGTCATAGTACATCCGAGCCATAGAAATAGTTCTCCGCTGAGTATGATTCGTTTGAGAAATGGGGTTAGAAGCCCAAAGAGGTGTGATCGGTTCAATCACACACCAAAGCTAAATGGTTTATTACGGTTCCTTACGGTGCGTTACGGCTGTGCCTTGCACACCCTAAACCCGCAATTTGGGTTTATATCGTTGACGTAATCTTAGGCTGTGCAACGGGTGCGCGTCTCAGGTAACGGCGTTTCATTGCAGCCTTCGATTTTATCAGAGTGCGGGTTACGGATGAACAATGGGATCCCATGGGTTAGCCATATTCGCGACTTTTGGGGTTTACAAACTTTTAAGTTTTCTTGCGATCGCCCCGCGTCTGGCGACTTTCCGATACAAAGAAAATGTGGAACTGCATTTTGCTGACGCTGAGATGGCCTTTTTTTGGCCGCGAGGCGGGTGTTGTTTTACGAATGGGGCGATCGCAACATTGGCATTTCCCTCAAATCGATCGGGAACGGTTGGGTCGCCAGCGCAAAGCAACCTATTCCTTAACGAGCGCCTGAAGGGTTCATCGGCATCAGTCAGGATTCTACTCAATCGGTGCTTGATTTGTTAGAAGAGAACATAGGCGAAATCTGGCGACAGGAGCGAATCTATCGCAACAAGTGATTAGAGCGTCGCTCAGAAAGCCTCAGATAGGTTTGAGTCCTTTAAATAAAAACAGGAAAAAAGAAAAAAGAGCAGGAAAAGAGGTCCGGGGAAACGGTGATCAGGGAGCTTTCTATCAAATCTCTAGCAGATCGGTTCTAGCAAAAGAGTTTCTAGCAAAAGAGTGGGTAATAGGGATTTGGCATGAGTGGGTGGTGGTCGAACTAAGGAGTGACGCGGATCGTGCAATCGGGAAATGACCGGGCAAAATGGGCAGATAATTTGCGTTCGATTGCGAGGATCTGGGCAGGGGAGATCCGAACAAACGGAGCATTGAGAACGTATCTGACCGACGCGATCCGATAGACATGATTTGGTAACGAACACGCTCAACTTGCATGGCGATATTACACGGTAGTTGGCTTCCTGGATCGATTTGCACACCTGCTTCTGCTGCTACAGAGGATGCAGCGGAGGTCACTGTGCGCGGCGGTACGGGGTGTTTTTTCCTGTGGGGGGAAGTCTGGCGGCGGGTCGATCCCTTGTCGGCAACGGATGCCTCTCTTTCTCATCCGTTTACGCTGTCCTGGGCAGAGTTACGCGATCGCCTTTCCACCTTGCAACAAGCCGGACAAATCACCTGGCCCGTTGCCGAAGTCACCCTGGCTGCGCCTCAACCCGCTAAGCGGGGTCGAGGACGGCGCAAAGCCACTGCTGTTGCAGAGCCCCCTGAACCTTTACCCGAGGGGCGTTGGCGATCGCTAGCCTTCTCGTCTCCGGCAGATCCGGTGGAAGTGGATGGCGAAACCTACTGGATGCCCCGCCATTCCGCCCAATCCCTTGCTACGGAGGAACCCCCTACGCTGCAAACTTGGCAGGTGTGTGGCATCAGCCTCACCCCAATGGAGGCAATCCAATTCCTCAACTCACTGCCCTTGGGCTGGATGGATGCGAGTGATGGCTTTTTGGGAGCCGATTTGCGCTTCTGGTCCCATGTCGCTCGCTGGAACCTAGATTTGCTAGCGCGATCGCGCTTCATCCCTGGCCTACATGCCGACAATGACGATGGCGACGGCTTCTGGCAAGTGTTGCTGGATAGCAGCGTTGACCAGGAGCGGTTGCAGCAATTTGTCAAACGTATGCCGGGAGCCTGTTGTACCTATCAGGCCACTGAGGAGAAGGAGGTTTCCCCGACCTTTGCCTCCCCTCGGGTGCTGCTGCTCGACTTTTTGAATGGCACCATTGAGGCGCAGGTGCGGACGGCGATCGCCAACTACGACCTACCCAACTTGCCCCTTGCCAAAGATTCCGTTGCCCACAAGTGGTTACTGAGTTTGGGCACAGAAGAACTCTTTACCGCCGACAGTAACCATCTGGAACGGCTGAACACGCTGCTGGCGCAATGGCGTACCCCTCTACAACGCCACCTAGATCAGCAAATCGCCAGCTTCCGCACCTGTTTCCAGTTGCATCCCCCCCCTGCCGAGGAGCAAATCTGGTCGCTGGAATATGGGCTGCAATCCACCGACAATCCCGATTTGGTGATTCCGGCCACCACGATTTGGGAGAATCCGGTGGAGCAAATGGTGGTGCAGGGGCAAATGGTGGAGCAACCCCAGGAAACCCTGCTAGCGGGTTTGGGGTTGGCCTCGCGGCTCTATCCGCTGATTGAGCCCAGCCTGGAGACAGAGCGTCCGGAGTTCTGCCCTCTGGAGCCCTTGCAGGCCTATGAGTTCATCAAGTCCGTGGGCGATCGCCTCCGAGATAGCGGTATCGGTGTGGTGCTGCCACCTAGCCTGGCTCGTCAGGATGGGTGGGCCAATCGTCTGGGCTTGAGCGTCCGCGCTGAGCCCCCTAAAAAGAGCAAGGGCATGGGTCTCAAGAGCCTGCTCAATTTCCGCTGGGAGCTGACCATCGGCGGCCAGCAAATCTCCAAAGAGGAGTTCGATCGCCTGGTCGCCCTCAACACGCCCCTCGTGGAAATCAATGGGGAATGGGTAGAGCTGCGCCCCCAGGACATCAAAGCGGCGCAAACCTTCTTCTCGAGCCGCAAAGACCAGAACTCCCTCTCCCTGGAAGATGCCCTGCGCATGAGCACTGGAGATACCCAGGTGATCGACAAGCTGCCCGTGCTGAACTTCGAAGCATCGGGAGCCCTAGAGGAGCTGATCAACACCCTCACAAAAGGCAACCAGAGCCTTGAGAACATTCCCACACCCGATGGGTTTCGGGGAGAACTGCGGCCTTATCAAGAGCGGGGCGTCTCCTGGCTGGCATTTTTGCAACGGTGGGGCTTAGGCGCGTGTCTGGCCGATGACATGGGTTTGGGAAAGACCATTCAGTTCATCGCCTTTTTGCTGCACTTGAAAGAAGCCGATGCCCTAGAGCATCCGACGTTGCTGGTCTGCCCGACTTCCGTACTCGGCAACTGGGAGCGGGAGGTGCGCCGCTTTGCCCCCGCCTTGAAGGTGATGGTGCATCATGGCGATCGCCGTGACCAGGGCAAGGAGTTTCTCCGCAAGGTGAAGGGCAAGCACTTGATCATCACCAGCTATGCCCTGCTCTATCGGGACGAAGCGGATTTGAAAAAGGCCACTTGGCAAGGATTGGTGCTGGATGAGGCGCAGAACATCAAAAACCCTGAAGCCCGCCAGTCCCAGGTAGTGCGCCAACTCGACGCCGACTTCCGCATCACCCTCACCGGAACGCCCGTCGAGAACCGCCTATCGGAACTCTGGTCGATTATGGATTTCCTCAATCCCGGCTATTTGGGGCCGCGCAACTTTTTCCAGCGGCGATTTGCGGTGCCCATCGAACGCTATGGTGATACCGATTCGCTGAAGACGCTGCGATCGCTCGTCCAGCCCTTCATCCTGCGCCGTCTCAAAACCGATCGCTCCATCATCCAAGACCTCCCCGATAAGCAGGAGATGACGGTTTTCTGTGGCCTCACCGCTGACCAGGCTGCGATTTACCAATCCCTGGTGGATCAATCCCTGCGGGAAATCGAATCCTCCGAAGGTATCCAACGTCACGGCATGATCCTGGCCCTACTCACCAAGCTGAAGCAGGTCTGCAACCACCCTCTGTTACTTAAAGACGAGTCAGAAGAGGGTAAATCCAAAAATGGATCCCAGCCAACCACTCTGGAACAATCCGGGAAGCTGAAACGGTTGGAAGAAATGCTGGAGGAATTGCTGTCGGAGGGCGATCGCGCCCTCATCTTCACCCAGTTCGCTACCTGGGGAAATTGGCTGCAAACCTACCTGGAAGATCGCTTCAATCGCGATGTTCTCTTCCTCTATGGCAGCACCAGCAAGAAACAGCGAGAAGCGATGATCGATCGCTTCCAGAACGACCCCCAAGGCCCCCGCATCTTCATCCTCTCTCTCAAAGCCGGAGGGGTTGGGCTCAACCTCACCCGTGCCAACCATGTCTTCCACTTCGATCGCTGGTGGAACCCTGCGGTCGAAAACCAGGCCACTGACCGCGCTTTCCGCATCGGCCAAACCCGCAACGTCCAGGTTCACAAGTTCGTCTGCTCCGGAACTCTGGAAGACCGCATCCACGAACTCATCGAAAGCAAAAAAGCCCTCGCCGAACAAATCGTTGGCACGGGCGAAAGCTGGCTCACCGACCTCAACACCGACCAACTCCGCAACCTCCTCATCCTCGATCGCAGTGCCATTATCGATGAGAGTTGACGCGAGCGATCGCAAGCCCTCTCGATACCGATAGGCAACTTGGGTTGAACCCCTCGCGATCGCTCCCTCGCCCGCAAATAAATTGCGGGCTAATGCAATGGACGTAAACCCATTAAAATGGGTTCTTCCCAGCCGCCCAAAACTATCCGCACCATACCCGGCCAGTCCCTTCAGTGGACTTTGCAGACTAGCCCGCAATTTATTCGCGGGTGGATCATGGTCAGAGGCAAGGATTGTGCTGACTTCTGCCTAATGGATGAACTGCTGGATTGAGAGCTTGTTGTGAATTTAACTCCCCTTTTACTTTGCAGGACGAGGGGTTGCAAATAAGGGCTACCTAACTATTCCACAAAACATCTAGCTATCCACCCAACCTGATTTGCCTGAGATCGATAGTAAATCTCATAGCCATCTTCGGATAACGCCAGTGGATCATAGTTGATCGCTTCGTACCAGAGAATCCCATCACTATCAGCCGTTTCCCCTGTCAAATAAACCCACTCCCCTCGCAACACTGCACCTCTAATCGCAGTGGGAGTATAAGCAGGATATGCTCGAAAGTTGGCTGCCAAGAAATGTCCATTGCATTGATCAATCTGCATACTTCCAGCGATTAAGACACCAGGGTTGGTATTACTGACTCCAATAACTGGAGGGTTTAGTGGCTCCACCACAGGATTATCCGGTATAGGGTGGTCAACAATTTCAGGTGCAGGCATTGGAGTAGGTGGAGGAGGTAAAACAACCTCCGGTTGAGGGATTTGAGGCGTTATTGTCAAATTGTCGGGAAAAACATCAATAGTTCCTATAAGCTCTAGTGCAATCGGAACGGAAATGACTGTAGTTGCGATGAATCTTAGACCATTATCAGAAGGAGGCTTCTCCTTTGGCTTGTTTTTAACCAGCTGCACTTCAAGATGGTTTTCGTAGTCAAGATTAACCATGCAAAATGAAACTCTTCTACTAGATACAACAAATAGAACAGCCTGGGACTTATTTTTTGCGTAAATTTCGCTAGAAAGCTTGTCTGAGAGAATCTCAACTGAGTACTAAAAATGTTTTGGAAAGCACACTAAAGTCGTGCCCTCAGAAAGCACTACAAAGAGATATTGAGAGATGAACCTCAATCACGCCGTTGGATGGACAGAGTGAGGTAGAAGTGGAATAAATTCAAACAGTGTGAATGCAATATGCCTGGGATATTGCGAAATTGCTTATGCTTCTGAAAGCGCTGTAAAGCAACAGCTAAGCTCAAAAACTGGCCGTGATAAGCCAACGTTCAAGCTACTATCAGAACTGCTTCAATCAAACGAAGTGCCTGGGACAAGAGATCGGTGTAACTCGGCGATGGAAACCCCATATCAACAAGCAACGTTGCTTGATTGTATGGAGCTGAGTGGGCGATCGCCCTGCATATTAACGACAAGTCGTCTCCGTGAATTCCGACCTTGCATCCATTTTACACATTGAAAAGAGAAAATACATAGATCGCCGAGGAAAATACTGAAAAAAATCTACGCGATCGCCCGATCGTAATCTCGAATATTTCGTTTTGGGGCGTTTGAAGCGATCGATCGCAATGAATAAATGAATGCTGTGTCAGGTTTTGCTAACAACACCCTTACTTATCCAGCACGGTCGTTCTTATTGCTTGGCGTTGCGTTGCTTTTCTGCAATGGCTTTGCTGAACCCCAGAACCACCAGAATATTAGACAGCGTTAGAAATGCCTCGGCTCCGCCATGCAGCCAGTCCACATTGGCCAACTCACTCTCCAAGGCAACCTGAGCGTAGATGCCAGCGGGAATCGTGATCCCGACGAACACCAGCGTCATGTAGAACCCGATCAGCGCAAGGCGAGGGGTTTGCTGCGAGCGGGTGAGAAACCAGAGGAAGCCGAGGTAGGGGAAAAGGGAGATAGCAAAAAGACTTTCTTTGGAAAACATGGAATTAAAGGATTTGAGGGCGATCGCTCCCCCATTATCCCTTGATTGGGTGTGGCGGAATGACCCACATATCCCCAGAGGAACACATTCGCAAACAGCAGATTGCCTCTAAAATAATCAGGATTCACTGCACAGACACGAGAGTAGCCATGCCCCGCCGTACTGACCTCCGCAAAATTCTCCTGATCGGTTCTGGGCCTATTGTTATTGGGCAAGCCTGCGAGTTTGATTATTCCGGCACCCAGGCGTGCAAAGCCTTGCGCGACGAAGGCTACGAGGTGGTGCTAATCAACTCCAACCCCGCCACCATCATGACCGACCCAGAAATGGCGGATCGCACCTACATCGAACCATTGACTCCGGAAATGGTGGAGAAGGTAATCGAGCAGGAGCGTCCCGATGCGATGCTGCCGACGATGGGCGGACAGACCGCCCTCAATCTAGCCGTGGATTTGTCCAAGAATGGTGCCCTCGAAAGGCTTGGGGTGGAGCTGATTGGGGCCAAGCTTCCGGCGATCGAAATGGCGGAAGATCGCAAGCTGTTCAAAGAAGCGATGGAGCGCATTGGGTTGGCCGTGTGCCCCTCCGGACTGGCGCAGAACATGACCGAAGCCCGGCGAATTGCTCAGGAAATTGGCCGCTACCCGCTGATTATCCGCCCAGCCTATACCCTGGGTGGCACCGGGGGTGGCATCGCTTACAACCAGGAAGAGTTTGAGGAAATTGCCCAGAGCGGTCTGGATGCGAGCCCCGTGTCGCAAATTCTGATCGAACAATCTCTCCTCGGCTGGAAGGAGTATGAGCTGGAAGTGATGCGAGATCTGGCCGACAACGTGGTGATCATTTGCTCCATCGAGAACATCGACCCGATGGGGATTCACACGGGGGATTCCATCACCGTTGCCCCGGCGCAGACCCTGACGGATAAGGAATACCAGCGATTGCGGGATGCCTCCATCAAAATCATTCGCGAAATCGGGGTGGAGACGGGGGGATCGAACATCCAGTTTGCGGTGAACCCGATGACGGGGGAAGTCGTTGTGATTGAGATGAACCCCCGCGTGTCCCGCAGTTCTGCATTGGCATCCAAAGCGACAGGCTTCCCGATCGCCAAAATGGCGGCGAAGCTGGCAGTCGGCTACAGCCTAGACGAAATTCCCAACGACATTACCAAGAAAACGCCAGCCAGCTTTGAGCCCACCATTGATTATGTGGTGACGAAGATCCCTCGCTTTGCGTTTGAGAAATTCCCCGGTGCCCAGCCCACTCTGACCACCCAGATGAAGTCCGTGGGCGAAGCAATGGCAATCGGACGCACCTTCCAGGAGTCATTTCAGAAAGCCCTGCGATCGCTCGAAACAGGACGCTCTGGCTGGGGGTGCGATCGCGCCGAAAAGCTACCCAACCTCGCCCAGATTCAGGCCGGATTGCGCACCCCCAACCCCGATCGCATCTTCACGGTGCGCCACGCCATGCTGATGGGGATGACGGTGGAAGAAGTATTTGAACTCACCAACATCGACCCCTGGTTCCTCTATCAATTCCAGGAATTGCTAGAGACCGAAAAGCTGCTGAAGCGCACACCGCTAGAAGAGCTGACCCACCCCCAACTGCTGGCGGTGAAGCAGCAGGGCTTTAGCGATCGCCAAATCGCCTTTGCCACCAAGACCACCGAAGATGCCGTGCGCGCCCACCGCAAATCCCTCGGCGTTATCCCTGTCTATAAAACGGTGGATACTTGCGCGGCTGAGTTTGAAGCGCTCACCCCCTACTATTACTCGGCCTACGAAACGCCGATCGAAACAGCCACGGTGGATTCCGATGGGGTTGCACCCTACACGGAAAGCGAAGTGCTGCCCTCCGATCGCCCCAAGGTCATGATTCTGGGCGGTGGCCCCAACCGCATTGGTCAGGGCATCGAGTTTGACTATTGCTGTTGCCATGCTTCCTTCGCCCTAGGCGATGATGGCTTCGAGACCATCATGGTCAATTCCAACCCAGAAACGGTATCGACGGACTACGACACGAGCGATCGCCTCTACTTCGAGCCGCTGACGAAAGAAGATGTGCTCAACATCATCGAGGCCGAAGACCCCGATGGCATCATCATTCAGTTTGGTGGCCAGACGCCCCTGAAACTCGCCGTGCCCCTGCAAGCCTATCTGAATAGCCTCGAAAATCCCAAGCTAAAGATTTGGGGCACCTCCCCCGACTCCATCGACACCGCAGAAGACCGGGAGCGGTTCGAGCGCATCCTCCATGACCTGGAGATTCGCCAACCCGCCAACGGCATCGCCCGCAGCACCACCGAAGCACTCCAAGTGGCAAAGGATATTGGCTATCCCGTGGTCGTGCGTCCCAGCTATGTGCTGGGTGGTCGCGCCATGGAAATTGTCTATTCCGATGAGGATCTAGAACGCTACATGGCCTATGCCGTTCAGGTGGAACCGGATCACCCCATCCTGGTGGATCAGTATTTGGAAAATGCGATCGAGGTGGATGTGGATGCGATCGCCGACCACAATGGAACCGTCGTCCTCGGCGGCATTATGGAGCATATCGAGCAAGCAGGCATTCACTCCGGCGACTCGGCCTGCTCCATCCCCACGGTCACCCTCTCCGATGAGGTGCTCAGCACCATCCGCTCCTGGACGGAGAAGCTAGCCAAAGCCCTGAAGGTGGTGGGTTTGATGAATGTGCAATATGCCATCCAGGGGACAGAGGATGGAAAAGACAATGTCTACATTCTGGAAGCCAACCCCCGCGCCTCCCGCACCGTGCCCTTTGTCTCGAAGGCGATCGGCGTACCCCTGGCAAAAATGGCCTCCCGCGTCATGTCCGGCAAATCCTTGGCTGACCTCGGTTTCACCCAGGAAGTCATCCCCACCCATGTGTCGGTGAAAGAAGCCGTCCTCCCCTTCTCCAAGTTTGCTGGAACCGACATCATCCTTGGCCCCGAAATGCGCTCCACCGGAGAAGTGATGGGTATCGACACCGACTTTGGCAAAGCCTTCGCCAAAGCCGAACTCGCCGCCTCCCAACTCCTGCCTCTGAATGGCACGGTCTTTGTCTCCATGAACGATCGCGACAAAGTATCCGCCGTCCCAGTCGTCAAAGAACTGCTGGATCTGGGACTGCATGTCGTCGCCACTAGCGGCACTCGCAAAGTCTTGAAGGACCATGGGCTGGATGTCGGCCTGGTACTCAAAGTCCACGAAGGCCGTCCCAATATCTCCGACTCCATCAAAAACCAAGACATCCAACTGATCGTCAACACCCCCCTGGGCCAAGCCGCCCAAATCGACGATCGCACCCTCCGCCGCACCGCCCTGGTCTACAAAGTCCCCACCGTCACCACGATCGCCGGAGCCAAAGCCACCATCGCCGCCATCCGCGCCCTCCAAGCCACCCCTCTCGATGTCAAAGCTGTCCAGGATTACGTGCATTAAGTCCAGCTTGCTAGGTGTCAAACCATAGATGACATCACAAAACAACGCCGTGCAGTTAAACAGGTAATCAAGCACTATGCGAGCTTAACTCCTTCCCATGGCGATATTCGGTTGGATACAGTGTTTGATGAAGAGGGCGATCGCTCTTCCAAACTTTCGCTTGAAATGTGATTCGATCACCCATGAATGATATTGAATTGGCCAAAACGAAGGAATGTGATGAATGCGGCAGCACATATTTTGCGTCGACATCACAGATGATCAAGCTGTGTCCAGAATGTGCGTATCGTTTGTATGGTTATCCAAACTGCGTCCACGAATTCATGGATGGACGCTGTCGATTGTGTCACTGGGATGGTTCAGTCTCTGAGTACATTCGTGGCCTGCAAGGTGAGCTTGAGTAGCCACATAACAATCCGTTGCATCAAACTCGTGAATCGCGTGGGTTCTGACACAAACATTGCTCATCCCAGCCTGGTAAACAGGGTCATTCACGCGAGTTTCTCTTCACTGCTTACGATTTGCGCTTTCGTGGCACTTAGGGCAAATTAACGAAAGGATATGTGATTGGGTAACGTGCGAGAGTTAGCGATCGCCCCACCCCATCTCAACTTGCGACAAAACACCGAAAAGATGACAGTTAGCTGATCGCCCTTTTGTCGTAAGCCAATGGGATTTAGGTGCGATCGCACCTTCACTTCAAGAGCGATCGCCTCAAACGTCTTGATTGAATTTCAACTCAATATCAGTTCAAACATAAAATTGCCACCACGAAATAAACAAAATCCAAATATATCTCTTCCTTAAGAGAAAACTGGTTATACTGAAACAATCCACCTAATCATCTCGCATGGCAGATTAGATAGAAATTTTTCAGTCTAACCACCCCATTTTGGATTTTAGGCAGAAAATTTTCCATCTAATCACCGGCATAGGGGTATTAGGCAGAGAATTTTCCTCTAATAACGAATTAGACAGACATGTTCAGAAGGAGAGATCGATGGATAGAACGTCTGTGTCGTCATCAAATCTTGCATCGGTTGGATACGAACCAACTACTCAAACGTTAGAGATTGAATTTCTTAATGGTAGCATCTACCAATATTCGGGTGTTCCGCCATCAATCTATTCTGGTTTAATGTCAGCTAGCTCACACGGTTCGTATCTAGATCAGTACGTTAAGAAGGCAGGGTACTCTTATCGGAAAGTCGGTTGAAGTTCTCAAGCTTAAGGAACTATGTCGGTAAATTCCCACCTAACAAATCTGGCAAGCACTCTCATCTTATCTGAAGAAGAAAAGTCGAGTATTACCACTTCTATTAATACGCTTTCATTAAGGCTGACTTTATATTTCAGCACCACGGTAACAAGCCATTTTCAGTTTGGTTCCAGCACTCGTGGCACAATCCTTCCACGCAAGGCAGATAGCCACTCTGACATAGATTACATGGTCGTGTTCAATACATCTGATGGTCAGAGAAAGCCACAAACTTATCTTGATCGTCTTAGGCGTTTTGTAGAAGCAAGATACTCTACATCAGAAATTTGTCAGTCGCATCCAACAATTGTTCTGTCTTTGAATCACATCAATTTTGAGCTTGTGCCAGCAATCTATAATTACGGTTATCAGATTCCCTCACCAGCTTCATATTGGCTTGAATGGACAAGCACAGACCCTTCTGGAAACAATAAATTACTTCAAGATAAAAACAAGGACAATAGCTATCAAATTAAATCACTAGTTAGACTGATAAAATATTGGAATGTTCGTAAGGGATATCCATTCACTGCATTTTCTTTGGAACAGCATATTGTTAATCAATCATTTTGGGGATGCTCCACTCTAAAAGACTATTTTTATGAATTCTGGTCAGGTTTCAACTGTACATACGCCACGGCACAATATATCAAAAATATGGTTGAGAATGCCAAAAACCATGTAAGAAAAGCTAAGGAGTATGAGTACACCAATATGCCTGTTAACGCAGAATTAGAAATTAAAAAAATCGTACCGTCTCTATGAGTAATGCAAGTACAACAAGAGTTGATGAAGTTTCTCAGTATTACGCTCCAGCTGAGAAATTCGGGACTATTGGCGTGGTTCTCTTCTGGCTAAATGCAGTCCTGTCATTTATGATGCCATACTCAGCGTCAACCATTGGTGAGGAATGGTCAAGGGTTCTCCAAGCGCTTTTTCTTGTTTTGGTATTGATATACTTCAGTATTTCCCAAATATCGAGTTTGTATTTAGTACCACGAGCAGAACTAATGAGAAGAAAGCAATTACTGTCTGACTCATTTGGCATACCTCTTTCACAAGACTATACATCCCTTTATTACAACAATTCTTACTCTCCGTCGGTGCAACGCCTTGGGGCTAATATTATGGAAAATGCCCTATTCAGTAAGGAAATTGCTTCAAGAATGCTATTTCGGAAGCGATTTGTTATTTTTGGATATCTTTTTGCGTGGCTTCTAGCGTTTTCTCTACGGCATAACAATCTTGAACTGCTTACATGGATTACACAGTTAGTTTTTTCCGGTGAAATTCTCGCTGAATGGTTGAAGCTTGAAATTCTTCGATTTCGTCATGAACGAACATATGATGAGCTTTACTCACATTTTCTACACAAATTAGGACAAGATTCCTCTCGTTCCATAGCAAATGTTCTGAATGCTTTTGCATCCTATGAAGCAGCAAAATCTAATGCTGGAATACTGCTTTCAACAGAAGACTTTCAGAAGCTAAATCCAATTCTAAGTGAACGATGGAAAAGTATTTGTCAAAAACTTGACATGCAGAATTAAATAGATTGAAGCCAATCTTTTTCGTCGATTTCTTGTCTAAAACTCCTTGCAGCGGACGGTTATAAGCTATTAATAGGAAATATAGGGCTTCTCACCGCCGCTGACCAGGAGCGTTAAACAATATGAGAGAGTTGGCGATCGCCCCTGCATCTCTTCGGCTTAGGATAAAGGGGCGATCAGATGATAGTCATCTTTTCGGTATTTTGTCGCAAGTTGAGATGGTGTGGGGCGATCGCTCCAATAACCCTGGTAAAAGCGTGGGTTGTGGTGGAGGGGCGATCGCTCTTCTGCTTACACAAGCGATCGGATACCTACGCTAAGATCATCTAAAAGTCATTATTAGAGCAGGACTCCATGTTGCAGACATTTAGAGCCTGGTTGCAAGGAAACCGACTGGAATGGGTAGACGAAGTACCTGATGTGGGCGATCGCTTGCTCCAAGTTCATGTGACTGTGTTGGATGAAGGGGCGATCGTTGAGCCGCATGAGCGTGGTCGAAGGATGGCTGAGATCTTGGAAAAACTAGCGAACAGCACTTCGATTATGGATGAGATTGATCCCATGCTTTGGCAACAGGAAACTCGCCAAGACCGTTCACTTCCAGGGCGATAAAACGTGCTGCTCGATAGCAACATCATCATTTATTCGGCTCAGCCTGCTTATCCAAACTTGAGAGCACTGATCGCTCAACATGCTCCCTTTATTTCTGCACTCAGTTATCTCGAAGTCTTGGGCTATCACCAACTGACAGAACCCCAGCGACAGTATTTTGAAGCTTTCTTTCAAGTCTCACAGGTTCTGCCCATCTCCCAGGACGTATTGGAGCAAGCAGTAGCTTTGCGTCAACAGAGGCGAATGACTTTAGGAGACTCAATTATTGCTGGAACCGCTTTAGTGCATGAACTGATATTGGTTACTCGGAATACGCATGACTTTCGTTGGATTGCTAACCTTGATTTTCTAAATCCCTTTGAAGCAGAAGACAATGGTGAGGAGTTGTAAACATCGCTATTCCTTCAAAGCCTCCCACAATTCAGTAAGAGGTTCATCAAAATCATGTGCTATTTGAATGGGTAATCCGCGTAAAGAATGGACATTGCTTAATGTTTCAGTACTCGTTTCAGGCTTTTGATTCAGTTCATGCGTCAAGGATTGCAAGATAAAGTTCATCAGATTGAGGCGATCGCTCACTGACAAATGAAGAACTTGCTCCTGTAACCCTTGCCAAGACATCATCCCTACTCCACGAGTCTTTCACTAATTCCGTCATAACTTGATTCCTTTTATCATAAGTAGCTCGGCATGATGAAAACCCAGACTCTAAAAACCTGTGCCGCCCGCAGTGCGGGCGGCACAGGTTTTTAGGGTTTTAGGTTTAATTGCACCTGCCAACTTAGATGCGAATGAGTAGATGCAAGAGAGCGATCGCTCCACTAACCTTGGTGCAAAAATGGATAGTGAAGGAGGGGCGATCGCCCATGAATCGCCTAGAATTGCAGTAACGATCTTGCTGAAGCCACCTATGTCTTTTCAGGAACTCAGAGAGCAAGCTACTCGGTTGTCGGTGAGCGATCGCCTTGCACTGATGAGCGCCATTATTGATTCTCTAAAAAACCCGAATCTTGGAGAAAACACGCCCCCGTCGATGGCACGGGAACGTTCTGGAGCCATAGAACGAATGCGTGGTTTGCTTAAAACCGAACAACCAGCACCTACGGATGAAGAAGTAGCTGTCCTGCTAGAAGAGCGTCGGCTGGAGAAGTACAGCTAAGGAGAATTCTGGGAAAGAAGTAAGAAGTTACCTTTTAAGCCTGTGTCCTTCGACTACGCTCAGGACACGCAACAACGAGCTGGCTGAGCGTAGCCGAAGCCAGCGGGTATATCCTTTCCGAGAAATCGCCTAAGTAACCTCGTCGACACCAACATGATTCTTTTGGTCTAGCAGGAGTTTCAAGCCGCACTTACCGCAGCAACGAGACGATGATCGCGATCAGCCGCAAATTCTAGACAGGCTCTGACATCTGCTTCCGTTAGTTCTGGAAAATCGTCAATAATTTCAGCGACAGACATCCCAGACGCTAACCAACCCAGCACATCGTAGACCGTAATCCGCATCCGTCGGATGCAGGGCTTGCCGCCCCGCTTATCCGGCTCAATGGTAATGATGTCGCGATAACTCATAGTCTGAACGGTTGCTGATTTACTCTCAGTCTAGGGTAAGTTCAGTCTGAGCTGCAATCAATGGGAGGTTGCTGGATGCTCAAGATCAAGTAACGTTTGCTGCTGTTGTGAGTCGCATCATGATGGAGCGATCGCTTACTAGAAAGCATTAGCTGCTCGGGAAAGTAGGGCATCGCTCGATGTCGAGAGAGTCATTCTGTGTGGTGGTGTGGTTAGAGCATTTGGTGGGGAGGGCGATCGCTCACTGCCTTCGAATCATGCTACTGCTGGGTTAGTTAAGGGGTAGGGTGACGACACAGCTTGTTCCTACGCCAACTTCTGTCTTGATATCAATCTTGCCTTGATGCAAGTCCACACATTTTTTGACGACAACCAGTCCTAAACCTGTCCCTGGTATAGCGTGGGCGTTTTTGCCACGATGGAAGGGTTCAAACAACTGCTTTTGATCCTCTGGCGTCATGCCGATTCCTTGATCGCAAACGGTCAGCATTACGGTGTCTGGCTGAAACGCTAGGGCAAGGGATACATCGCCGCCCTTTGGAGAGTATTTGATGGCATTCGAAAGCAAATTCGAGAGGATGGAATGCAATAGCTTCTGATCCAGGGAAGCAACAACTGGTTTCCCCTTGCAGCTAAAGAGCAGGGCATGTTTAGGACCTGCGCTGAGTTGGATTTCCTCAATAAAGTAGCGACAGTACTCTTCCAGATTGATGGGTTTGGGGTTAAAGGCTAAACTTCCAGCCTCTGCACGGTTGATGGTTAAGATGTCGTCCAGCAGATGCACCATATTTTTCACTGCATCTTGAATGCGATGTAGGTTCCGCAAGCGTTTTTCGGTGTTATCCCATTCGTTTTGAGAGTTTTCTAAGACTTGAGCGGCGGCGAGCGCTGTACTGAGGGGAGTACGAAACTCGTGGGAGGCCATGGAAAAGAAGCGTGTTTTCAAAGCACTGAGTTCTTTCTCGCGTTCTAGCGCCAGACGAATTTCGTCAGCGCGTTTGCGAGCCGTTGTATCACGCTGCACGCCAACCCAGTGGGTATACCATCCCTTGGCATCGGCCACTGGAACGAGGTTGAATTCATTCCAAAACTCCGCTCCATCTTTTCGGTAGTTAATGACTTCTACGGTGACAGACTCCCAGCGTGAGAGCGCCGCGCGAACCTTTTGGAGTTCAGCCTGGTTGGTTTTGGGGCCTTGCAAAATGCGGGGGGTTTTGCCCAAAACTTCATCGGGGGTGTAGCCCGTGATGCGGGTAAAGGCTTCATTCACGTAGAGGATGCGGGGGCCATGAGCATCAACGGGTTCAGCTTCCGTGATGATGACGGCATCATTGGTATGGACAACCACAGATTGGAGCAAGCGTAACTCTTCGGCGCGTTTCTTTTGTTCGGTGATGTCAGCAATGACCGCCACGATGCCACTAATCTGCCCAGTGGTATCGGTGAGCGGGGCAGCGGAGAAAATGATGTCGATTTCGCTGCCATCTTTGCGGCAGCGGCGGAGTTCTACCCTGGCATGGGTTTTCCCTTGGAGGACACTGGTTTGTAGCGTTGTCTGGTCGTCTAGTTGCTCATCTAAACTAATAGGGCTGGGGCGATCGACCACGTCGGCTTCTTTCCAGCCAAACATCCGCTCAGCCGCCGGATTCCAGATCTTCACGTTGCCTTCTGGATCCAGCATGAAAATAGCACGGGGAGAAGCGGTCACTAGGGCTTGCAGGGTATCGTTTGTGTGGCGCAAGGCGATTTCCGTGCGCTTGCGTTCTACAATTTCTGCCCGCAGAAACGAATTGGCCGTTGCGAGTTCGGCAGTGCGTTGTTGCACCCGTTGCTCTAGTTGCGCATTGAGTTGTTGCAGTTGGTTATAGAGTTCAGATTGTTGGATGGCGATCGCCACTTGGGTTGCCAGTTGCTGCATCAATTCCACTTCCCACTCTTCCCAGTGGCGGGGATGGCGGCATTGGTGGGCAATCAACAGTCCCCATAGATAGGGGTGAGATGGAGATGAATCGCCGTTCTCACGGTTTTCCTGAATGATCGGTACAACTAATTTGGCCTGGACACCAAACTGCTTGACGAAGTCGGCCAGACAGTCTTCTACATCGGTTTGCTCAATATCGCGAATGGTGCGCACTTTGCCCAGAGAGTAGGCCTGATGATATTCCCGGGGAAAGACTTCGGCGGGAAAGTTTTGGCCTAAGACGGTGGGATAGGGGTGCAAAACCGTTTCATGGATGGCACAGCCCATGCCGTCATCGAACAAACGATAGATTAAGACGCGATCGGCATGGAGGAGGCGTTGAACCTCCTCCACTGTCGTCGCCAAGACTTTATCGAGATTGAGTGATTGGCGAATCTGCTGGGCGATCTGGGTGACTAACCGTTCGCGCTCGGTTTGCTGACGCAAGAATTGTTCGGCACGGCGACGACGGGTGATCTCTCGGGTAAAGTACCCGTAGATTGCGACAAAGGACAGCACACCCACCCCAACGACGATCGCCGTGAGCTGAGCTGAGCCCAACAACGGGACAAACAGCAGGAATGGGCGATCGCCAAGGCCATACGGGTGCAACAGTGTAGTGATGAGCATTGCCGATTCCCATCCGCTTATTTTTCCAACCCAGTTCGCGCAGCGGCGCGCTCAATTATTGAACCGATAGGGCAAGAGCCAATATCCCGCCAAACCCGACCGACAACGGGAGCAACAGTCCAGCTACCATAGGCCAGTTCGCCCGTTCTGTAAAGGTTTGCCAATCAAACTCTTCACCCTGAGTAAACAGGCCATCCGCCTTCTGGCGGGACACAAAAAGTCCTTTCAGGTATGGCTTGGGCAACTTGTTCCGGTAATCTATACCATACCGAGCCGTGTGGGCAAAGGTCACTTCCCCTTGATCGCGTTGCGGTAAGATGCGGCGGCGTTGATAAGGAACGGTGCTGTCACCAAAGTTGCTCTGATATTCTTCGCTGTTGAGCAGATCATCAACAAAGCCTTGCAGTCCTTTGGTTCCCAGGACAATAGACCAGGATATCTTTTCGCGATCGCTATAAACATTACGACCCAAAACCCGCTGAACGCAGATTTCGACAAAGCGGTAGTTGTTGTTGCTCTCAAAGGTGAGCCGCCGGAATGAATCAGATAAGACTAAACCGCGAATGAATCCTTTGACAGTGATCTGATCCGCCCGCAACTGCGATTCTAAAAATCGCTGACGATGGTGATCGAGCATCTGCTGTTCATTAAAGATCTGGCGATAGGCCGCCATGATCAACAGCTCCATATCGGATGGTGAGAGGAGGTCGGAGGTCGTGTAAATTCGGGGTTGCTCATCACCCGGCACTTCAAACCCGTTGACGCGATGATTTTGAGAAACGGGTGTGTACTGTAACAGGGGGATTGACATTTATGAATCTCCAAAACAATAAATCAAAAGGGTGGATGCTCCTGCGGGTTGAGTCGATTACTCTCACAGGAAAACCGCTACTCATCCTCTCACAGGACGATCGCGCGCGCGTGCTAGTTCGCAAAGTAGTGAGACAACTAGCCATTGAACGTCCGGCTGCGCCATTTGTTCAACCGGGCTTCTCCGATGGCAGCATAGCGTCGAGCATCCGCAAGCTGGCCTTGCAATGCGGCAATCTGCTCAGATTGCGCATCAGCCTGTTGTTGTAACGAAGCTGATGTAGCCTCAGCCGAAGCAACCATCGAGGGCTGCCAATCACTTTTGATTTGTGCCGCCCCGATCGCTGCAAAGGGACGAAGATCCGACAGTTGTGCTTGCAAGCGTTGAATCTCTTGAGCCTGGGTCTGAATCGTTTGCTGCAAAGCAGGATCCGCGGTTGCGGTTGGACTTGCCGTAGCCTGAGACTGGAAAACGGTCTGGAGGAGTTGGTTAACATCCGTGACAGCGGTCGGGCGCTGCCATGAGAAGGGAACACCGATGACTGGGGCGATCGCACTCGGGCGATTGGCCATCAAAGACGCATTCAACCGAGCGCGATTTTGGCGGGTTAGATCTTTGTCACTGCTGGCTGATCCGCGCAGGAGCTGGAAAAGATGGGTAAACCCAACGAGATTCTTGCCTGTCTGAGTTTTATACCCTCGATAGTAGGGCACCGTATTGTCACCAAAGGCATCAAGATATTCGTCACTATCGAGATAGGCGTTGATGTCGGCTTCAAACCCTTCTCGGTCAAGATAGTAGCTATGTTCAGCAATTTCTTCGTAACTTTCCGGCGCACGACCCAGTAAATGCTTGAAGTTCAGCTCGATCGAGCGAGTCCGCGAACAAGCTTCAAAGAACAACGTGCGATAGAGGTCTGACTGAGCCACCTGACGCACAAATTCTCGGACACTGATGTCGCCCCGTTTAAATTGGGATTCGGCAACTCCCAGGCGTTCGCTTTCCATCACATGGGCGTTGCCAAGCACCTGACGGTAAACGGCACGAATCACAGTCTCAGCGTCTGAAGCTGAAGGATCGTGCCATAGGCGAACCGGATCGGTTTCATTAAATACTCGAATGCCCAGCCCTGCTTCAGGGCTAATCACAGGATTGACAAAGGTATTGATCATCTGAATAACCTCCTTGACTCCGGCAGAAATACCAAGCCGACGACGCGTTTTTGTAGAGGAGCCAGTCATCAACGTGAGCCGTCATATCCGCTAAATTTGCGGATCAAATCGGGTCCGGAAACTCCCGTATTTGATCCAGTATTGTCTCAGATTGTGATGAGGCGTGTGTAAACTGGCTTTTGCCCGATACAGAACCACCTGGCGATGGTCGCCCATCCAAACCTTGCCGACAGAGTCCACAGAAATGACCGTTCCTCCCAAGGTGTCAATGCAGCCAGTAAAGCGTTCAACAGCAGCATAATCGACGGTTTCAAAAACAAAGAAATTTCCCGAACAGATCGCATGACGGCTGCGAATCCAACATTTCAACTTCTTTTCAGCGATGGGCGGCAGCATTCCAGTGGGAGTCCCAGCAGACTCATTGGCGGGAGGCTCATGGGTGCTTAACAGCAAAGTCATGAGTAGCTAAAGGGTAGAGAGTGCGTTTGGGTCGTTCAACGGTTCAAACAGATCCTGAGATAGGAGAAGTAATCACAGGGAAACAAGTCGTTGATTTAGACGACCTCGGTAATGCTGACAATTTTTCCCGAAGTGCGGTTAATCCGTTGGATTTGGGGTGTCATATTGTCGCCCGACACCAGATAAGTAGTGGTGCTGAACCGACGCGGACTGTCAAACTTAGACCCTGTCACGACAATCTTGAATTTCTTCTTGTTGGCTTCGCCAGAACCGCCCAAGTTGGTGCTCGGCGGTGTAATTTTGGTGCTGGTGTTAGTCGCAACGGGGTAAAGCAACTGGGAAGATTTGACGGCACTACTAATTTGGGAGGCTCCGCGATCGAGAGCATACATTCGGTTGAAGGTGACCTGGCTTTGTCCCGGTTGGGTATTACTGCGGCGGTAGGGGACAATGTTTTCGCCAAAGGCCACTTGATATTCGTCGCTATCAATATAGGAGTCAATCTCAGCGTCATAGCCTTCCGAAACGGTGCGCACGATATGTTCTGAGATTTCAGTCTGAGATTGAGGCGGGCGACCCAGGAAGTGCATGAAGTTTAGCTCGACAAAGCGATAGGGCGCACAGGTCTCGAAGTAGCGCGACCGATAAAACTCAGACTTGCCAACCGCGCGGACAAATTCGCGCACGGGAAGGCTGCGATCGCTTAACTGGGATTCAGCCACAACCAGACGTTCGCTGTCCATCACATGGGGATTGCCCAGCACATGCTTGTAAACGGCTCGAATGATGGCTTGTACATCATCTGCCGTGCTCGTTGGCCACAATTCCAATGGCGTGGCATTGATCACGATACTGCTCATGAAGATCCTCCAAACTGTTATTAAATGACCTGTGAATAAAGCAATGTAATAAAAGAGATTAGACTGACGTCTTTTGTCGTTTTTTCGTCGCAGCTAAAAAAGCAATGAATTCACTCAGGATGATGCAACGTTTGCGTCAGTCCTGAGTGATGCGGATGGATTGGTTTAAACGGCGGTGATACTCGAAATCACTCCACCATCGCGGTGAATCTTTTGATAAGCCGTTGATAGCTCGTCGAATGGCACCAAATACACCCGATTACTGCGACGGAAGCGGGATACCTTGCTAACAGCATTGGCGCGATAGCCTGTCACCTCAATTCGATACACTTTTCCGCTGTCCGTTGCACCCACTCCCAATCGCGTCCGTGCGCTGCCAGCGGGGTTACGGAAGGTGGAACCGTCTCCAGCGGGCGAAATCACTGGCGTGGGGGTCTGGTTGATCACCAACGCATTGAGCTTGGGAGCCTTGCCCGCCAAATCGCCCTTCAAGCTGCTGCTGGAGGCACCCCGAACTAACTCAAAGGTGTGGGTGAACTGCACCATACTGTCGCAGGCTTCGGTTTTGTAGCCCCGGATGTAGGGCACGAAGTTCTCGCCAAAGGTCGATTGATATTCGTCGCTGTCGAGATAAGAATCGATATCGGCCTCAAATCCTTGGGTGTCCAGAATCGTGCTGTGCATCCGCATCTCTTCTAGATCGAGAGGTGGACGACCGAGCAAATGCCGGAAGTTGAGTTCGATCGCCCGATAGCGCGCACAGCTCGTGAAGAACCGAGAGCGGTATAGCTCAGACTTGGCCACCGCGCGGACAAACTCCCGCACACTCAATTCACCGCGCTTGAACTGAGATTCTGGGACGGTGAGGCGCTCACTCTCCATCACATAGGCATTACCCAGCACCTGGCGATAGACAGCCCGAATGACAATTTCGGCATCTTCATCAGAGGAACCGGGCACCCATTCAACGGGAGGCGTTTCGTCAAACAGGCTAACCCCTAGGCGTGAAGCGGGTCCAAACGGCATTGAGTGATTCTCTCCAGACAACGACAACAAATGAATGGAAAAAGTCGCCGTATCCCAGCAACCTTTCAAACCAAAGGATTGCATAGTGGAAGTAAAGAAATGGGTCAGAAGATGGTAAAGAAAACGGAAAGAATAAGAAATAGTAATAAATCTTGAAGAACCGTTGTGGTTCTCTGTGGAATTTTGTTCTGGCCTCTGGTGACCATGGTGCAGGTAATTTGGTTCAGGACTTTCAGAGCAAATTCCCTTAGAATTTTGGTGAATGAACCTTGATCATGGCGTCAGAACTGCACATTAACAATTACCGCTCCAACGATTGATCAAAAGATAAAGATTGATTCATTTACTGACAGTTTGTTGTATCCTTTTTGCCTCTAACGCTATGAGGATTCTCTTAGTTGAAGATGATCTCCACCTTGCAGAAACGCTGGCGGAAGCCTTATCCGACCAACACTATGTCGTTGATATTGCGATCGATGGAGAAGCGGGTTGGCATCAAGCCAAGATCCTTGACTATGACTTGATGCTGCTCGATGTTATGTTGCCAGAGCTAGACGGCATTAGCCTTTGCCATCGGTTGCGATCGCATGGCTATAGCTTGCCGATCCTCATGCTCACAGCCTGTGACACCCTGACCGATGAAATCAATGGATTGGATGCAGGCGCAGATGACTATGTCATTAAACCAGTCGATTTACAGAAACTCTTCGCCCGCATTCGGGCGCTGCTACGCCGAAATAGCCCAACGGTATCACCTGTCTTGAGCTGGGGCGATCTACACCTCAATCCCAGCACCTGCGAAGTCAGCTACGAGCAGGTTCCCGTTCACCTGACGCCCAAAGAGTATGCGCTTCTAGAGTTGCTCTTACGCAATGGTCGCCGCGTCCTCAGCCGCAATGTCATGATCGAGCATGTCTGGTCATTGGAGTCGCCACCCGAGGAACATGCCGTTAAGGTGCATATTCGTGGGTTACGGCAAAAGCTTAAATCGGTTGGAGCCCCCGAAGATCTGATCGAAACGGTCCACAGCCGAGGATATCGCCTCAAGCAATTGGACTACCAAATGCATTGATATCAAATCTGGTTGAAGAACCTAACTATTGTTTGCGCCCGCTGCAATGCAGCGGGCGCAAACAATAGTTGGGTGTTGTAACCTTTCATGCTTCTTCGGCTATTTATACAAATTTAGGGTGCATTAGATATTGTCGTAACGCACCCTTTGTGAGGATTTGATGCGTTACGCGATCGCATACGCATCTTACACAACAGAGAGGTTATTCCGCTTAGGAATTGATTAATTGATTGACCATCACGCCTAATGCCGGTACGCCTAGAATAATCATCAAACCCGCAGGCATAAACTTACGGGTTTTCAACCAACGCATCAGAAAAGCAACCAGTAGCAAGGTGGTAATACCAATCGCTGCAATGACCCCGGCCATTTGTCCTTGCAGTTGGGCAAAGGCACTAATCAGCAACAGAATGCCACAGCCACACCCTGCTAATAGCGAGATCTTACTGCGGGCTTGAACATATCCCAAAACGCCGCCCACGACGGCAAGAATGCCATAGATAATGGCTGCGACTAAACCTGGATTCATATTGATTAACTCCATCAAATGTTAAAAACGATTAAAAACTGTTAAGAAAAGAAGGGATTTCCGATTTTCATCAAATAACGTTCATTGGTTTCATTAGTGTATTTTGCCAACGTACGTTTTCCAACTTGATGCTCAATCATTCCGGTTTAATCTTAAAGGTTCAAGGGTGAATATCAAAGCGAGAACGAAACCCTCCATATTTAATCCAATACTGTTTTAAGGTATGGCAGGGCGTATGCAGACTCGCTCTGGCACGATACAAAATCACCTGGCGGTGATCACCCATCCAAATCTTGTCTACCGGATCCACAGAAACGACACTGCCACCCAGGGCTGCGACACATTCACAAAATCGATCCATGGCACCATAGTCCACCGTCTCAAAGACGAAGAAGTTACCGGAACAAATTAAATGACGGCTGCGAATCCAGCCTTGCATTTTTTTCTTTGCTTCTGGAGGCAGCATTTTAGGCTCAGCCAGAGGAGTGAAAGGTGTTGAGGACGCGTTAGTGAAGTCTTGGAACTTCATGCGCAAAACTTTGCAATTTTTCGAACCGCAACGGGCCAAAGTTGGAGCCCCAAACTTGCTGGTGGGTGTTGACATCTAACCCCCTATCCAGGCTTACCCAGGTTGTTTCGGTGATCTCAACGAAACTATCGAGGTAAGTCTGGCAGCCATTTTTCTCAATCAGACAACGATTTCCGGGTTCGACACCACCGATGAAGCGATCGCCCTCGCGTTTAAAGATCATCGAGCAGTGATAGCGGCGTTCAATGCACTCTGGTGTGATGGTTTTTAGAATGTTTAAATCCCGTGCTGACCCGGCATAGTACATGGGATTTTTTAAGCTGTAATTCTCAATATAAATCTGATTTTCCTGGTCAATTAAACGGTGGATGCCTTGTCGATAGGGTTGCCACAGGTCATAGTCATATACCTGCTCTGAGTACATGCCAATTCCACCAAAAAACTCAAAGGATAAGGGGCGAAAGAGGACATGGATATGGGCATAGTCCTTTGCGTTTTCCTGGGCTTGTTTTAGATTACTAAAGTCCCCAGACATCCATTGAGCCAGGGTAATTAAATCACTCGAGGCAGCTTCAGACGTCGGTAATGCAGAAGTCATAGCGAGGAAATAACAATGAAACGCAATTAACGAAAGTCGTTCAGGACAGTTCACCCATCGCTCAGAATGTTTGAGTGTTTAACTCTTCACACCTTGACGAATCTCTGACGAAAAGGAAGCCGTTACCACCCCTGTCCCTGCACTGGTCTTGATTAAAGACACCCGACAGCGAACATTGGGGTTCACGAACCAAATTTTTTCTTCAGCCGCCGCCCGTTCGTAGGGAGTAATTAATACAAACATGCCGTCTTCCGTGAGCGTGTAGTCGCCGATAGCGGCAATCTCTTCGGCATAGCCCTGGTCACGCAACAACCGACCACACTTGCGCCGCTCCGGGTCCGGGATAGGCACCAACACACAAGTCCCTTTAATGACTTCATTCTCTTCCCAATCGGACTGCCCTTCCCAGGTCATGCGGAAGGGCGAAACCACCTGTGTTGGATCAACATTATGGAGTTTGCAGAGATCGATCACCGCTGGATCATCCACCGCCAAGGCCATAATATCGATCTCAGACTCAACGGCTTCGAAATGGCCGAATGCAAGGTGATGAGCACTCCGCTGCGATCGCCACTGACCAATTGACTGGGCCACAAACTCGGTAATATCCATCAGCTTTTGGGGTTCCGTTTCGAGCGTCGTTTTGAATACGGCTGGTTGATTTTATCCTCTGATGTTTATTCGGATGGCGATTGTGAGAGGATTCGATGGCCACAACAGCCAGGCAGATCGAGCTTGGTTGCACCCTCGGTAAGTCAATGGTGAGTCGTTTGTAGGTTATCCGTTAGAGGTCTTTCCACACAAAGATTTCACCTTCTCCACCAAACGCATAAAAAATCCTGACATGCTAGACAGCTCCACTCCCTTTTCTGAAGACTCTGAGGGTTGCGTCATGTCATTTGTCTCAGGACCAATCTCAGACGGCGAGGGTTGATCCAAACGCTCTTCGTGGAAGGCAATCGGGTGATGCTCAGAGGCTTCGACCCTTGTTGCGTCTGATTGCTCAGTACGCTGGAATGGTGGCAGGGATGAAGCAACGAGCTCAACCCGAACAATTTTTCCCCCTTTGCGTTTGATAAATTGCAGCGTACGAGCCAGCGAGCAATAGGGAACTTTGAAGGTGTAAGGACTGTTAGATGAGCCCCCCTGCCAGCGCAAACCCATCACTTCAACCAACAAAATACGAGCGTCGTCTCTATTAACCGCCATCTCTGATACCCAAAATACATTGGAACTTAGAAATCCAGACTTAAACAGTCGATTCTGCTTGCTTCGCTACTGGTGTAGCATCGAGCGCGCACGGTGGGATCAGATATTGGGTTTCATGGCATTCACCCCAAACGACAAAACTAGTTTGCCAGTTTGTGGGCATTCCGTCAGGTGGGCAATGCCCACCTGACGAGCAATAACTAGACTTCGGTAATGCTAACAATCTTGCCGGAGGTGCGGTTGATCCGCTGAATTTGTGGGGTCATTTTACTGGCTGGCACAACATATTCCGTTGCGCTCATCCGCCGGGGGCTGTCAAATTTCGACCCTGCAACTACGATTTTGAATCGCTTCTCTGTCCCAGAACCAATCACGGTCGCCGAGGATGGCTTAATGGTATTACCGCTGTTGGTGGCAACGCCATATACCAGTTGAGACGCTTTCACCGCGCTATCGACTTGGGCGGCTCCACGATCGATCGCAAACATGCGGTTATAGCCTACCTGCTTCATATTGGCTTCGCTGCTCTTGCCTCGATAGTAGGGCACAACGTTATCGCCAAAGGCTTCCTGATACTCACTACTATCGATGTAAGAATCGATTTCAGCGTCATAGCCTTCTGAGACGGTGCGCACAATATGCTCGGATACTTCGCGCTGATCCTGAGGGGCACGGCCCAGTAGATGCAAGAAGTTGAGTTCAACAAAACGGTAAGGGGCACAAGATTCAAAGTAGCGCGTCCGATAGAAATCGGACTTGGCAACCACCCGCACAAAATCGCGAACGGTGATGGTGCGATCGCACAGTTGAGACTCTGCGGCTACCAACCGCTCACTATCCATGACATGGGGATTGCCCAACACTTGCTTGTAAACCGCTCGAATAACGGTTTGAATTTCTTCTAATCCAGTGGTGAGCCAGAGTTCCAAACTTGTTGAAGATACCATTGAAATATACTCTCCTAAAACTGATAAGCAAAAACTAAATCTAGCGATGGGGAGTCTAAAGAATGAATAAAGGGCAGGCTTCATGAAACCTGCCCAAACTGAAACCTATACCGTAGTAATGCTGGCGATCACACCGCCCTGGCGATGAATCCGCTGGTATTCCTGAGAGAGTTTGTCGAAGGGTACCAAAAATACCTGATTCGAGCGGCGGAACTTGGAAATGGTGTTAAAGGTTTTGGCTCGGTAGCCCGTTACCTCAATCCGGTAAACCTTGCCACCGGAGCTGGCATCCACACCCTGGCGACTGCGCGCACCAACGGGTGGGGTGCGGAAGGTAGCCCCGTCTCCGGCGGGCGAAACCACTGGCGTCGGTGTCTGGTTAATCACCAACGCATTGAGCTTGGGAGCTTTGCCCGCCAAGTCGCCCTTCAGACTGCTGCTGGAAGCACCCCGCACCAACTCAAAGGTGTGGGTGAACTGCACCATGCTGTTGCACGCTTCGGTTTTGTAGCCCCGGATATAAGGCACGAAGTTCTCGCCAAAGGTCGATTGATATTCATCACTGTCGAGGTAGGAATCGATATCAGCCTCAAACCCCTGGGTGTCCAGAATCGTGCTGTGCATTCGCATCTCTTCTAGATCGAGAGGTGGGCGACCGAGCAAATGCCGGAAGTTAAGTTCGATCGCCCGATAGCGCGCACAGCTCGTGAAGAACCGAGAGCGGTATAGCTCAGACTTAGCCACCGCGCGGACAAACTCCCGCACACTCAATTCACCGCGCTTGAACTGAGATTCTGGGACAGTGAGGCGCTCACTTTCCATCACATAAGCATTGCCCAGCACCTGACGATAGACAGCCCGAATGAGGATTTCGGCATCTTCTTCAGAGGCACCGGGCACCCACTCGATGGGGGGAGTTTCATCGAACAGGCTAACCCCTAGGCGTGAAGCGGGTCCAAATGGCATTAAAAGTATCTCCTGCTGAATGACAGAGCTTGATAAAGATGGTTCAGGGCACGAAAAGACATTTCAAACGTCCCAACCTAGCCTCCCAAAACTGCATCAGGTCTGTTACCGAACAGACCTCTGCAATTCCTGAGAGCACCAGACTTCGAGCGATTCAAACTGCTCCAGCGCTTTATACGCTTTGTTATGATTGATTTTCTTACAAGCACGCAATCTCAGCGGGCAGGGTTTATAAAACTTGACGAAGTTAGTTCACATTGGACATCGCCTTTGAGCATTTCTACTCTTCTGCTAAGAAATGGCTCTAAGTAAAGGATAAAAATTAAATCCTTGCTTACGCCTTAATTTGGGGTGCCCGTGCCAGCCCAAATTAAGGCTTCTCTGGTTTTGTCCTGTACTCAGGAAATTACTACAGGCTTCATGGTGCATACGAGCAACGGTTCAAGCTCGGTTAGCTTCGCATCCTTAAACTCATGTCCCCAAACTATAGCGGTGTGCAACCGCATTAAGCACAGCAACGGTTGTGTGGGGCGCGGCGCGCCCCACACAACCGTACTTAACTAACGCGCATAGCGCTATAGAAGGCGGTATCACCAATTTTATTGACGGCGCGGATGTCGGTTCCCATTTGCACCAGTCGCTGCACCAAATCCGTTTGGCCATGACGCACCAGAACCATTACTACGGTTTCTTGGTAGGCGTTGCGATCGCCTAACCCTGCGCCATGGTCTAGCAACACTTCCACAATCTCGCGGCGATCGCTTTCCGCCGCAAACATCAATGCCATGTAGCCTGTCGTCGGATTCTTTGTATTGACCTCAGCCCCATGGGCCAAAAGCTGCTCCACGATCGCTGCATAGCCTTCGGTCGCTCGCAAAGGTCGCCAATCTGCGAGGGCGAGAAAGCATCCATCAGAAACCGGATCTCCACAATCCAATGGGGATGATCAATGCGTTGGCAGTGCAACCCGTCCCACTTGGCTAAGCCTAGCTGAAACATGTCGGCAAACGCCTCACGACTCAATGCTGGCACCTGATCCGGCGCAACATCAAAGTTGTGGGAGAGCAGCATCCGCCCCTGATTCTCTAAACTCGCACTCATACAACTCAACAAAAATTCATATCTGATAATGCTAGTTTACCGTTCTCGCAAGAATGGGTTTACCAGCGACCGTGCAAGCCGCTCGCAGTCGTGAGCCATCTTCGTAGAGCATTGATTTGAGGATGATAGAGCGATCGCAGCTTCGTAACATTATGATACGAAGTTTTAAGAGGTCACCTCAAAATTGTATCTTCAAAGTGAGGGACGCAATGGGCGCGGAACGATGCGGAAGACTGGCCTTTGGGGCTTGCCCTCAATTCGCTTTGCAACCGAGGGTTGCCCACCCGACTTGCGCTTGATGGGATGTGCTTCACGGTTTCAGATCGCTTAGATCTCAGATCGCTCAGATCAGGGCTGCATGGAGCCACACCAGACCCAGCACCTTTGGGCAGGCAGACAGTGCCTGTCTCCTGGGTAATCATTAAGCGTTGCACTTCGCGGCTTTGAATGCGTTTTGTAAAAACTGTTAATGATTTTTTGAAAAGAGATGGCAAGTCATTATGGGACGAGTAGGGGTTCTATTGCTTAACTTGGGAGGGCCGGACACGCTAGAGGATGTTCGTCCCTTTCTCTACAATCTATTTTCTGATCCAGAGATTATTCGGCTCCCCTCGCCATTGTTGCAAGCGCCTTTGGCCTGGTTGATTTCTACGCTACGCGCCAAAAAATCGCAGGAGAACTATCAGAAAATTGGCGGGGGTTCCCCCTTACGCCGGATTACAGAAGCCCAAGCGCAGGCATTGCGTCAGCAGTTGCACCAAGATGGGCATGACGTGAAGGTCTATGTGGGGATGCGCTACTGGCATCCGTTTACGGATGCGGCGATCGCCCAAATCAAGCAAGATGACATTCGCCAGTTGGTGATTTTGCCCCTGTATCCGCAGTTTTCCATCAGCACCAGCGGTTCCAGCTTCCGACAGCTCGAACGGATGTGGGAAGCGGATCCGGAGCTGCAGAAAATTCAATACACGGTCGTGCCTTCCTGGTACCACCATCCTGGCTATCTAGAAACGATGACCCAGCTGATCGAACAGACGTTAGATCAACTGCCCCAACCTGATCAAGCTCATATCTTCTTTAGTGCTCACGGCGTTCCCGTCAGCTATGTCGAAGAAGCTGGCGACCCCTACCAGCAAGAAATCGAAGACTGCGTCGGCTTGATTATGAAAAAGCTGAACCGCCCCAATGCCCATACCCTGGCCTATCAAAGCCGAGTGGGGCCTGTCGACTGGCTACAACCCTACACGGACGAAGAAATTGAGCGGCTGGCTCATCAAGGGGTAAAAGAACTGGCGGTGGTTCCCATCAGCTTTGTTTCTGAACATATCGAAACGCTCGAAGAAATCGATATGGAATATCGGGAAGTGGCGGAAGAGGCTGGCGTCGAAACCTTTGCCCGTGTCCCGGCTCCCGATACTGACCCGACCTTTATCAAGTCCTTAGCTGATTTGGTGGTACAGGCGTTGCGCGATCGCCCAGTCTTTTTCTCCGACACGGTGCGACCCCAGCCCAACCTCGAAAACTATCCCCAGAGTCCCTGGGCATGGGGGCTGACGCCCTCCGCTGAAGTTTGGAATGGCCGCTTCGCGATGGTTGGATTTCTGGCGGTAATGCTTGAAGCATTGTTAGGGCAAGGCCCGCTCCATGTGGTGGGATTGCTTTAACGGCAACCGCATCATCAGGTCAGCGCAGAATTGGATATGGCACAGTAGAAACGGCTTTGAATTGTCTATGCAATCATCATTGCGAACGCGTCAAAATCCCCTCATCCGTCAGTTAGCCAACTGTATTGAAGAGGTTTGGCAAACACACCTGGAGCTTTCCCCTTATTCCGTCCCAGAAGGCTTGGGGTATGTCGAGGGTGCCCTGGAAGGGGAGAAGCTCGTGATTGAAAATCACTGCTATCAGACGCCACAATTTCGCAAACTACACCTGGAACTGGCTCAGGTCGGCAACGGGCTCGATATTCTGCATTGTGTGATGTTTCCTAAGCCGGACTATGCCCTGCCTATTTTTGGCGCTGATTTGGTGGGGGGACGTGGGGGGATTAGTGCGGCGATCGCCGACCTCTCCCCGGTGAATGCGGAGCGATCGCTCCCGACGCATTACCATCAGGCGCTGACGGCACTACCCTTGCTATCGTTTTCCCAGCCCCGAGATTTACCCGCCTGGGCCGATATCTTTTCCGAGTTTTGCCTGTTTGTGCGTCCGGTTGACGCTGAGGAAGAAGCGGCATTTCTCCAGCGCATTCGGGAGTTTTTGACGCTCCACTGCCAGATTGCCAGCACCACAGCGCCCCTAACATCCGATACAGACATTGCGCAGATGGTTGCAGGACAGCAGTATTACTGCAACAAGCAACAGCAGAACGACAAGACCCGTCGCGTGCTAGAAAAATCCTTTGGCACAGAATGGACCGATCGCTATATGACGACAATGCTGTTTGATGCGGTCACCGGATAGGGGTTTTCTAGCCGTTCTTGACGTCCTATCAATGCTCCAAGAACTCACCCCTACAGATTGCTTGTGAAACCCTATCGCTACCAGAGCTTCAAAATAATCGGGTTTTGGTTTTCATATAGCGGTGTGCAACCGCATTAAGCACAGCAACGGTTGTGTGGGGCGCGGCGCGCCCCACACAACCGTATTTAACTAACGCGCATAGCGCTATAGAATTGGGATGAATACGATGAACCGACCCAGCCTGGAGCAAATAGCTACGCAGTTGCAGAACCCGGACGTGAGAGAACGGGTGTTAGCGATGATCGAGCTACAAAAAGAAAGCGTGCCTGCGCCTACCGCCATGCCGTTGGTCAAGCAAGCCCTGATGGATCGCAATATCCAGATTCGGGGTATGGCGGTGTTTACCCTGGGAATCAAACCCACGCCAGAGAATCTATCCCTCCTCGTCCCCATCTTAGAAGCCGACTCTGATCACAACATGCGGGCGATCGCCGCTGGAGCCTTGGGCTACTTAGAAGATCCACAGGCGCTGGAATCCCTCCGCCATGCCTTTTATGAAGACACCCATTGGCTGGTGCAGTTTAGTGCAGCGATCGCCCTGGGAAATTTGAAAGATAGACAGGCTCAAGCCGTTTTACTGGAAGCCCTGGATAGCACCAACCCGCTGGTTCAACAAGCCGCCATCATGGCTTTGGGCGAGATTGGGGCAACAGAGGCGATCGATCGGCTCCTGTCCTTTGTCCATGCCGAAGATTGGATGATTCGTAAACATCTGGCTGAAGCCCTGGGCAACCTGCCAAGCCAACAGAGCCAGCGCGCGCTCATGACGCTGACTCAAGACAAGAAAGCTCAAGTCGCAGAAGCCGCCACCCTATCTCTGAAGCGGTTAGCGGAACTGCTTTAACTGTTGAATCAAATGATCAAAATAGGGCGCTAGTGCTTCTTGTTGGGTTGGATCAACCCGTTTCAAGCTCGCTGTTTTGATGCCTTCTAAACCCACCACCATGGCATCCAACGGCACCTGCAATTCTTGATAGAGCAACTGCATATAATGCAACCCTTCGGGGCTGGTGTAGTGGGAATGTTGTCCGGCAATCCCGTAGGTAATGCAGCGTAAGAAGTGCCAGAAGTCTCGCCAGCAGGCACTGGCCCGTTCCGCCGGATATAGACCACCACCGGGTTGCGTAATCGCAGGAAAGGCGTCTAAAACTTGACTCCTGGCTTCATCGACGATTTCGCTGACGCGATCGCGGAGCATCTGCCCAACATGCATGAGAGTTGCCGTTGCAGGAGCCAATTGCTGAATCTGTTGCAAATCCTCATCCGTGAGGTAGCGCCTCTCATCATCAGCCGTTTGAAAGCACTGAATGGCTTCTGTGGGATGCGTCTCCTTCCAGGTCTCAAAACTGACAATCCGTGCTTTCTGGATCAGTTCGCGCACCTTTGGACTCAATTGAGGCTGGGCCATGGTAAAACCTAGAAATCATCTGGATGAAGGGTAAATCCCCAGGAACCCTTGGAACCTGTAGCCTATCGTCAGGATGGCCAGGGATGCTCCATTGCTAACACTCTACCGTTAGGGTCAGAGGAAACTCAATCAGGGGTCGCAGAATCCAAGGATGATTTTTTCTAAGCCGGTGCATGGTCTGCACCGGCTTAGAAAAAATCATCTCCTCAATCAAATACCTGATGAATCATGCAATTTCGGGATGCAGCGCTGCGTGGACTGACCCGATTGCTTTTCTTGCGATCTGTTGAGAACTAAAGTGGAGAAACAATTTATCTGTTTATGGCCATGGATCTCAGTCAAATTGAAACCGACCGGAAAAATTCGGATTTTCAATACCGACTTAAGGCGATCGCTGCCCTCAAAGATTATCCGGCTGATGTTGCAGTTCCCATCCTCACTGAGCATGTTCATGACCCGGAGTTTCTAGTGCGCACCTTTGTTGCCAGAGAGTTGGGAAGACAAAGAACCTCCGAGTCTTTCGCCGCGCTGTTGCAGATTATGCGGTTTGACAACACCCCGAATGTCCGGGCAGAAGCCGCAAACTCATTGTCGTTGTTTGGCCGAGTCTCCGCCTCCCATCTCGTTCAAACCTTCGTCACCGACGATCACTGGCTCGTTCGGCGTAGCATCCTGGCCGCATTAGTCGAAATGGATTGCCCAGAAGAAGTATTGGAAGTTTGTGGCGTCGGCCTAGCGAGTGACGATGCGGCTGTGCAGGAAGCCTCCATTGATGGCTTAGGAGCATTGGCGACCTCCCGCCAAGCAGACGCGGCTCTCTCCCAAGTGCTGGCTCTAAAAGATGCAGAGGCTAGTCATATCCGGGTGCGGGTCGCTTATGCCCTGAAGCGATTTGATACGACTGAAACCAAAGCTGCCCTAGCCCAACTGAGACAGGATGGCGACCATCGAGTCGTTGGAGCCGCGATGGAACACTTGCTGTCGTAAAAGCCCCTTGATGGCTGAGCAACGCGTGTTTCTTGACCCAGAGGTACCCTCCTCAGGGTATGACGGTGAGATCTCAGCACGTTATATTGAGCTTATCTTAAGATAGTAACGTGGCAGATTTGTCTAGGGCCAACGTAGTGTTCTTTACAGAATTTAATATGAATTAGGGCACAATGGTGGGCAATCTATCGTTACTTGATACGTTTAGTTATCGATTAGGAGAAGCCAATCATGGAGATACCTACTGGTGGCCAAATGCTCTGGAAACTAGAGGGTGGGGATCGAGTCTTGCATTTGCGGCACAATGACTCGGAACCGTGGCGGTATTACGAAGAATTCCCGGAATATGCGCTACCCGACCCTCAAGGATTTTCAAAAGGGATTGCCACCTTCCTCGCTCTGCTGAAAAAAGACTGGACCGCTATTAAATCCTGACGATTCAGCTCAGGCATGTTTGAACCGTAAGCAGAAACCCGGTGTCTCTCCGCTAGCCGTCAGTATCCTACATTTTCGGATAGTCATTTCGGACAGCCATCGGATTTCTAGAAATGGGCAGGAAGCAACTGCCCGTAATGTCTCAAATTCAAATTCGGTTGAAGCACCCAGCTATTGTTTGTGCTTTGTTGCTACAGCGCTGTGCGCGTTAGGTAAGTACGGTTGTGTGTGGGCGCGACGCGCCCACACACAACCATTTCTGTGCTTGATGCGGTTGCACACCGCTATAAGTACAGGACAGAAATCGAACCCCCGGCTAAAAACCCTTGATTTTGTGTAGCGCGGGCGGTGCCCGCACTACACAAAATCAAGGGTTTTCTGGGTTTTGTCCTGTACTTAGGCCTTGTTGAGAGATGATTGAGCCATCCTAAAGCTGCAGGCTTTCTCTTGTACGTTTCAGAGTCAATGGATGAATGGTATCCAGTTGCTCGGCAGGATGATTCAGGAGGCGCGATCGCATTGCATCACTCAATCCCTGTACTTGGGAGAAATCGGCACCGGCGATACTTTCAAATTGATCAAACTCCACGTCGGTAAAATCTGCTGCCCGCAGATCAGCCTTCGCCAAATTAGCCCCATTGATGCGAGCATTGCGCAAAAACACACCCGTCAGAAACGCGCCTCGCAAATCCGCCTGCACTAGCCGCGCTCCTCTCAGATTGGCTCTCGTCAGATCTGCGCCACCCAGATAAGCCCCCAACAAATTAGTTCCCTGCAAATCCGCATCGCGCAAATTAGCGGTATTCAACGGAGCCCCATTGAGATTGGCACCCGGACCAATAGCGCCAGAAGACTTGTAGGCAAATCCTTCTGGGAACTGCGTCTGGCTGTCATACCGCGCCCCTTTTAGCTTGATGTCAACAAGATTTGCATCGCTCAGTTCGGTACCGCGCAGGTCAGCCCGATATAAACAGGCTGCCTGAAGATTGGTTTGGCACAACACTGCCTTGCTCAGATCTGCGCCCCGCAAATCCGCTGCACTCAGGTCGGCGGCCCGCAGGTTAGCATGGCTCAAGTTTGCCCGAATCAATGTAGCGAGACTGAGATTTGCATTTTGCAGATCAAGCTGGCTGAGGTTGATCTGGTATAAATCCTGTTGGCTCAAAGACTGTCCAGCCTTGAGAGCCGTCAAAACGTCTTGAGGGGTATTGACCATCTCCTACCTTGCCACAGGTTAGAATTGCATCATCAATTATGCACGGGTATTGTACCGTCTCCCTACGACATGACTACAATCTCCAACCTTCCCTCGCGATTAATTGAATACCCTGAATCCGATGGATTGCCCATGGCAGAGAGCGATCAAACTCGCGACTATTTGGTGTACGCGACCAAAGTTTTGTCCGTTTTCTTTGAAACCCGAACCGATGTTTATGTCTCTGGTAATCTCTTCATCTACTACGAAGAGGGCAACCCAGAAATGGTTGTCGCTCCGGATGTATTTGTCGTGTTCGGGGTCGAAAATCGGCAGCGGCGAATTTACAAAGTGTGGGAAGAAGGCGATCGCACCCCCAATTTTGTTTTAGAAATCACCTCAAAAACCACCCGCAGTAAAGATCAGGGAGCAAAGAAGGGGATTTATGCATTCCTTGGTGTGGAAGAGTACTACCAATACGACCCAACGGGAGACTATCTCACCCCGCACCTACAGGGCTTACGCTTAGTCGATGGCAGCTATGTTCCGGTGCCAACCACCACGCTGGCGGACGGAACAATTGCTATGTCTAGTGACATTCTGGGGCTAGAGTTGCACCTCAAAGAAAAAGCAATGCGGTTCTACGACCCCGCGACTCAGCGCTACCTCCTCACCCATGAGGAAGAAGCAGCGGCTCGCCAAACCGCCGAAGCGCGCGCAGAGCGATTGGCCGCAAAACTGCGAGAGCTCAATATTGATCCAGATGCACTCTGACCCTTATCCTCTGGGATTAGTCCTGTGATCGAACATGGCGAGAATTTTATGCTCCTAGTTCCCCCGACAACGATGATGGACTTCTTCCGTAAGAGCGAAGGCGTTTGGTTTACTCAGCGCACCGTGCATCAGTTTGATTCCGGCGATGATCAATCCGGCGAATCAAAGTTGTATGTGCAAATGTTGGAAGCGGATGATCTGCGCGTTAAACAGGTCTGTGAACCCCAGGGCATTGATCCGGCGATCGCCGCCGGAGGTGCAAGCTTCATGTGGAAAGAGCATGAGGACACGCGAGAACCCAATCCAGAGCAAGCAGCAGTGCTGGTCGATGTTCCGGATGATGAAACGGGGCGATCGGGGAAACTCCTGCGTAACCAGGGCTATGTGGAAAAAATCCCTGTCGTCAGCCGCTATTGGTTTGGCAAAGACGGCATTTTGACGATTGATACCGACTATGAGAATAACCAGGGGCAGGAGCGCTGTTGGTTTATTACCGACGACTTTAGAGCGCGCGTCAGTACAGTGCGGACGATGGATGGGGTGTACTTAATGACCTACTGTTCAGAACGACGCTGTGTGTCTGAAACGACTTTGGCAGACATGATTCAACACAACTTGGCTCGGGCTGAAGTCTAAAATCAAATCTGGTTGAAGAACCCAACTATCGGGTGATGCAGGATCCAAGTATGAATTTTTCCCGAGAAGGGGTGCGCTGCACCCCTTCTCGGGAAAAATTCATACCCTCAACCAGCAACCCAACTATCGTTTGCGCCCGCTGCAAACGATAGTTGGGTTCTACGGCTCTTTAACTGGATCTGAGTATTATAGCGGTGTGCAACCGCATTAAGCACAGCAACGGTTGTGTGGGGCGCGGCGCGCCCCACACAACCGTACTTAACTAACGCGCATAGCGCTATAGGTGCAGAGCGAGTTGCGTTAAGGATTGTTGCTTTGTTTCTCACATTTGAGACGCTGAATTATTGCATCTCCTATCCTCAGTTGTTAAGACAAATCCGTCTATCCATCTATGTATCAACCTTTTCTGAACCATCTAGAGCAATCCCTTTTTCAGAAGTTTAATTTACAAGGTCGGCCTATTCCTCAAGGGCTTGCATCTCGGGTCAGCGAACGAGGCAAAAACCCTGCCACAATTCAAAGCTGGTGCTATGAGTGTCCTGAGCTTCGCAAAATTCGCTATACCTATATTGATGCGGGTGCCAGTGCTCAGATTCTCAATAGCGTCATTTACCCCAGTCACCATTACGACTTACCCTTGCTGGGAATCGATTTTTTGTCGTTCGGACAGGTCAAAAACTTGATCGTCATGGACTTCCAGCCGTTGTTCCAGGATGAGGCGTATCTAGCTAAGTACATTCATCCGCTGAAAGGGCTACATGATCGGTATCCAGATCTGGCGCAGAACTTGGAAATGAAATTCTACGATGCCAACCAGTACTTTTCAAAGTATTTGTTGTTTGCTAAAACCGATGCTGAAACGGTTAAAACGCAAGTGTTTGACGCATTTAAAGAGTACTTAGAGCTGTACTGGACGCTCCTAGACAACGCTGAGCCATTGGATGATCCGTCCGATATTCAACGGATTGTGAAAGCCCAGAAGGACTACGACCAATACAGCGCCGATCGCGATCCGGCGTCTGGTTTGTTCAGCAGTTACTTTGGCCATGAATGGGCAGAGAACTTCTTGTACGGCTTTTTGTTTGAAGATGCTGTTCCCTTAGAAGCTGGGCTCGCCAGATAGTGATTAGGATTTGCCATGACGCTTTATCAACCCTTTTTGGACTATGCGATCGCCCTCCTGCAGGAGCGCTTGGACTTAGCACCCTATCCAATTCCAATGGGATTTGAGTCAAAATCGGCGATCGTCGGGAAGGGCAAGCATCAAAATGAAGTGCTGACCACCAGTTATGGGTATCAAGCGCCCAAGCTCCGGCAGATTCGTGCCGCGCATGTGCAGGGTGGCAGTGCTCTCCAGGTTCTAAATTTCGTAATTTTTCCCCAGCTCAACTACGATCTGCCATTTTTCGGTGCCGATCTTGTGACCTTGCCGGGGGGGCATTTGATTGCGCTGGATATGCAGCCCCTGTTTCGGGATGACGCCCAGTATCAGGAAAAATATACGCAGCCAATTCTGCCGATCTTTGAGTCCTACAAACCTCATTTACCCTGGGGTGGAGACTTTCCAGCAGAGGCTCAGCCCTTCTTCTCTCCCGCCTTTCTCTGGGCCCGTCCGCAACAAACGGACGTGGTTGAAACCCATGTCTTTGCGGCTTTCAAAGACTATCTTCAGGCCTATCTCACGTTTGTTGAGCAGGCCGAACCCATCACCGATACGCAAACCCTCAAAAAGATTGAGCAGGCGCAACTGCGCTACTTGCACTATCGGGCTGAGAAAGATCCGGCACGGGGAATGTTTACGCGGTTCTATGGCTCTGAGTGGACGGAGGAATATATCCACGGCTTCTTGTTTGACCTAGAACGCAAGCTTGTTGTTGCTAAGGAGTGATTGGCTAAGGAATAGTGAAATGTTATGACTGCATTCGGATGGCGATCGCCCAAACGCCCAAAAAAAAACCGCTAGTAAATTATCCGCAAACGGCTTGTTAGCGAAACCGATTCTGCCTACGACGCCATCAGCCTTGTCCGGCAATGCTATGAACGTCGTTGCATGAGTCCGTGAGTTGTCCCAAAGAACGACGCAAAATTACGCAAAATCGCAAAAGACAAACTAGGTCGAGTTATTCCCCCTCATCCCATGAGTGACTCCTCTTCCTCCTTAATTCAGGCTGTAGAAGATGCTGACTCCGCTGCGCTGCTGGTCGCTGTACAAAATCTGGCAGCAGCTCGGCTGGAAGTGTCCATTCCCACTCTGGTTGCGACCCTGGGTTACAACAACTCGGGGGCGGCGATCGCCGCCGTCGAAGGGCTCATTCAGCTAGGAGAGCCTGCGGTGCCTGCTCTCTTGGAGCAACTGGATCGACAGAATCACGCCGCCCGAGCTTGGGCCATTTGTGCGCTGGCAGAAATTGGTGACCCTAGGGGCTTTATGACCTTATTAGGAGCAGCAACGGCTGATTTCTCTCTCCAGGTTCGGCGTGCGGCTGCGCGGGGACTCGGCACAATGAAATGGCAATGGTTTCCTACAGACCTTGTAGAAATCGCTCAGGAAGAAGCGATGGAGGCACTGCTATTTGTTGCCCAGCAAGATGAAGAATGGATTGTGAGATATTCAGCCATTGCGGGGTTAGAAGCACTGGCAACAACGATTGCCAGAACGCATCCAGCGTGGGCAGCGCACATCCAGACCCAACTTGAACAATTGGAACGCAACGATAGCAGTTGGGCGGTGGGTGCTCGCGCTCGGATGGCTCAGCAGCAGCAACAGGCGGCAGAATCGTCCCTGCAGTCGTCAGACCCTAGGGAGGACGCATCCTCCCTAGGGTCTGAAACGAACTGGCAAATTACTCTAGAGAAACTCTACGATCGCAAGGGGCAGGAGCGCTTAGTTTTAGCGGAGGGCGATCCACGCCGCTATCGTTCATTAGCCATGGCAATTTCTCAAAAGCTGGATACAACCTAGCCATTAGTTTAGAGCGGGTTGGTTATGCCGATCGATACGACATTGGTACCCTCTGATGTCAGGAGAGTTGACCCATCAACCTCACGGTAAACGTTAACTGGGAGAGGTTATGTATGGGGAACAGGATCTGCGAAGATTAACCATGGATTGAAATAGATTAGATTGAAATAGCTTTGGATTTAGGACATATAAAAGGACGTTAGAACGGATCAAAGATATGACAGACACAACAAAAGAACTTTCTCCGATCGATCAGGCCAGCCCTGAAGAACTGACCGAAATCATTGCTGAGTTCGAACAATATCGGGAACGACTGGTAAACGATACGCTCGCGATGGCACAGAAGGCTAAAGTCATGAAGACTCAAGCAATGGCTAGCTTGGAGCCTCAACTTGCTCAGATTGATGCCCAGCTCGAAGCCCTCCGCCAGCGGCAAACTACCCTTGCAGATAATCACTAAACACCACAGGAAAGAGATAACTGGTGATAGATCATTCGCATAGCCCGGAACGCTCAGCAGGTAATAGTTTGAGTCTGGAAATGACAGCCGAACACATGACAGCCGAACAAATTCACGCCAAGCACGATGCGTTTATTCGAGACGTAAATGAGCAAATTACGCTGGGTAGGTTTGAACCCACCGATCCCATCCTGGAACAGTTGGTAGAAGGGTTGGGCGATTCCCGTGGGTTGGTGCGGCTGCGGTATGCAGAAACGATGGGAGAAATTGGTGAACCTGCCACGCCTTTTCTGGTCGATGCCTTGGCCAATCATGCGGATGTGGTCGTGCGACGAGCCGCTGCGAAAACCCTGACGATTATTGCCGATCCAACAGCGGTGCCGACATTACTCCATGCCTTCTTGAATGACGAAGACACGGTGGTGAAGGGGTCATCTGCGGGGGCATTGGCTCGCACTGGAGAAGCCGCTGTTCCGTCGCTGCTGGAGATTCTTGCCTCCACGGATCAGCCCGAAGATATCAAAGGACATGCCGCCTGGGCGTTGGCATTTATTGGGTCAGAAGCGGCTGATTACCTGTATCAAGCCCTCAATGATGCGTCGCTGGATGTTCGCTGTGCGGTGATTGGAGCGCTCGGCCATGTGGCGCAGGAGCAAACGGATGAAAAGTCCTGCAATCTGCTTATTTCTGCATTAACGGATGAGGAACCGTTGATTCGCACAGAAGCAGCAGCGGCACTCGGCCAGGTCAACTATCCGCCAGCAGTTCCCCATCTGATTCTGGCAACGAAAGACCTCGACTTAGATGTTCGCAAAGCGGCGATTAATTCGCTAGGTAAAATGGGCGATCGCACCGCTGTAGAAACCCTTCAAGGATTGCTCACCGATGACCAAGAGGTCGTACGGGTGCTAGCGAAACTGGCGATCGCTCAAATTGAACGGCAATCGCAAGAAGATGATTGGTAGAGCACTTGAGGCAAGTAGGCTGTAGGAGAGCTAGCTAGAATTCTACAGACGTAACAGGCTTTCGCTGGGGATTCCCTTGAGGCGACATCCAACGCCTCCCAGTTCTTGTAAGCTTTTTTGCGCGGCGGCGATCGGGCTAAAGAACACATCTGCCACTATCTTCCACTCTTCCACCATCAGCGCTTTAAATCGTTGCTCTTGTTCTGGGGGGCCGCCGTTGGTGATGTAATAGTTCAGCCCGTTTTTCCCGGTCACAAACTCCCCATTGAAAAAGTTGAACGTAGCGCTCTCTTCTAGTTTCTTGCGGATGACGTTTATCCCAGCGGCTTGCAAATCCTTTGCTGCATCTTCTTCAAGCTCATGTTGTAATCTGAGCTTCGCCGCGGCGGCTTTCGTCGTCAGGCAAGGAACGGCTTCGACCATTTCAATCGCATCTTGCAGGGCTACACGGCTGTCGTTTAGCACTACAACGCCTTTCCCAATGAACAGGAGGCCGAGATCTAAATGAAATTGACCCGGCTGCTCTACGCAGATGATTTGGTCGCAGGTAGCCAACCCAAAATCTTCGCGAATAATCTCCCGAACCTGGTCTCTGGTTAACTGATAGAGATGAGCAGTTGCATCGATCGCATCTTTGCCAATTAGAAGAATCGGTTGCCCAATGGCATCCTCTCCAGCAATCATATTTCCACCCTCGATATAGGCTCGAATATGCCCAACGGTATGCCCCGCCGCCGCTGCTAAAGCCTCTAGTGCCACGCCTATTTCGTTGACGTTCACCCTCACCCCGAGCGGAATCCACAAATGATCGTCCCGCAGCACCTCATCTAAGGTTTCTGGCGATAGCTTACTTTGCCAGCGAGTCCGTCGTCCTGCCTTCATCGCCCAGTCTAGCCGTTGGTCGTCAAACGATGGGAGCACGGCCAGCTTGCCATTCTCCAGATACTCCACGCCATCCTCTGCCCACTTCGTTATCGGTTGATGGCTCTCAATTACGCGATACTGAGTTTCTCTGTTTTGGTCGTTACTGAGCACTTGGTCGACATCTTTGCGACTATTCTGATCGGTCAGAATTTCTAATTCCAAACCCAAGGTTCTGGCAACGCTTGCAAAGAACCGCAAATGAGCCAATTCTGTCTCCGTTTGCTTTTCTGTTTGTCCCCGGACGTAATGCATATGCAACGCCTGAGTGTGCCCCCCCGGCGTTTTCTTATGCGGCATCGCCCCTCCGGTATCGACAGGTGGCAAAAGGAGTTGAGCACCGGATGGAATGCGATCCACATCGGCGGGTTGAGTAGGGTCGTTCACTTCCATTTTTCGGCAGTATTCGTTTTGCAGTCGTAATAGCTTTCGCCATTATCAAGGAGTGGGGGTTAACAAAATTAGTTGCTGATGGTGCAGCGATCGCACGTCTTCCAAGCTCGCGTCTACCGTCTCTAAAATCTCGGCAACGGTTTTCTGGGCGGTCGGGTTTTCCTGGCAACCCAGGAGGAACTGCCACGCGGCATCCTCCAGTCGCGTAATCTGATAATCCACATTAAAAAACTGGGGACTATCCTGCCATCCCTGGATGCACGGGCTTGGCTCCGGGATAGCGGCCAGGAGCTCTTGATCGGATTCCCAATCCTGCGTTGACAGGGGATGGCGTGCCAAAAAGAACTCGTAATGGGTAATGGCTTGCGGGTCGAGCAGCTCGATCAGTCGATGGCGCTGGCGATCGCCCAACCGCTGTGCTCGCTCCATCAACTCTGGATCCTTGCCAATCAAGCGCTCTGCACTCCAGACCTGTGGATTCGAGAAGCCAACGAAATCTAACCCCGAGGCATCAATCAAGTCAAAAACGGTGTGAATGTTGTAATCGATTTCTTGCGGATGCACATACATATCGGCAAAGTAGCCATCGCGCTGATTTTCCCAAGCCCAGCGTTCTTCTTCCCGTTTTCGCAACCGATTATTCTTCGGCAATGTGGCAAATAGCTGTCGGCCAACGGCAACCCCATCGGTATAATCGCCCCGGCGATCGCCTTGCAGGAGGGCGATCGCTTCCTGCATCAACTTAATTTCCCACCGCCCCAACTCCCCATACACAAAGACATGCAGGAGCCCACCTGGAGCTAGCTTTTTGGCCAATGCCTGGATGCCTAGAATTGGATCCGGGGTGTGGTGTAATACGCCGACGCAGTTGATCAGGTCAAACTCGCCCGGTAGCTGCTTTACATCGAACAAACTCAGGTGATAAAACGCTACGTTGGATGCACCCGATTTCTGGCAACGTTCTTGAGCCACAGCTAGGGCGCCAGAACTGAGATCAATCCCGACAACGGTGGCCTCTGGGTTGAGGTGCGCCAGATATTCCGTCCCGACCCCGGTGCCGCAGCCCGCATCAAGAATCCGCACGTCTCGTCGAGCAGGCTTCTGTCCGGTGCAGAAGCTATACGCCGTCAACCAATTCCAACGCCAGTTATATCCCGGCGGCGGTTCATCCAAAAGGGGTTCTGGCGGAAAAGGATACGTGTTGTAGAGCTTGGCAACAGCCGTACTGATGGACTGGGGATTGGACATGATCACTCCGATTTTGGAGGCGGCTGATTGTTGAGAAGTAGCTCTAAGCGGGATAAGGCACTGACGGCAGTTTCTTTTACATAAGTGTCGGTGGATTCATCCTGAGTCAATGCTGTCAGAACTTCGACGCCGCGCTCATCGCCAATCGAAGCCAGCGCATTGACGATGGAAACGGCAAGGGCTGGATTGTCCGTCGTTTCGAGCGCTTCGAGCAAGCTATCGACCGTGGGAGAACCAATTTCACCCATCGCCATGACTGCAGCGATATGCACCACCGGATTTGGATCATTCAATGCGGTTTTCAGACCCTGCATCCCTTCGGTGGGGAACGGTTCATCTGGGTAGTTGATGGCAACCTGCGCCAGGGCTTTGGCTGCACTCCCCCGCACGGTAACGTTATCGCTATTCAGCAATGCCTCGACAAGCGGGGGAACCGTATCTGGCCCGATCGCCCCCAATGCCTTCACGGCGGCTCGCCGATAGGTGGTATCTTCCTCGTCCAAAATGCCCATTAGGCGAGGAATCGTTGTTTCGTCAGGATTTTCAGCCAGTTCCCACATGGCTTGATCGCGCAGGTGAGGATTGGGGTGTTTGAGTTGTTGAAAGAGTTCTTCGGTAGTTGGCATGGTGTGAAGATGGAAGGATGAAAGGGTAGGGAGTAGAACGGAGTAGACAGCCAGAAAATTACCGATTAATGGGCGATCGCCAACATGGCATTCGCTTTTTCTCGGATGAGCCAATCCTCATCATTCACGGCTTGTTCGTAACCACTGCTATCGCCCAGTTGTTCGAGTGCCATCAAGGTGGCGTATTTCAAATCCCAAATTCTGGTATTCAGACAGGTTTTCAACTCGGGGATAGCGCGTTCATCCCCCAGTTCTGCCAGGGCGATCGCCGCCGCCGCGCGTGATTTCTGAAACTGCGGTTGTTTGTTGTGCAACGCTTCAATCAACAACTCATAGGCCGGAGCATGTTTCAGCCACCCAAACAACTTCATCACATGGAAATGGGCACCATAGTCACTCCTGGCCTCGTCTGCATAGGTGGCAAACAAGGCATCGGGTGCGGCGTCTGCATAATGCTCCAAGATAGTTTTACAGGCTAGATAGCACCGCCCAAAGTCGGTTTCATACAATTCCTGAATCAAGACCGGCAAGGTTGGGGGGTGTTCATAGGCATGCACCAAGCCAAGATCGTTGGGATGGTCGCGCAGGGATTGTTCCAGGTGTGGTTGAACCGTCCCAAAGGTAAGGGTTCCCGTCGAGATCCCTGCCTCTGCGAGCATCCGTATCCCGCGTAGCCGAAACACCAAGGATACAGGGCACTTGGCAATGCTAGGGATAGCATCGTAGTAACGGGAATCAATCAAATCTTGAATCGACAACCGCCGTGCCAGCACGTTGGGATTTTGCAGCATTCCAACAACTTTAGTCATCTGAGAATGCTCGCCCGTCAGCCGACACACGGCAGTAATAGCCGCACTGGCAGTAGGCAAATCGGGATTATCGGTAAAGCGACGAATCCGCTCTAGTGCAGGTTCGTAGTTGGATTTGGCCAGCGTATGGATAATGACCCGATGGGTTTGCCCGGGTTTATCAAGGAGCTGAGCCACAGTTTCTAAAATGGCTGCGTTTTGAGTCCCAATTTCACCGATCGCCCAAGCAGCATTTTCGACCATATAACAGTCATCATCTTGCAGGCACTCATGGATGATGGGTAGCGCTTGTACGGCTTGCAGTCGACCTAAGGTTTCGACCGATTTACGGCGCACAATCCGATTTGCCAGCACTGGATCGGTTTGCTGCACAGCGCGGATCAGGGCATCAATTGAACGTTCCGTTGGACAGTTAACCAAATGGGACGCCGCAATATAGCGCGAATCGTTTTCGCTGATTTGATCGTGAGGCGTATCCAAAAGGGCGATCGCCTGGTCTTCAGTCAAATTGAAAAAATTAAAAAACCGTTTATCCATAAAACCATTGATGACTTCGCAAAGTCATTTATTCGCAGAAAAACCTGAAGTTGAAAACAAAACAAACCTAGAGATTCTTGGTCATCACTTAACCTAAAATCGGCAAAGTAACGGACAAAGAACCTCCAGGTCGACAAGGTTAATTTACTCTGTTATGCCACGAACGGCCTAGCCATCGACTAGGACAGAGAGTTGATGGCGTAGTCGAGCAGAGCGTTGTACTCGGTCAAGGCCTGAGCAGACATATCACGAGGAGAGCAACCCCGGTTACGAGCGAAGCTCAAAGCTTCAACATAAGGAGCAGTAGGCAGACCCAGAGCACGATAGACTTCACGCTGACCTGCAATACCCCACTCATCCAGAGGCCCCGTACCACCCACAACCAGGCAATATTGGAGCAAACGCATGTAGTGCTTAACGTCGCGCTGGCACTTGGCCTTGAAGGTATCGTTGGAGTTTGCTTCACCTTCATTGTTTAGGTAAGGATACTTCTTGATGCAGGCATCATAGGCTTCTTTCGCCACAGCATCCAGGTTTGCTGCCAGCTTCTCAGCCGCTTCCAAACGAGCCGCAGAGCGCTGGATGGATCCTTGAACCGACTCTAGATCTGACGTGCTGGGGAAGCGGCCAGCCGCATCAGCAGCAGCGATCACGGTAGTAACAACAGACTTCATTTCTTATATCTCCCAATAAAATTGTTGATTGGTGTTTCGTCTTTCTCTGAGCGATCAGAGAGAACTAGCTCAGAGCGGAAATCACGCGATCGAAGTAGCTAGAAGCTTCTGCAACCAGGCTGGCGCAACGATCTTCTACAACGGGAGCGCCCATTTTGCGAAGCTTAGACCCTGCACGCGCTTCGCTGGGGGTGTCTTTGATGTGGGCAGCAGCCTGAGCTTTCATGATCTGCACGGCACGCACAGTAGAGGATGTGGGTACACCCAGAGCCGCGTAGGTCTCTTTTAGGCCGTTCAAGCAGCGATCATCCAGGACGGAAGCATCACCCGCCAACAGAGCATAGGTGACATAGCGCAGGATGATTTCAGCATCGCGCAGGCAAGCAGCCATGCGGCGGTTGGGGTAGCAGTTACCACCAGCTTGGATCAAACCCTGGTTTTCGCAAATCATTCCGGCAACGGCATCAGAAACCATGCAGCTCGCGTTGCTGGCGATCGCATTTACAGCATCCAGACGACGGTTGCCACTTGCGATAAACGACTTGAGGGCGTCGATATCGCCGACAACAGAGGTGCTGGCATCAGCAGAAATTACAGCTCTGGAAAAAGCGTCAAGCATTTCGCTCTCCTTCAAAATAGCTTTGTAAAACTCTTGCTTGTTGATTCAACAAGAAAACATTGTTGGCTCAGCAAGACAATACAGACCATAAAAGACAGCGAATATCTTCGTCTCAGTTATGAGAAACAAAGCAACAATCCTTAACATCATAAAAACATCCCTCCCCAGACAGATCTGAGGAGGGATGATAGAACCCAATATTAAGAGTGACTCCAAACAATGCAGAGATAGCCTAGAAACCAATTAATTCTGACGCTCAACCTGTCTAAGCCGTTCGCTTTATCAAGTGCTTGAGCATATTGTCTTTGACCATCAGCTGACGCAAGACCTCGAGCAGAAATTTCTGCGCCTCTTCGTTGCTCAACGATTTAACCTGCTCCTCATACATCCTCAGGCTAAACTGCTGCTCCATACTTAATTCCATTGGTAAGTCCATAAGTAGCGCTCCAGTACGTTGCAACGTCTGCTGTGTCGAAACACAACTTAATATTAACAAAGGTTAAACGAACTTGACAAGTGGATAGATTTAGACGGTTACGAATAAATGAACCTCTAAAAGGATGCGTATTGCGTCTTGATATCTGCAACGCCTTTACGTGGCAAATACGTTATGCCACTTCAACGAAAACCAAAACCAGATAATTTTTTGAAAGCCGCGCAGTGCGCGGCTTTCAAAAAATTATCTGTAGTGGCTTCTTAGCGAATTGGCATTAGGCGATCGCGCACAATAAGCGAGCCGAATAACCAAGCGAATGATAGTACGTTGCATCGATCCTCGGAAACCCTTGATTTGTACAGCGCGGGCGCTACACAAATCAAGGGTTTCTGGGGTTTTGTCCTGTACTCAGGGTTTGAATATATGGGCTGACTCGCGAACTTGAAGCGATCGCGCAATCAGGCATCTATCTAAACTGATTCTGCCATTTGACAGAGCATTATCCCCTTTAGGAATACGTCCTAATATCTTCGCTCGTTTTATTGTAGAAACCTAGTGCCAAAAGGGCTTTGCGAATCTTAGTTTTTGAAGGCCGCACTCTAGGGACAGCTAAACCCAGCTCTCGCGCCGTCTCAAACAACTCTCGGATGAGTAAATCCAGGGAGATATCATCCGCATCTCCTGGAAGATTTTCAACTCGTCCTTCGTAAGCCAGCGTATACAGCTCAAGATGATGTTTCTCCATCACTCTCGCTAGTTTTCTCAATGTTTCAGGGGTTGGACAGGTGCCTTTGAAGCAAGCGCCCCTAAGCCGCGGTTGAGGGACTCCCGACAACTCCGCCAAACGATTCATGCTGATGCCCTGTTCCTTCAGATAGTGAAGAATGTATCGCCCCAAAGGAGAACAGTCATCTGGTTTTATTTGCAGCCTTGCTGGCATTAGCCTACGGTTAAAAACTAGGTTATTAGCGTGAGGTTAGGGTTATAAAACTTGAGAGAATATAGCATGAATCAGAACTATCTCTATTGTAATCCCTACAAGGATAAAAGGCGCATTGACTAGGGCATAGGAGCGGGCGATCGCTCTCCTAACAGAAAAACGACTCCCAATAGATCAAACAACGCCTGCAGGACTGACGCATTTTGTTAATTTCGTGGCCGCGATGTGACGACAAAATCAACGAATTCCCTTAGGATTATGCAAGTTTTGCGGCAGTATTACATGAATAGAAATATATAAACTTAGAGCAATTCTATTGCAGCTTAATTTTCATTTGGCCCCATCATTCAGCACTCCAAAAAAGTAACTAAATGTTAAGGCGATCGCTCGTCATAAAATATCCGCTTGCGAGTGTTTTGTCCTTTGCTGTTTTATCAGTAACGGATGCGAGGATCGACCCAGGCGTTGAGGATATCAATCAGAATGGAGGCAAATGCCACAATCACACCGAAGAACACCATAATTCCCTGGACGACAGGATAATCGCGGTTTTCAATGGCTTCGTATAACCGATTGGCCAGCCCAGGCCAGTTAAAGGTTACTTCAGTGAGGATTGCGCCGCCGAGGAGAGAGGCGATTGTTAGCCCCAGCACGGTGATAACGGGAATGAGGGCGTTTTTGAGAGCATGGACAAAAACGATGCGGCGTTCAGGAATGCCACGGGCACGAGCCGCTTCTACATAGTCAGAACGGAGGGTTTGCTTCAGGTTAATCCGCACAATGCGCTCAAAAATGCCGCTGAGCAGTAACCCCAACGTGAGGCTGGGCAAGATCAGGTAGTAGAGGGATGTAAAGAAAGCATCAATGCGTCCCGTGAGCAGGCTATCCACCAGATACAGCCCCGTCGGGCCGACAGGTGGATCGACCTGTAGGGGAAAGCGGCTGCCGAGGGGAAACCAGCGCAGGTTCACCGCAAATAGCAGTTGCAGCAGCATCCCAAACCAATACATGGGCACAGCATAGGTGATGATGCCAAACAGCCGTCCTCCCGCGTCAAGAGCAGTGTTGGGCTTGGACGCGGCGAGGGAACCAATGAGAATGCCGACCGTGACGGATACGAGCATACTCAGGACGGTTAGCTCCAGGGTGGCAGGAAAGTGCGTTTGGATAATTTCCCAAACAGACTGCCCCTGGGTGGCCAGGGAGGTGCCTAGGTCTAAGCGCAACAGATCGCCCAAGTAGCGCAGGTATTGCACCCACACGGGGACATCCAACCCCAATCGTTCCCGCAAGGCGTCTTTAGCCGAGTCGGGGGCGCGTTCCCCCAACAGCGCATCGACCGGATCTCCCGGGGTTGCCCGCATCAGCAGGAAGACCAGCGTGGCGATCGTCCAGATCATCAGCGGAGCCAGCAGCAACCGCGAGAGGACGTAATAGCGCAGAGCACCAGAACGGGAAGACATGGAGGCGTTGAAATTTGAGGTTTACTTCTCGATTTGCCAGAGGAGGAACTGCTGGGTGGGTTGGATGGCGACCCCTTCGATGCCAGATTGCGCAAAGACATAGTCCTTGTTTTGCCAGAGGGGAACGCTAGGTACGTCATCCACCATCAGTTGCTGAATATCGGCCAGGATGGCGTTGCGGGCTGTGGGGTCTTGCTCGGCGCGTTGTTGCTGGATCAGCTCGTTTGCCGCTTCGTTGTAATAGAAGGTGCCATCGGAGAAGGTGGCTCCTGACTCACAGAGGGTTTCGGGGTTGCCCTCATCGCAGCTCAGGAACGGTTGCACAAAGTTGTCGACATCAAAGAAGTCGGGATACCAGTTCTGCAACACTGCCGGGTAAATGCCCTTTTCCATGTTCTCGAACAGGGTTGCCCCTTCTACGTTTTGCACATCCACCGTGACGATGCCAGGGAGGGCATTTTCGATGGATTCTTTCAGGGTATTGGCGACGATGCTGCGAGTCGTAGACGCAGAGGGATACCAGAGTTCTAGGGTGAAGGGGTTGGATTCGTCAAAGCCTGCGCTGGCGAGGAGTTCTCTGGCCAGCTCGTAGTTGCCATCCCCATAGGCGTCTTCGAAGACGGGTTCATACACGTCGAAGGCGATCGGGATCATGCTGTAGAGGGGTTCAGCTTGTCCCTGGAAGACGCGATCGCGAATCAGGGTGCGATCCATCATGGCGGCGATCGCCTGCCGCACCTCTAGTTGGTCCATCGGCTCCATCTTCAGGTTGAGGCTCATGTAGTTGACGACCGTTGTTCCGGCCTCAACCACCGTCCATTCATTCTGTTCCGCATTTTGTTCGAGGTTCGCGATCTGGTCGGGGTCGAGGGTTTGATAGGCCACATCGATATCCCCGGTCTGGAAGGCGTTGAATAGGTTGGCCGGGCTAGTGAAAAGCTGAATATCGATGCCTTCGTTGGCGGGCGCTTCGCCCCAATAGTCGGGATTCGCATCCAGCTTGATGGAATCTGTTGTAAATGAGGACAGCACATAAGGCCCTGTGCCAACAAAGGTGTCGGGTTGGAAGGAACCCGCAGCGATCTCGTAGCTCTCGGGGGGAACCGGAGTGACGCCCCAGAAGGTGAGGAGCGCCGGGAACGCCGCAAAAGGCGAGTTCAGCGTAATGGTCAGCTCCAGATCTCCCGTCGCTTCTACGGTGTTAATTTTTTCGGCGAGCAGGAAGGCCGGACGACCACCATTTTCCATGAAGCGCTGGATCGAGAAGGCCATGGCTTCGGCGGTGAAGGGGGTGCCGTCGTGGAAGGTGATACCTTCCCGCAGCGGCATGGTGTAGGTCAGCCCATCTTCACTGACGGTGGGCAGTTCGGTCGCTAGTTGGGGGACCAGGTCGGTGGAGCCGGGCTCGTAGGTATAGAGGCGATCGCCCATGTTGTAGAGCAGAATCCCTGGGAAGATTTCGTAGGAATCGGCAGGGTCAAGGGTTCGCGCTTTAAGGGTGGTTCCCATCGAGACCCGCCCGCCGGATGTTGCGTCTTCGACGGCCTCACCTCCTGCATCGGATGGGGCGCTGGCATCTTGTTGCGGCGCACCGCAGCCCACCGCCAGTGCCATACACAACCCAAACAATCCGACAAATTGCAAAAATCTGCGCCAATGGCGACGCGAAAAGCCCAGTAGATTCATCTGTGAAACGCCCGTGGAAAGTGGAAAAGGTACAGTAGAACGAGCCGAACTCGAAGCGTAAGTAAACGCGACACAACCTGTTCAGAACTTTATACCGTTTTGGTGCGGAGAACTCAATCCGTTCCTGTGAACCCTAGGACTTACATCGCATCCTGCCTAGATAGCTGCAAAACTCAACTGTCGCCTGTGACCACGCCCTCCAGGGGTCACAAACAATAGTTATGTCAGTTATGCCGCTGATTTTTGTACGACGAGACAGTACCCTAAACGTGATTTGTGATTTGTGAGCACTGGAAACTAGACACCACTAGTTTTTCAGCTCAGTCTAGCTAAGTAGGTAGCCATAAATAAACGGTGCTGTAGGGTGCTGTTAGGCAAAGCCGTAACGCACCATCCCGCAAGGCTTTGATGCGTTACGCTATCGCTAACGCATCCTACCAATAATTAGGGCTTTCTACTTAGCGAAGTTTACAGGTTTTTGCTGCGATCGCCTATGAGCCAGCCAACCTTTCTAAAAGTGCCGTTTGTATGGGAGAAGCCAGACGCTTTGATTGAGGGTTCGTCTCAGCTAACGTTTGAACCCGTCAAAGCGGTGGATCATCAATTAATTTCAACGGTTGCGCGGGTAATGGCTGAGTCAGTCGATGCGAGCGATCGCCGCAGAACATCAGAACATGATCCTCACAAAGCGGCTGAGATGTTTTTGTATTCAGCAAGAGAAGACTTCGCGTATCAAGATGACTGGTGGCAGTTTGGGATCAACGAGAAAGGGGAAATTGTAGGGTTTGTACTTCCGGTCATCTTTCCAGGATGTGCCAAAGAGGGTTTGGAAGAAGGAACAATCTACTACATGGGAGTTTTGCCAGGGTATCGAGGACTTGGTTTAGCAAACGAGCTTTTATTCAAAGGAACACAGATCCTACAGGAGGTCGGAGTCTGGAGAGTGTTTTGTGACACAGCTATGGATAATGTGCGGATGATTGCTGCGTTCAAGCGGGTTGGCTATCGGCAATATGGTGAACCTTGGGAACGCCCAGTTTAATTTTTGTCGTTCGCGCAGCACAACAACCTTGGCGCTGCGGAAGGTATTGAGACATGGGTGCTAACGCAAAGGTAATCTGCCGCTGCTGACCAGAAACGTTGCGATATCCAACCGGATTCGATGGTGGCGACCCGGTTGAACATCCCAAAGAGTTTGTGACTATGGCAATACCGACTCACCACACCGAAATTTTGGTTCATCAAAGAATAGTTACGTTACACTTTGGCGCACAGCATCCGTCCGGAAAAATTCTATGACTTAGGTGCGGTTGAATTCAGCCTATGGTGCGGTTGAAATGGCAACCGCACCATAAGATGCACCTTTGCGGATGCTCAAGTTATAAGGTTCTCATTGCCTATCAAACGTTGACGTATTTCGTCGCTCCGACTGGGTATCAGAGCCTTGTTTGAATTTTCTGTAACAGCTTTCCTACCTGTTGGATTCGGTTATGGTTGCATCCTCTGTTTCTTTACCCGATACCCCACCCCCACTGACTGCATCCCTCTCGTTGCTAGAGCTGGCTGGTCGCGGAAATAGCGATGCGCTCAGCCGCTGGCTCAACAGTTTACTGGCAGAGAAGGGGCTGTATATAAAAGCGGTGTTTGCCAAACAGAAACCGCTAACCTTGCATCTCTATTTTCTGTATCCTGCATCCCGCGAGGCATTGCTGGGGGTGCAAGGCGCGGTCGTGCGGATGCTGAGTTATCGCTTGTGGACCTTAAATTCACCCCTCATTTGTCAGGTACGGGTACTGGCCTGGCACCGGGGAAACCGCTCCCTCCTGTGGCAACAATCCCTGCGCATCAAAACCCCTGCCAATTTGCCCCAGCGCCTCCAACTCGCCAAGCATCGGCGCTCTCAGATGCAGCAACGACGGCGCTGGCAGGTTGCCCTGGTCGGGGGTATGACTACAACGGGCTTGTTTGCCGCATCCTTGCTGGCTCACTTCCGCAACTCCGATGTGGAGACAGTAGATGCGGCTTCCATCGAAGGATCATCCATGCCGTCGCTGGTACAACCTGTGACACCGCTGCTCGCTCCAATGATGCGCCCCCCTGTTGAACCTCCTCGTCCGCACTATTCGTCGGCTGATGTGCCCGCTGCGTTTCGGGGGCAGGTGGTGTACAGCGTTACGCCTGCCAATGGTGAGAAGGTGCTGGCGTTGACCTTTGACGACGGCCCCTGGCCGGAGACGACCGAGGAAGTGCTTACTATCCTGGAACGATTTGAGGTGCCAGCCACTTTCTTTGTGACCGGACGGCAGGTAGAGCGGTTTCCCCATCTGGCCCAGCGCATGGTGATGTCGGGGCATGCGATCGCCAACCACTCCTGGACACATCCGATGGAGACGATGGATAGCGAAACGGCAATTCGTGAGTTGGAAGGAACCAACCGCCTAATTGAGCAAGCCACGGGCGTCCGTCCAGCCCTCTTCCGCCCCCCAGGCGGCAACCTCAACACGCGGCTGGTAGACTACGCCAAACGTGCCCGGTTTGCGGTGATGATGTGGTCGGCGGATTCCGAAGATTACTACGTGTCTGCGCCATTGATTGTGGACAATGTGCTGCAAGCGGTGCGTCCGGGGGGCATTGTGCTATTTCATGATGGCGGTGGCGACCAGCAGGCGACCGTGGAGGCATTGCCGCAATTGCTTGCGACCCTTTCCCGCCTGGGCTATCGTTTTGTCACAGTGCCCGAGTTGTTGCACTTGGCACAATCCGATGCCCCGTCGTCTACTGGGATGCCGCTTGAACAGGACTAGTTTTCACGCCGATCGATCGCACCATCGATCGCCAAAGCATAGGATGCGTACGACCCGCCGCTTATTACTGAAGGGGCTATTGGGATGGGCGATCGCCCTCCTGCTTACTTTCAGCCATCTGCTGCTGTCGCTAGGAGCAAACGCCACCGATACCCCTGCCGAGGTGCCCACCGAACTGCGGGGCATTTGGCTCACCAACATCGACAGCGAGGTGTTATTTTCCAGCCGTAACCTGGTGTCTGGCTTGCGGCGTTTGGATTATCTCAACTTCAATACCCTCTATCCTACGGTCTGGAATGGGGGCTATACCCTCTATCCCAGCCCCATCGCTGAGGAAACCTTCGGGGTCGCCCTCGACCCCCATCCCGGATTTGAGGGACGCGACATGTTGGGAGAAGTGGTGGCCGAAGGGCATCGCCTGGGCATGACGGTGATTCCCTGGTTTGAGTTTGGGCTCATGGCTCCAGCGGAAACAGAGCTGACTGCACAACACCCAGATTGGTTGACGACTCGGGCTGATGGCGATCGCATTTGGATGGAGGGGGGACGCATTCCCCGTGTTTGGCTCAATCCCTTTCACCCCGAGGTGCAAGACTTCATGGTGGAGCTACTGACTGAGGCCGTGCAACGCTACCCTATCGATGGCATCCAGCTCGATGACCACTTCGGCATTCCTGTAGAGTTTGGCTATGACCCGCTGACAGTGGAGCGCTATCGCCAGGATCACGATGGAGCTGCGCCTCCTGACGACCCAACCGACCCCGATTGGGTACGCTGGCGAGCCAATGAAATTACTCGACTCATGCAACGGGTCATCGCCGAAGTTCATGCCATCAACCCCGACTGCCTCATCTCCCTTTCCCCCAACCCCCGCCAATTTGCCTTCGAGAACTACCTACAAGATTGGGGCACTTGGGAACGCCGGGGCTGGCTCGATGAGCTAATTGTGCAGATCTATCGGCGGGATATGGAGCGTTTCATTTTCGAGGTCGAACGCCCCGATGTGCAGGTGGCGCGCGAGTTCCTCCCCGTCAGTATTGGCATCCTTATCGGCCTCAAAGACCGCATCACTGACATGGAGCTGATCGCCGAACAGGTCGAAGAAGTGCGCGATCGCCAATTCGCCGGAGTCTCCTTCTTCTTCTACGAAACCCTCGGCAACCGAGACAGCCTGTTCCGAGGACTCTTCCCCACCCCCGCCCAACGACCCACACCACCGGATCTGGGCATCAACTGAGCCCTAGATCGCAAACGGATGGGTATATTCCTACCAGCTCTATCACGCCAGGACAACCCAGGGCGCAAGAACCTGCTGATCATCCCGTAACTGCAACTGCCCCACGCCCAAAAACTCGTCCCGGTCTCCGCCCATATCACCCAGAATGCACAGCGGCGTTTCGAGAGGAAAGGAGAAATGGTCGGCAGACAGTCGTTGTCCCTGGCACCAGCGCTTTGCCAGTTGCGGATCTAAGGTAATGGTCGGGAGCCCTTGCAACGGGTGATCGGGGGGAATGAATTGGAAGGTTTGGTTGGAGAGTTGTGACTCCAGTTCATCCAACGTGAGGCTATCGTCCAGACTAAAGCCGCTGCTTTCGGTGCGGATGAGCTTGGCAAGGGTTGCCCCTGTGCCAACGGCAGCACCGAGGTCACGGGCGATCGCCCGAATGTAGGTGCCAGAGCCACAGGCGATCGCCACCTCCAGTTCGGGAAACGTCCCCGGATACCAACCCAAAACATCAATGCGGTGAACCGTTACCGTACGAACCGGAACCTCTACAGCAGCCCCCGCTCGTGCCAGATCATAGAGGCGCTTTCCATCAACCTGGATGGCGCTATATTTGGGCGGAATTTGCTCGATTCTTCCTAAAAACCTGGGCAGAATAGGCTCAATCTGCTCCAAGGATAAGGCGTCTGCCGGGTGGGTTTGAATCACCTCGCCTTCCAGGTCATCCGTTGTGGTTTGAACCCCAAACCGCACCACCGCTCGGTACGCTTTGTCTCCTGGCAAAAACTGAATCAGTCGTGTTGCCCGTCCTACAGCGATGGGCAGAACCCCTGTCGCCGCTGGGTCGAGGGTTCCGCCATGACCCACACGCTTCTGCCGTAACAATCGTCGCACCCGCGCCACACAGTCATGGGAGGTGAAACCCCCAGGCTTATTCAAATTCACAAATCCTTGCACAATTCCCCTAAATTCTCGCGTTCAACACCGAACCAACCGGGTGAAAAGAGCCCTGAGCTGATCCGTGTTTCATTCTGCCTTTAATTGGCATGCACATCGGAATAAGCAGGAGGGGATGCCGTTGTCTGAGGCTCCATCACCGGAGACAAGTCTGCCAGCAGGGGCACTGCACCAAAAAGAGCCAGCGTGCCACCAATCGATACCAGACTGAGAAAAATCATCTGTAGCTGGGTTTGACGGTTTGATCGTGCCATAGAACAAGAAGATCCTGATGATGAGTGACTCGACGAACGTGAACCGGAAACACTCTTACACAAAAGTTAACACATTCGTTTTCTATAGGTTCTACAGGATGAGTGCAAGCAATTCCTAACGCAAAAGGAAAGACATAATTTCTAACGCGATCTGGACTTACGGATTTTGTTGATTTTGTGGCCGCGACGCGGCCACAAAATCAACGACTTCACTCAGGATGACGCAAGTTTTGCATAAGTCCTGGCGATAACTCCTAATACAGCGGGAGGGGCGATCGCCCCTCCCGCTACAAAATTGTGAGTTGACCCAATCTGCGAATTTGCAGGGCTAGAAATTGCTGAAGTTGGCGATCGCCGCTGCCAATCGCTCCGTCACTTCGGCAATGGGAATTTGCCCCAGCTCGCCAGATGCACGCGTCCGAATACTCAGCGCCTGCGCCTCCACTTCCTTGTCACCGACAACGGACATAATGGGGATTTTTGCCTTCTCCGCGTTGCGGATCATTTTGCCTAAGCGTTCGCCACTCTCATCCACCTCTGCCCGGATGTTTTGCGCTCGCATATCTGCTGCCACCTGCCGTGCAAAAGGGAGATGCGACTCGGTCACGGGTAGCAATCGGATCTGAACAGGGGCAAGCCACAGGGGAAAATCCCCAGCGTACTCCTCAATCAAAATACCGATCAGCCGCTCCAACGACCCAAAGGGCGCCCGGTGAATCATCACAGGACGTTGACGCGAGCCGTCTTCAGCCACATATTCCAGGTCAAACCGTTCGGGCAAATTGTAGTCGACCTGCACCGTTCCCAGTTGCCACTCCCGCTCGAGGGCATCCTGCACCATGAAGTCCAACTTCGGGCCGTAGAAGGCCGCTTCACCAATACCCATGAAGTGGGGCAAGCCCAGAGTTTCCACCGCTCGCTGAATAGCATTCTGCGATTTTTCCCAGGCGTCATCACCACCAATGTACTTATCTAAATCGGGATCGCGGAAGCTGAGCCGCGCTTTGAAATTGGTGAGATTGAGGGCGTGGAAGACCGTTTGGATCAGATCCACCACCTTCAAAAATTCATCATCTAGCTGCTCTGGCGTCACGAATAGGTGCGCATCGTCCTGGGTAAAGCCCCGCACCCGCGTCAGCCCACCCAGTTCCCCCGACTGCTCATAGCGATACACCGTACCAAACTCGGCCAGTCGCAGGGGCAGATCGCGGTAAGAACGCAGTTCCGACTTATAGATCTGCACATGGAACGGACAGTTCATGGCCTTCAGCACAAAGCCGTCTTCATGCTGACGAGCTTCATCGCCATCCGCCATCATCGGAAACAGGTCGTCGCGATACTTCTGCCAATGCCCAGAGGTCTTGAACAAGTCCACCCGACCAATGTGGGGGGTGACCACAGGCAAATAGCCCCGGCGAATCTGCTCTTGCTTCAAATAATCTTCGAGCGTCGATCGCAGCAATGTGCCCTTGGGCGTCCACATGGGCAAACCAGGCCCCACCAGATCGCTGAAAACGAACAAGCCCAGTTCTTTCCCGAGTTTGCGATGGTCACGGCGGATCGCTTCTTCTTTACGGCGACGATATTCCGTCAGTTGCTCGGGGGTTTCCCACGCCGTGCCGTAGATGCGCTGGAGCTGGGCTTTGGTTTCATCGCCACGCCAGTAGGCTCCTGCCAGACTTTCCAGGGCGATCGCATCGGGGTTGAGTTCTGCCGTCGATTCCAGGTGTGGTCCTGCACAGAGATCCCACCACTCATCCCCCAAGTGGTAGATCGTAATGGGATCCCCCTTAATATCGTCCAGAATTTCTAGCTTGTAGGGTTCGTTGATTGCCTGAATGCGGCTTTTCGCCTCGTCCCGCGACACTTCTTCGCGCACCACTGGCAACTTCCGGCGAATGATCTTCGCCATTTCTTTCTTAATGGCCTTCAAATCCTTTTCAGTGAATGGCTCTGGACTGTCGAAATCGTAATAGAATCCGTTTTCAATCCAGGGACCAATGGTGACCTGCGCTTTGGGGAATAGCTTTTGCACCGCCATCGCCATGACATGGGAAGTGGTGTGGCGAATCCGCTTCAGATGCTCCGATTCGCTGGTCTTGGGGAGTACAACCTTCTTAACGTCAGATTGAACTTCAGAGGTGTTGTTGGACACTACATTCGACATTGCACGACACGGCTAAGTGAAAGGCTTGCAGAGATTACAAAATCTCTCAGATTTCAATGGGCATCAGACCCAAATCAATCCTATCTTAGTTACTCTTCCCCTGATTTGAGCGTCGGTGGCGTCTTGAGAAGAAAGCGATCGCCAAATTGTTACAAAACGTAAATCGCGTTAATATCTAGACAAGACGCTAAACCTATTCGTAAACAAATGTTTGACGCACCGCCTCCAGAAAGAGAGGAATTAATGAACTCGCTGTTGAAGCCGCTACTGGAAGACTTCCAGTATTGGTTTGGGCGATCGCACACGTTGCTCGAGCAAGAGCAGCTCAGCTTTTTGGACGAGGCGGCGCAAGCTGATTTGTTAGAGCGTCTTAGGCAGGCTCAGCAAGCTGTAGCAACCTCTAGCATGCTGCTACAAGCAACAGAAGGGCAAGTTGGTGTTGAGATGGCCGTCTTGATGGAGTGGCACCGCTTGGTTGCCGAATGTTGGCAAGTTGCAACGCGTCATCGAATGGAAACCTCGTCTCCCCAATCTTGATTTAACGCCACTTCCTGCTAAAGTTTCAGAAACGTCTTCCGGCAGGTCGATGTGTCTATGCCCAGTAGATGTTGGGATGAGGTAAAGGCAAACCATACGGTAAAGTAAGGATTTAAGGTTGGGGTAGAGTTGCCTCGGGCAACTACAATAGGTATTACACAGAACCCCCAGAAAGTCTTTTTCAGATCGCCCTTTTTGAAACCACCTTTTTGAAATCTAAGTAAAACACGGGAAAAAGCAGTATGCTTCACCTACTTTATATTCTCGCTTTCACAGTGTTAGCGTTTTTGGCGGTGATGAATTTGATCCGCAGCATGATGACACTGGGTTCGGAGTCGGTTCGGTCTGGGGCACGTCGCGGTCAGGGTTCGTTCAAATCAGCTTCATCACTATCCCAGCCGCCTCACCCAGAATTGGTGGATAACACAGGTAGCTTAATTGATGAGCCCTACCTTGTGATGAAGTCGATTTCGGTAGACGATGCGCGTGAGAGGCTAGATGCCCTTTATGACTCTTCTCCCGGCGTAGTCGACCAGGCTCAAGACGAAAACGCCTAGATGAGTCGGGTATCAAATCCATTGCGCTCTAAGCCACTTCTAGTTCATTGCTAGTTTTGCTTGAGATGCGCTGTTGTGGGTGAAGCGATCGCCCAGCTATCACTACAAGATTTCCTAAAGCAGAGGTGTCCACATGACATCTCTGCTTTAGTTTTTTGGCCTTATCGTATGACGGGACTCACATCAACTGAGGTTAATGTGAGTCCAATATCTGTTCACCTGTTCCCTGCGAGGAACAGCGGATGCCGGACGCGTGCCATGACTACACGGCGCTAAAGTTAGGGTGAATTCGGAGGATGGACGGATCAAAATCAAACGACCACTCCATAAACCCATCTGGGATTGTGCCCATTTCATCGCTGCGCAGTAAAAGCGCGACATAGCGGGCGGGCTGGCGCACTACCACAGCGTGATAGTCAGTTCCACCAATAATGGCATGGCGAAAGCCCTCAAGCCTTAAGGACGACGAAAGCAACGATTGTAGTCCTAGAGCTTGAAAAATACTTTGCACCCAACTCATGTCATTGCTTTCACCCGTGGTGAAATACTCTTTGGGAAGGCCACTCAAGTCAAAGACAGCCGCACCCACAATGTAATCGGAATATGACACGTGAGTATCCTGTTCAGATTGCGGTGAACGTACGGAAGAGACAAATGGGGAATTCGATTTAGTAAGCATATTTGCTGTTTTTCCTGTTGGTCAAACCAAGCAGGCGAAGAAGACCCAAAGTTGTCGAGGCATTGCACCTTGTTGGAAGTGACGATTCAGAGCAGTAGGGGTGAAGAGGTCGCCAATGTTTTCGAGCAGAGAAAACTCAAGAGTTTACTCTCACTGGCACAAAACACCAACTTAGACCCAGATTATATTAGCTTAGGGATTCCAATACTTTTACACGACCGTAGAATTGCTTGTTCTTCATTTTTCGCCGCCAATCATCGATAAAGCAGAGAACAAGACGTTGAGGTATTAACTGACAGTGCTGGCTCGAACTTGTTAGGTTGAACTGTTGCCCGCTATCCCAAAGGCCATTGTGCTAAGGGAAATCACAAAGACGATGCCGTTGAAACCGCATTGAAGCGATCGCGTCAGGTATCTGGAAAGGGCACCTGGAAGGTTGAGAAATTGTCCCATACTGAGTCCGAACAGGCGCGATCGCCCCCCTAAGCTAGAAAGCAAAAGGCATTCATTGTAGAAATCCTCTGACCTGTTGATTGGATTTGGCCTTGCAGAAACCCTTTGCTCTTTGAGGATATCGCTCATGGCTCCCCGCAATCCCGTTGTACTGGTTCACGGCATCGATGACACAACCGCCCTGTTCAAAGTGCTTTCGCCCTACCTGGAAGAGCGCGGTTGGGAAACCCATAGCCTCAACTTGTATCCCAACAACGGAGCAGTCGGGTTAGAGGTGCTGGCTGAGCAAGTTCGCGCCTTTGCCGAACATACCCTGGGCCGCGATCGCCCCTTCGACCTGTTGGGATTCAGTATGGGCGGCATCGTCAGTCGTTACTACCTGCAACGGCTGGGAGGCATTCAACAGGTACAACGGTTTATCACCATTTCATCCCCTCACCATGGCACCTGGACGGCCTATGCTCGCTGGACTCGGGGCGGTGAACAAATGCGGCCAGAGAGTTCGTTTTTGAACAACTTGAATGCTGACGCCGTAGCCATGCTGGGGCAAATCAACGTCACCTCAATCTGGACACCATTCGATGCCATGATTTTTCCTGCCAGGAGTTCCCAAATGCCCATCGGCAAAAATGTAGCCATTAATGTAGCCATCCATCCCTGGATGGTGACCGATGCGCGTGCATTGGAGGCCGTGACGATCGCCCTCTCCGAACCCCTGATCTCCAAGTCGGGTACACTATCAGCCATGGACACACCGGAGTCCTCCCCTATCCCATCACCGATCTGAACATACCAGCAACGGCCAAACCATATCTCAACCGTTCTGGCAACGATGAGTGTCAATGCCAGCCATAGCGATCCAAGAGTGGTCTACGTCTTGGGCAATCCATTGCTTCGTTCTGTGGATAGAACCACAAAAATATAGCTGGAGAAAAGACCATGGCACTTTGGGATCCCTCTGAAATTCGGAAGAAAGCTGGGCTCTTTTTATCGGAAGACGAACGGACGGCTATTCGGGCAAAGCTTCCTCCGACTGAAGCCGGAGAGTATTTTGCCGATGCGGTGTTCGAAGGTGGAGGCGTCAAGGGCACCGCTTTTCTGGGAGCCTTGCGCTGCTTTAGCGATGTGGGTATGCAATGGAAGCGCATCGCTGGCACCTCGGCGGGGGCGATTACCGCCTCCCTAGTAGTGGCCGATTTTCCTATCGACACATTAGAGCGCATCATTGGACAGCTCGACTACGAGGGCCAGATTCTCGCGCAAAAAACCAGCCCACTGATTTTCAATGGCAGTCCAGAAGATGATCTGGACTATCCACAATGGATGATTCCAAATTTGCTGTTGGTTGGCCAGTTGGGGCAATATTCCACTGATCCGTTCAAACAGTGGATAGCTGGCGTGCTGGCCGAGCGCCAGATCCACACCTTCCAGGACATCATCCGCCAGCGCCAAGGACGTGCCCTCAAGGTTGTCATTTCCGACCTTTCTCTCAGAAAAATGGTCGTGCTGCCCGACGATTTACACAAGGTTTATCCCAAGCATGTCCGGAACGTGGTGGAGTTTGGGGTGGCCGAAGCCGTACGCCTGTCCATGAGCATTCCCTTTTTCTTCACACCCGGTAGTTTGGCCGATAGCACCATTGTCGATGGGGCCATCCTTAGTAACTTTCCCCTTTGGATTTATGACGTAACGACGCATCACCGCCTCCCTCAATGGCCCACATTTGGCTTTCGAATTTCGGAAGATGGGTTAGAGCGACGATCGATTAACAATGCGCTGGAGCTGTTCGCAGGAATGCTGGAAACGACGATGATGGCGAGCGATCGCTACCATCTCCAACGTTACGAACAGGAACGGGTGATTGAAATCGATACCCGCCAGGTCAACACAACCGAGTTCAACCTCACCAACGACGCCAAAGACTACCTCTACAAAAATGGCTACCAGGCCACCAAAAACTTTTTGCTAAACCGCTGGAGTTGGGAGCGGCATTTGCGAACCCGAGGTTATGACATTACAAAAATACCCGCCGTTGCAAGCGTTGACCCCCAGTAGAGCATCTCAGTAGAGCGCCTCAGGGAGAACCCAACAGGGAGAGGGCGATCGCCCTCATTAGCTGCCGGCTCCTGCCTCGAAAATCGCCTCATACAACAAACCATCTTCCGCGATCCCAAGCTGCAAGATTCTTAAAGAAATATCTTGCAAACTTGCCTACCCCGTACCACACTGTTGGTGAGAGAAGGAAGCGTTTAACGAGGGGTTAAGAGGTTGTTGTGAAAAAAGTACTTGCGATTATTTTGGGTGGGGGTGCGGGCACCCGGTTGTATCCGCTAACCAAATTGCGGGCAAAGCCTGCGGTTCCCCTGGCAGGAAAATATCGGTTGATTGATGTCCCCGTCAGCAATTGCATCAACTCCGATATCTTTGAAATTTATGTCCTTACTCAATACAACTCGGCCTCTCTCAACCGACACATTGCCCGTACCTACAATTTTTCTCACTTTAAAGAAGGATTCGTTGAGATTCTGGCAGCCCAGCAAACCCCAGAAAACCCCAATTGGTTCCAGGGAACAGCGGATGCGGTGCGTCAGTACCTCTGGCTGTTCGAGGAATTTAAAGTTGATGAGTATCTCATCCTGTCTGGAGATCACCTATATCGGATGGACTGCCGCGAGTTTATCCAACGCCATCGCGATACCAATGCAGACATCACCCTGTCAGTGATCCCCATTGATGAAGCCCGCGCCTCAGACTTTGGTCTGATGAAGATCGATCCCAGCGGTCGGATCGTCGACTTTTCCGAAAAGCCCAAAGGAGACGAGCTGCATAAGATGCAGGTCGATACAACGACCCTTGGACTCTCCCCCGAAGAAGCAAAGGCAAATCCCTATATTGCATCAATGGGGATCTACGTGTTCAAGCGAGAAGCGCTAATCGAATTGCTGCGCAAGTATCCAGAGCACACAGATTTTGGCAAAGAAGTCATCCCCAACTCCGCCAAAGACTACAACGTTCAGGCCTACCTGTTTAACGATTATTGGGAAGATATCGGAACTATCAAAGCCTTCTACGACGCCAATCTGGCATTAACCAAGCAGCCCCAACCTCCGTTCAGCTTCTACGACGAAGAAGCACCGATCTACACCCGTGGACGCTATCTCCCCCCCAGCAAAATGCTCGACTCTCAGGTCAGCAGCTCTATGATCGGGGAAGGCTGCATCCTCAAGCAATGCCGCATCCACCACTCCGTACTTGGCATTCGCAGCCGCGTCGAAGAAGGCAGCGTGGTGGAAGACACCTTGATTATGGGTGCAGACTACTATCAACCTCTGGCCGAGCAAAAGTCCCGTCATCGGGATGGCAAGATCCCTGTCGGTATTGGTACCAATTCGACGGTTCGGGGTGCCATTATCGACAAAAATGCCTGCATCGGCAGCGATGTGCAAATCATCAATAAGGATCACGTGGAAGAAGCCGATCGCGAGTCTCAGGGGTTCTACATCCGTAGCGGTATCGTTGTTGTGCTGAAGAACGCGGTTATCCCCGACGGAACGATCATCTAGATCTCGTCAGCAGGATCTTCCATGAGTAAGGTAGGGCTAGGGTCGCCCGCCTTGAGCTTGTGGAGGGGTCTTCTCTCCCAACATTTCACTTCCTAGTTCTTGCGCTTCATCGTTTGCAGATGGCACAACTGCTGATGCTGATCGGACTTCCAGGAAGTGGAAAGTCGAGGCATTGGTGATTTGGGGGATGATTTTTTGAGAAGGAGCGCGTAATACGCGCTCCTTCTCAAAAAATCATCCCTGGATTCTGTAACCCCAAAAGTCGACGTTGGCCGTTCAACGGGCAAAACGGGAAGGATGGCAGATTGTCTCAACCGATCGCATCCGAGAACGCTTGTTTGGCGATGAGGCAATTCAGGGGTGGTGGTTTCAAATTTGGGCAGAGGCCGAGCAGCAACTGCGGGCGATCGCCCAAACCCCTGATGGGAAAGCCCTTTATGACGCGACTAATACTCGCCGCCGCGACCGACGGAAATTCATCGCGCTGGCTCGCTCCTGGGGCTTTGATCCCATCGAAGCCTATTGGCTCGATGTACCGCTAGCAGTTTGCTTAGAACGCAACCAGAGGCGCGATCGCCAGGTTCCCATCTCCGTCATTTGCAAAATGCACCGCCAACTCCGAGGCGGCCTCCCTGGTTTAGAGGAAGGGTTCGATCGGCTCGTCCGCTATCGATTCCCGTTTCCCTATCTCTAATATCAAGTCCGGCTAAACAACCGTAAAACCCAAATATCGTTTGCACCCGCTGCGCTGCAGCGGGTGCAAACGATATTTGGGTTCTTCAACCGGATTTGATAAGTCGTCAGGTGCTATTAAACCTAAGATCCTAAAAACCTGCACCGCCCGCGCTGCGGGCGGTGCAGGTTTTTAGGATCTGATTTTTTATCATGCCGAGCTACTTATAAGCATGCAATTTTTATCCTTTGGGGTGCGGATGTTGCGAGCTGCACTCGCAACATCCGCATGAATGATTCGTATCAAATCGCTGGAGGGATGGGCGTGTTGAGAATGGCATCAAGAATGGGATCAGCTCCATAGCGAATGGCGTCGGCACAGGGTAAAGCCGTTTCTTCCTGCACTTGGGCGATCGCCATCTGCGCCGCTTCATCAGTTAGATGGAAGGTATTCAGCGCGATTGCAGTAACGTTGGCCGAAGGAAACGTGGGGCTAGCCGTCGCGATAGTTTCGTAGACCCGAATCGCTTCTTTTAGCGAAGGAATGGCAATGTCAGAAAAACTCTGGATATGGGTCTGCCCAGCGCGATGAACCAGGACGAGGTGAGTCGGTTGGCTACCGCGCATCAGAGGGAGTGTGGCAGTGGAAGCAGGATTCATAAAAGATCCCTGCCCTTCAATATGCAGAATGTCATGGTCATTGCCATGACGCAGTACCACCTGTTCGATCGCCCCCGCTGCATAGTCCACGCGCACCGCATCCAGCGGGATGCCATCTTCGCCCAACATCAGCCCAGTCTGCCCGGTTGCAATGAAGCGCGATCGCACGCCTCGCCTTAATCCGGCCTGATGGAGCTCCAGGCTAGTGGACATCTTACCGACCCCCATGTCGGTACCCACCGTCAGCACCCGTCGACAGGGAAGCGATCGCGCCTGACCACTGCCCACCGTTAACCCCTGGGGCTCCCGTCGCACATCCCAAATCCAGCTCTCAGAACGCAATGCCGCCTTCAGTTCTGCATCCTCCGCCATGCGCGTGTGCAAGCCATTGACGATGGAAAGTCCAGCGGATAGGGCTTCCGTCAGCTCGCCACGCCACTCAGCGGGTAGCGCACCCCCGGACGGGGCAATGCCAATACTCAACACCGTGGGGGCATAGGCCAGAGCATCCGTGACAGACGCGACAATCGGGACGGCGCGATCAATTCCTGTCAGTGTTTTGAGGGATTGTCCGGCGGCGTCTCGATCGATGACCGCCACAATGGGGAGACGACTGTAGCGCAATAGGGAAATTCCGGTCTTGCCACGGGATGAGGCGGTTCCTCCGTGCAATAGGATGGCGACGCGATCGCTGGCACTGAGCATAGAGTCTAATAGGTTTGCCTGCAGGATTGGGCTGAAATATTGCTTAGCCTTACAATACAGCACTTTTCAAGTCAGGATTTGGAAAGAGTGTGATAACCTAAAAGCCCACATCTAGTGTTCTCCCTAAAACTGATGACACAATATGAGCAGTCGTCTCTCTTCTCGTCGCCTACTGCTGCCGATGCTGGAGGAAGCTACCGCATTCAGCAGCCATCCTTATTGTTAGAGATTCAGCCCGATGTGCTAGAAGCCTGGAAAAACCGGGTCTTTCACTATCAGCAACGGATTCGAGAGCAGCCTACCCCCCAACAGGGCGCATTGTTTGAACTCGATGACTCTCCAGGGGCGATCGCCGACACTCTCAACCCCTTCACCCTACCGCGACAAAATACTGAGTTTTGGCGATGGAAAGCAACCGATAGCGGTGTCTCCTCTGTTTACTTTGTGATTGATGAAGTTTTGCCGTTGTTGCTCTATGTTGGAGAAACGGTGAAGTCTAATCAGCGCTGGAAGGGTGAGCATGACTGCAAGCGCTATCTCGACAACTACCGCATGATTCACTACACCCACCAGTTGCCGACCCATCTCAATATTGCCTTCTGGCAAAATGCCCCCAAGGCCACTCGGCCCCGGCAACATCTAGAATCGGCATTGATCTATCGGTGGCGATCGCCCTTCAATAAAGAAAACTGGACGTTCTGGGGCACCCCCTTTGCTGGCGGCAAGCCCTAAAAGGTCATGTCCTCCCTGTTGCTTGCTCCTCGTCGCATGACGTCAATCTCTCGCTTCCCCTCACCCACTGCTGTTTTACGCGAACCTCACCAAAACAAGTGGCGCTACTTTACAACCCCCCACCGCGTTTTCACGACGCAGGAAATGGGCGAGGTCGTGCCGCTGCTACGGCAGGTTGAGGCAGCCGTCAACACCACTCACCAATTTGCGGTGGGGTTTCTTTCCTACGAAGCGGCTTCTGCCTTCGACTCGGCCCTTCCCTCTAAAGAGACAACGGGATTTCCGCTGCTATGGTTTGGGCTATTTGAGGAGGTACAAGAACTCGATCAGCTTCCAGATGAAGACAACAACCCCTCGAACTTGACTTGGCAGCCCTCTATTTCAACGGACGCTTACCAGCAGGCTCTAGAACAGATTCACGACTACATTCGCCGGGGCGATACCTATCAGGTAAACTACACCTATCGCAACTGGGCGGCCTGTCAAACGTCAGCATGGGAAGTATTTCGGGCGATCGCCACCGAAGCCAACGCTCCCTATGCGGCCTTCATCGATATCGGCGATTGGGCAATTTGTAGCGCCTCCCCCGAGTTGTTCTTCCGGTTGGCGGGCGATCGGATTGAATCTCGCCCCATGAAAGGAACCGCCGCCCGTGGGCTGTGGTGGGAAGACGATCGGCGACAGGCAAAAGGATTGCGGGCATCGGCCAAGGAACGCGCCGAAAACGTGATGATTGTCGATATGGTGCGTAACGATTTAGGCCGCATCGCGACCACAGGGAGTGTCGATGTTCCCTCTTTATTGGAACTAGAGCGCTACCCAACGGTTTGGCAAATGACCTCCACCGTCACGGCTCAAACCCACGCGCCGCTCGATCGCCTCTTCACAGCCCTGTTTCCCCCCGCCTCTATCACAGGCGCACCCAAACGGCGGGCCATGGAAATTATCGATGAACTGGAAACCGCCCCTCGCCGAATTTACACTGGGGCGATCGGCTGGCTGGCACCCAATCGCCAAGCCCAATTCAACGTCGCTATCCGCACCGTGCTAGTAAATCAACAAAACGGGTCTATGGAATACGGCGTTGGGGGCGGCATTGTTTGGGACTCTTCGCCCGCAAAGGAAAAAGCCGAGTGCCTCTCCAAAACCCGAATCCTTACCCCCCAGCCTCAAGCATTTGATCTGATCGAAACCTTTCTGTGGGCACCCCAATCAGGCTATTTCTTGCTGGAGGAACATCTAACCCGCCTTTCCCACTCTGCAGATTACTTCGGGTTTGTGTACGATGCTGGGACCGTTCGACAGCAGTTGCAGGCTTGCGTCGATACCTTGCCCTCCATGCCTCACAAAGTACGCCTTCTACTTCAGCCAACGGGGCAGATCCGCAGCGACGCGACGCCACTGCCCGAGCGGTTTCAAGACTTTGCCCCCCTACCGTTGGCAGAAAAACCCATCGACAGTTGCAACGTATTTCTGTACCACAAGACAACGGAACGGCAGATATACGATGCCGCATTGCAGAGCAAACCAGGCCATTCGAATGTGCTGCTGTTCAATGAGGCGGGAGAAGTCACGGAGACGGCGATCGCCAATGTCGCGTTCGCGATCGATGGCGTTCTCTACACGCCACCGATTCACTGCGGATTGTTACCTGGAACCTGCCGCGCCCATCTATTGCAACAGGGCGTTCTGCGAGAGCGCGTGATTCGGGTCGAAGAAGCCCTGCAAACCCCCAACCTGTATCTGATGAATGCCGTACGAGGCTTGCAACCAGCCACGCTACTGATATCAAATCCGGTTAAATAGTCGTAGAACCCAAATATCGTTTGTGGCCGCTGCAAAGCAGCGGCCACAAACGATATTTGGGTTCTTTAACCGGATTTGACATGACATGTCATGACTCCCACACAAACTAAAGCCGTGCAGATACAAAATCCACACGGCTTAGAACAGACGGATGCCTTGTCAAACAGAGCCTAGTTGATGGGAACGATCGGTAGCGACGCAGTCGTTTCACCATCCGCAGGCGGAGGCCCACCACTACCCGTGGCAATGCGCACTTCGACGCCAACCTGCTCCAAGACAACAACGGGCTCTGGACTGTTCATTTCAATCCGGCGCACCAGAATTTCTCCGTTCGAAAGGCGCTGACCCGGACGAACATAGCGACTCGTCGGTTCGTTCGGAGCCTGCACAATCGCATAGGGCGTATTCCCAATTTGCACCACACCCATGACCTGCACAGCCCGTGCCAAGGTTGGTTGAGGCGGTGGCGGTGGCCCAGCCGGAACCTCTTGAATCTGTCCTGTTCCACCACCATTGCCCACTAAATCAGGAATTTCTGCCAGGCGATCGGGGTCGAGCTGGGCGCGACCACCCGTTCCGCCGGTTCCAGCTGCACCCGGCCCGAATGCAACGGTACGGTTGGGGGATGTATCTTCTTCGACAGGAACACGACTCACATCAGTGGTGCCAACAGATACACCACCGAAGGGGTCGGTACGATCTGCCTGAATTTGCTGAACCCGTTGGGTTGGATCCGTAGATTGAATGAGTTCTGGGGGGACATCTCCCAGCGGTGGGGGTGGCGGAACCACATCACCCTCATTTGCTTGGGCGATCGCTTCAGCATCGGCGGCTTCGCCATCAACTGGCGGAACCTCTCCCGTCGTTGTCGGTGCAGCGGGTACAGCGTCAGTTGGCTGTACGTCTTCAGCCGTTTCTTCTTGGCCACCGCCGCACGCTGCCAAAAGCGTAACGAGACCTAGTAGAGCAATGAGTGAAATTCGGCGCATAACCTTTCCCCAGAGGTTCTTCCTAAAAGATAGCTAGTTTGATGATGACATCCAGTCCTATTGCAGACACCTACTTAAAGATAAGCCAGATTCGCAATTTCGATCATCTTAGTGTTGCGATTCTTTGTAAGAGAAGCGGTTTCACTTTCTGCATCGGCACTCGCATTCAACCGAAACCAGGCTAGTGATCAAATGTCTAATTTCTGCACATTATGGGGCGGAAACATGCGCCCATTAATGAAGATTGTTTGGGTCTTATAGCGTTTCTCAATCTAGTGAGGTACAGTAACAGCAATGCGTAAACCATCCCTTGATGTCGTCTAACGTTACCTGGTCGAAGGCTTCTTCAATGGCTTTATCTAAATTTGGATAACTCCTGGCTT
>JADEXA010000037.1 GCA_015207365.1 Vacuolonema iberomarrocanum LEGE 07170
GTGCTTGAGTGAGGGGGGGATGGGTGCGTCTTTGGGTGTTGCTATTGTAGGCGATCGCTTATCATTTTAGGCGGTCATTTTAGCATTGACTCTATCGGTGGGGATTGGTCTTACTCATTCATCCTACATCTGGAGTCTGGATGATCCGAACGGTGCCACCCTATTCTGCTAAATTCGGATTGGGAAACCCATTTATATTTTTTGTGAACGGCTGGCACCGAAAGCGTTTCACAAAAAATACATCGGGAGTTGAGTCTTCAGATTTGATGTCAAAATTCTAAACGGGTTCTTTCGCCATGACCAAGGCAGTGGCGATGACAGATTTGATAGTTCGCGACGGGGCGATCGCAAATTCTGCAAGAAATCTGTCAGAAACCGGAGAGGACGATACAAAATTGAATCGGACGGCGAAATTATCGGTTAATTTGGCGTGTTCAGTGCCCGCTCTCCAGGCTGTCGGAGTACCCCCTCCAACATGTCACTGACAACCGCAACCCCTCTCGAAATGAGCAAGGTTCGGCAAAAACGCTTTGCGCCCGCAATGCAACAGGATGTGCAACAGGTAAGGAACGATGGTAGGACGTATTTTTGTATCGGCAGGACATGGTGGACAGGAAGGGGCCGGAATTGATCCGGGGATCATTGCAGGGGGAACCACCGAAGCCCGTGAGATGATTTTGACACGGGATTTGATTGTGTCGGATCTGCGATCGCGCGGCTTCGAGGTTCTCTCGGTTCCCGATGATCTGAGTTTGCAGCAATCCGTGGCCTGGATCAACGCACGAGCCGTGCTGACGGATGTTGCCCTAGAAATCCATGCCGACGGTTCTAGCAACCCCACCGTGCGCGGAACCACCGTTTACTACATTGCGGATAACGACGTGCGCCGCTCCCATGCAGAACTCATGCTGCTGGCTCTGATGCGGCGTGTGCCCCAACTTCCCAGCCGAGGCACTAAGCCCGATACGGCGGCGGGGACAGGCAACCTCGCCTTTCTTCGTCATGTGCGTTCCCCATCCCTGCAAATGAATCTGGGGTTTCTGACAAACCCACAAGATCGCCAGATCTTGCAGGATCAGCGACGCGAGGTGGCTCTGGGCCTTGCTGATGGGCTGGCATCCTGGAGTCGTGCCGTATCTGGCGGCACCGATCCCGATCCGGTCTATCCCACCGTCTCTATCAACATCAATGGCGGCATCTACGGTGAGCAGGGCGTCATCATCAACGACAACGCCTATATCCCCATCGACTTGGTCGATCGGTTGGGTATTGACCTGAGCCAGAACAACGATATCGTTCGGGTCACCTATCGCAATGTGGTCTATGTCAAGGCCGTCGACTTACGCAACTTCGGCATATCCGTCGGCTGGGATGCCAACACCCGTACCGTTCTTTTGCGGAATTCCACCGTTTGCCCTGGCCAAATCGATCGCATCATGGGCCTCGGTGCCACCTCCGAAGTGCAATTGATTGTGTTCATCAAACGCAACAACGAAGATGCCCTCGAAAACTTCCCCGACCTGCCCAAGCTCTATCGAGAAGAAGCCGCCGTGGAAGGGGTCGATCACGACGTTGCCTTTTCTCAGATGTGCTTAGAAACCGACTATTTGCGGTTTGGGGTCGACCTGCGTCCGGAGCAAAATAACTTTGGCGGGTTGGGCGTTCCCGGCGGGACAGGCGATGATGCCTCGTTTCCGAGTGCTCGCATCGGCGTTCGCGCCCATATCCAGCACCTCAAAGCCTATGGCAGCATTGCGCCTTTGGTCTATCCAGTGGTCGATCCCCGGTTCGAGTTTGTTGTACGCGGCATTGCACCGCTGGTCGGCCAACTCTCCGGTCGTTGGACATCCGATGCGGAGTATGGCGACAAAATTATGGCGATCCTGCGGCAACTGTATAGTGTGTCGGACATTCTCTAATATCAAATCTGGTTAAACAACCGTAAAACCCAACTATCGTTTGCACCCGCTGGAAGCAGCGGGTGCAAACGATAGTTGGGTTCTTCAACCGGATTTGATATAGCGGTGTGCAACCGCATTAAGCACAGCAACGGTTGTGTGGGGCGCGGCCGCCCCACACAACCGTACTTAACTAACGCGCATAGCGCTATATGACGATTCACTTCGAGAAATTTCGATCGCGATACCAAGCGGCCAGGCGGTTGGGAGACACGCCGAGGTGATAGGCGAGGAGGATCAGTTGATTGAGTAAGGTCGTGCGGAGGATGCCCAGTTTTTCCCAGCGACGGCCAGAGGTGGAGACGCGGCCAGGGGCGATCGCCACCCGTCCCACGCGCTTCAACCGCCGCACCATGTCCATATCCTCCAACAGGGGGAGTTCGGCAAAGCCACCCACCGAGCGAAAGGTTTCGGCTCGCAGGAAAAGCGCCTGATCCCCATAGGGCATTTGGCAGAGGTGCGATCGCCACTTCACGCCCCATTCCACCCAACGCAACCCCCACCGCGCCCCTTGAATACCCAGGTCAAAGGCTCCCGCTACAACATGGGCGCCATCGAGGGTCTGACGCACCGCTGTCGGAAAATCGTGAGGCAAGCGGGTGTCGGCATGGAGGAACAGGAGAATACCGCCGGCAGCGGCAGCAGCACCTGCATTCATTTGGCAGGCACGAGGGGAGTTGGTGAAGAGGACTCGCGCACCTAGGGTTTGAGCGATCGCCGCCGTCCCGTCCTGGCTCCCCCCATCCACCACAATCACCTCGATCTCGGGAACCTGTTGCAACGCTTCCATCAGGGGCCGGATATTCCCGGCTTCGTTCAGCACCGGGATGATGACCGAGAGCATCTGTCGCTGGACGGCATCCCATAGGGGCAGATCCTCCGGGCGATCGATGTCGTTCAAAGGCGTGAGCAGGTGGGAAGAAAGCTGCAAGGACTGGGCGATCGCCTCTGTCTGCTGTCGTACCACAGCGGTTCCCCAGTCAATTCCCTGGAACAGTTCGGGGACTGGACGGCACAGCCCAATCAGGTAGTAGCCGCCATCATCCGCAGGCCCCAGTACCATGTCTGCCGCTTCGAGAACATGAAAGGCTTGATCGAGCAGAGCAGCGTCGATCGCCGGACAGTCGATGCCGATAAAGGCAACGGTAGTAGCTCCAGCGGCAAACGCATTGTGCATGGCGGCAATCAGGCGATCGCCTAGATCTCCCGCAGCTTGCGGCTGATAGTCCCAGTCGGAGCCGAGCCAGCCCTGCATCGCTGCCACATCTCCTCCAGAGAAGCACCAGGTGACGCGGAGCGATCGCCGTTGCTGCAAACTACGCACCTGACGCAGGGTGTGCTCCGTCAACTGCCGCTGAAAATCTGCCGCCCCCTCAGGCCCCAGCGCAGGAATCAGCCGGGTTTTGGTACGCCCAGGTTCAGGGTAGCGGGTGAAAATAATGAGATGGTCAACCACGATTTTGGAGCCGATTTAGGGCACAACGGTCACAGGGGTTCCCATCCTGACCTGAGCGAACAACGCCTGGATATCGTCGTTGTAGAGCCGGATACAGCCGTGGGATGCGGCTGTTCCAACGGTTTCAGGGTTGGGAGTACCATGCATACCCACCCAGTTCGTGCCATCCGTCCAAAAGCCAATCCAATAGCTCCCTAAGGGGTTACGCGGATGCCCCCCATCAATCACCTCGCGAGTGAAGGGATTCATCCAGGCGGGATCTTGCACCATTTGCTGCACTTCAAATTCCCCCGTTGGGGTTTGCCAACCCTCTCGACCCACCGCAATTGGGTAGCTATGCAGGATGGTATCTCCCTGGTAAAGGGTCAGGCGGCGATCGCTCAGGTCAATCGTAATCCGCATGGTCATTTCTTCTGGCAACGGCTCCTCCACCAACGGCTCGTTGAAGAAGGGCTCGTTGTACTCATTAAACGCTGGCAAATTTAACAACGACTCGCTGAACGGAGAAGCCCCTTCACCAGCAGGAGAAGCACTTTCACCAGAAGCTTCTTCATCAGCAGGGGAAACATTCACGGGTGAGGCGTTTTCACTGGCGGGTGCAATGTTCACAGGGGACGCATCTTCACCCGCGAGTAGAGCCTCGGGAGATGGCGGGGGTGTTTGCGGGGCGGGTGCTTCGTTCTGAGGCACCTGATTTGGCATGGGATCTGCCGTTTGGGCAAGCGCCTCCCCGGTCCATCCAGTGAGCAGGGCCACGCCGACAAGCAGAGTTTGCTGGATGGGCGATCGCCTTCCACGAAAGAAAAAATGGGGAATAGAAATGAGATGAGACAATTTCACCATTGATCGAAAGGGAAAGGTTAACTCCAAAACAAGACAAACATTGAGCAAATTAAAAAGCGTTTGAGTGGGTTACTCGGCAAATCAATTCACCCTAAGCATAGGTTTAATAAATGATCAGATATAGATAAATGGTCAGATATGGAGTAGCTATCATTAACCCGAAACTAGATATAGCTAGAAGGCAGCAATATCCCCCGTTAATTTCGCTACTTCACTCTTTCCTACATACGATCAATTCCACCAAAAAGATTCGGGAATTTACGAAAAAAATATCTGAACGGTATTCTAATTTAGTAAAACTGATCCGTTCTCAAAATTCTGAGCTAGCATGAATGGCAGTCTTGGAAGACTCTCCTTTTTCATACCGACAGACAAACCTCTATCGGCACTATCAAAACAACAAGTTGAGGGCATGGATCATGGTTGAGCAACTACGGAAATTTCTCCTCTTCTCCCTAGCAACCGCAGCGACCTTCACGGTGGCGGGTACGGCACAAGCACAAGAAGTTTTAGATGCTGAAGACTTTCCCACGATCCCGGAAGAGCTGGATAATGTGTACTACGGGCCATCTGGCGATTACTATCGCAACACAGGATTGCTGGGCACGGTGACCTGGTTGTTTGGCCCCTTCCCTGAGAACAACATTTCCCGTGGCGCTCAAGCCCATATCGATTTGGTTGAGGAATTATTGGAAGTTCAAGGAACAGTTGGGCCGACGATACGAACCCCCAATTTGCCGACCCCCTTCGAAAACTCCCTACAGACGCTACCTCCCTACGAACCACCCCGCCCAACTCCTGCCCCGGCGTTTGTTCCACCAGCGGTTAACCCTCCGGCTCCCGCTCCGGCAGCGGCTCCAGCAGGCCCCGTACGTGGTCTGTACTAAGGAGTTGGCTTGTAGCGATACGTCTTCATTGGTCTCGCGCACAATTAGGATGACTTCTTTCCAGGGCATCCAAGCCGCCTTTTAAGGACATGTTAAGGACAATGGATACGGCAAACTCAGCGTTTCGTTCGATCCAGAATCCTAAGCTACGGTGGCAATGACGGTTTGCGACAGCTTGAGCAGAAGCGCTAGATTTGCTCCCAAGCTAGAAATTGCCCAATTCCATGATCACAACCCCCCATGGTCAGCGAAGGCCGTGGGGGTTTTGCGTACCTTGCCATGGCAATCATCGGTTGTGTTTGTTCAAGTCGTTCCGCTTCTCGCCATTCCTGAACTGGACTCACGCATTTTGTTGATGTTGTGGCCGCGACGCGGCCACAACATCAACAAAATTTACTCAGGACTTACGCAAAACTTGCGTAAGTCCTGCTGAATCTATCGAGCCTGGCTCGGGTGAATAAACCGATTGGCCAACTTAAATACATCGCCCAGATCTGTATCTCCGTCGCGATCGCCATCCAAAAACATCGTCAACAACGGATTGGCAGCCGTGGTGGCTCCCGGACTAGGATTGCCCATTTTCAATACATCCATGACGGCTGGGATCAAGGTCGGCAGTGCCGTCTGAATGAGGGTTGGGTTCAAGCCTGTCTTTTGGGCAAGCGCAGGAACCATCTGCTGCTGTACTTGTGGCGGGAAAAGAGTTTGGAGCGCGGTGACAGTGCTCGGTGTGCTGGCATCCTGTTTGAGCAACAGCGTCAGTTGGGGAAGTCCCATGCCTGTTTGCTGGCGTAGATTTCCTTGCAGCAGGCTACCCAACGCCGATAGCAACGTCTGCAGGGTAGATGGTGAAATGTTGTTTTTGGTTGCAAACTCCTGCACTTCATTGATGCTTGTTTCTAGCTGCGGCACATTTCCCTGCAAATTTGGATCATTGATGGCGCTCAGCAGGTCAAAAAACATTCCCATCGTCTTCGTCTCCTTCACAAAATTCTTGAAGTCTTGGAGTGAACCGGTGCTGGGCAAAGGCGTCGGAGGCATAGATGCATATCCTTCATCTCCGGTCAAATGAGGAGGTGTGCCCGACAGCACTGGAGGAGCTGGCTTTGCATCTGATTTTACAGGAGCCACTAAAAACTACGGGCGTTCTGGATAACGCCGCCGGAGAATGAAAATCATCGCTGCACGGTGGGATCAGCGTTGGTGGCGGATTAGACGAGCGCAAAATCTTAGCAGTTTAACGGTATGAAGGAACCGGAGAAAGGAGGTACAAGCCCTATACAACAAGGCATACATCACTCTTTTGATCGTTTAGCAGAGCGATCGCCCTTTACCCAAAAAACCTTGCCAAATTGCGTCTGAGGTAACTTTGTAATTTTTCTGAAGGTGTTTATAATTAGCACGTCTTTTGAAAAACGTAAATTTTTGTCAGGGAACGTTACAAACGGGTAGGCTGGCTCCTATGGTGCAACGCAACGGTTTTTCGGTCTTTTCTTTGGCGCTGTCTGTGGCGATCGCAGCACCGCTCACGCTGGTGACCACCCTTACGGCTGAGCCGTTGCGGTTGCTGGCCCAAACCTCTGAGCCCTCTCCGGTACCGACACCGTTCTCGGTTCCTGAAGGTTCGCGGGTTCGCGTCGATGGTTCTGAAAGCCTGGAAGTGGTGAATGAAGAACTACAGCAGCGTTATGAAGGTAGCTTTGAGGGCGCTGAGGTCACGCTCGCAACGAATGGCACCCCCGCTGCTCTCCAAGCCTTGAGGGATGGTGAAATCGACATTGCCACGATCGGGCGAACAATCACCAATCCGGAAGCAGCAGAAGGCTTTCAGGCGATCGCCCTATCCCGAGAGAAAATCGCCATCATCGTCGGCTCTGACAATCCGTTTAATGGCAACTTGACCTTTGAGCAGTTTGCCCAAATCTTTCGAGGCGACATTACCGACTGGTCAGAGGTGGGTGGAGAGCCTGGCCCCATTCGCCTCGTGGATCGGGCGGATGAGAGCGATACCCGCACCGCCATTAGTCAGTATGAAATATGGGGGCGCCTAGGTGGATTCACCCCAGGTGCAACAGTAGAACAGCTCGATGAAGACTCGACCGATGCGGTGATTGCCGCCCTGGGTAGCGATGGCATTGGTTATGCCACCTACAGCAAGGTGCGCGATCGCGCCGATGTCACCATCATCCCCATGCACCAGACGCTGCCTGATAATCCGGCTTATCCTTACTCGCAGCCTCGTACGCTGGTACACCTGGGTGACCTAAATCCTCCTGCTGCAGCTTTTGTTGCGCTGGCGGAGGGAGCCAATGTGGTCGCGGCTGATCCAACAGCCACCGATGCGGCTGAAACGCCCGCTGGAGAAGATGTCGATGCGGCTGAGACGACTGGGAACGAACCTGAAACAGCGACTGATGCCGATGCGGCTGGCATTACAAGTTCAGCAACGGGTATCGCCACTACAGTAGAGGAGGAAGCCGCTGTCGCAGAAGACGAAGCCGTTGTTGCAGCGGGTGGCACAACTGAGGAGCCTGCTGCCGCTACGAATGCCAATGATGTTGGCTGGTTGCCCTGGCTGGCTCTGTTGCTGTTGCCAGTGCTTCCCTTTGTGCTCAAGCTATTTCGGGGATCGGCACCACCCCAAGCCGCTGTCCCCGCAGCGCCGGAGGGGGGTGTGGCTGCCCGGGCAGCGGATGTACTGGGAGGGCGCACCGCTGCTGGTGGCTCTACCTCCGGTGCAACCTCGAATATGAATGTACCCAGTGGCATGGGTGGCGCAGCTGTTGCAGGGGTAGCAGCGGCTGGAACCACTGCAGGAGTCGCGGCGGCAGGAGCCGCCGCGGCCGGGGCTGCGGCACTGTTAGGAAGCGATCGCCTATCCAGTCGGATTGTCTTGGCTCCCCGCAACAGCTCGACAGGTTATGCCTACTGGGAAGCCCCTACCGCTCACCGTCAAGCACTGATGGAGCAGGGTGGGCAAACCATGAAACTGCGGATTTATGACGTGACGGATGTGGCGCAGTCTGAAACCGCCGACCTCACGAATCTCGACCCCCAACGGTTACATCAACTAAATGTGAGCGAAACCGAGCAGGATGCCCATCTGATTCTGGAGCGCGATCGCGACTATCTCACAGAAATTGGCTACGAGACAGAAGAGGGGAATTGGCTTTCTCTGGCCCGTTCCAACAAAATTCGGTTGGATGCGGCGACAGGATTAGTCGCGACGGGCAATGGCTCAGGTCATGGCGCTGGAGCCGTTGCCCTCGGCGTTGCAGGTGCGGCTGCAGGCCTCGCTGGAGCCGCTGCCGTTGCTGGGCAGAGCCAGCCCACGAGCCGCATCACCCTCTCTCCCCACAACGGTACAACCGGATACGCCCAGTGGGAAGCACCTGCGGCCCATCGTGATGAGCTGAAGCGTCAGGGTGGCCGCACCTTGAAGTTGCAGGTCTATGATGTGACCGATGTGGCCAATCCAGAAACGGCGGATCTCTCGGGACTCGCCTCGGAACGAATCCATCCACTCGACGTCGAGGAATCGGCTCAAGAGACCTATGTTTCTCTAGAACGCGATCGCGACTATCTCACAGAAATTGGCTACGAAACAGACGATGGGCGCTGGTTGACCCTCGCCCGTTCTAACTCAATCCGGCTGAGTGAACCCGTGGGTTCGGCTCCCGATGCGGCAGAAACTGGAAATCTGCCTCTCGGTACGGCGGCGGCTGTGGCAGGGGCGGCACTGGTGGGTGGCGGATTCGCGCAGATGCCGAAGCCAGAGGAGGACAACACCATTGATGAGCAATCCAACGTTGAAGCCGCCAAGTACGACGTTGGCCAAACGGATTTGTCGAGCGAAACGCTCGCCGATGTCGATGACAATCTGCCCGACCTGCCCGATGGCTACAGCCAAAGCCGCATTCTGCTCATGCCTCGCGATCCCCAGTGGGCCTATGCCTACTGGGATGTACCCAACGAGCACAGGGAAGAGGTGCGTCGCCAGGGAGGCCAAACCTTGGCATTGCGCCTTTACGATGTCACGGATATAGCCGATATCAGTGAGCAGCGACCTCACAGTTTGCTGGAATATGAGTGCAATGAGCTAGCGCGGGATTGGTATTTGCGGATTCCAGTAAGCGATCGCGACTACATTGCCGAGATTGGCTACCTCACCGCCGATGGGCGCTGGCTGATGCTGGCCCGCTCTAACGCGATTCGGATTCCGCCGGTCTATCCGTCCGATTGGTATGAAGAGAACTTTATCAACGTTGATTGGGACACCAATCTGATGGGTCGCACATTCTACAAACTCAACCCTCCCGGCGTTTTACCCACCGAGGAATCGCCCCTCTACTCTCGTATCTACGACATGGCCGAATCGGCGGAAGCCGATCGGGTTGCTGGTTCTCTCTTTGGATCGATGCAACAGGTACCCGGCTCCATGCAAATGGCATCTGGTCAAGCATTGGAATCCAGGCAAATGACCTCGGGGCAAGCGATCGAAACCTTTAGCTCCTACATCACGGCATCCGGCATGGGGATCATGCAGGGTTGGGGTGTACCAGAATCTCGACTAATCGAAGAAGAGCGGTCGATGTCGGGCATTGGGATGTCAGGAATTGGCTTCTTTTCATCCATGCCACCGATGCGTGCTCGCAAGTTCTGGCTAGTCGCCGATGCCGAGTTGATTGTCTATGGCGCAACAGAGCCCGATGCGACGGTCTTTATCAATGGCAATCCGATTCAACTGAACCCCGATGGAACCTTCCGCTTCCACATGTCCTTCCCCGATGGCCTAATGGACTTCCCAATCATGGCCGTTGCCGCCGATGGCGAACAGACCCGTGCCATCCACATGAAGTTCGATCGCGAAACCCCCTATCGACGCACCAATACAAAGGACGAGGCTGAAGACGAAGCTTACTAGAAAGCCCTCCTATTCTTGGGGTTGGTGGCGTATGCTGAGGAAGTTAACCACGGTTCGCAATTGTTGGAAGGAAAACAATGAAACAGCTGACTGAATGGGCACGACGGATGGACGTTAAAACGCCTCGTCTCTGGAGGCGTATTGCTGCCTTGACGGCTACGACGGCTACAGTGGCGGTCTCCACAGCCTTGCCGGTTCGAGCGTTTGGGGACGGCTATTTTGAGCTGGATCCAGATGCCGGCGACTTTCAGGCCTGTGCCGCTGCCATGCTCGATGAAGGGATTTCAGCAGAAATCGCGGCCTTTGCCTGTGGCACGGCGCGTCAACCCGATGATCTAGCCGATTGTGTGGTTGGCATCGAGGATGTCGAACTCGCCGCCACTGATGTGCTGACAGCTTGCCGTCGGAGCCGCCGTCCCATCGAAGTGGCCGGATGCTTCAACCAAATTCAAGAAGACCGTCAGGATAGCGACGTGACGGTTGCTGCGAATGTTTTGGAAAACTGCCGCCGTAGCCTGCTGCCAGAGCGCTTTGCCGATTGCGTTATTGGCCTGCGCAGCGAGATTACGTTTCCTATCAGCTCTGCCATGGACAACTGCATTGCTGCGGGCAATCGCCCCCGCGCCGCTATTCCCAACTTCCAACCCTAAGAGCTGGTTTGCACACTTGATTGTTCCGTAGGCACACTTTACATAGCAACAATCACAACTTCCCGAAGCATTTCAGACTCTAAGCCCCCATTCAAAAACTTGGTTAATGAAAGGATTTAAACGGTAGTGCTCCACAATGGCGCTACCGTTTTTCTTTGGCTTTGCTGCAATAGGTATAGCCTTACGCATTTATAGCGGTGTGCAACCGCATTAAGCACAGCAACGGTTGTGTGGGGCGCGGCGCGCGCCCCACACAACCGTACTTAACTAACGCGCATAGCGATGATTAGTCGCGAATGAGTTCTCGGCACTGATCGCGACTCGCATTGTCATCAACGCCCTCGACCCGATTTTGGGTGCGGCATTGTTCCCAGGCCAACCGATTGCCCACCTGTTTTACCAATTGATCACGCCCTTCCATTGCCCGGGCAAAATATTCCAGGCTTTCTTGATTGCTTCCCTGATCCACAAGAATTTGGGCTTTGAGGTAATACAGTTCTGGATTGTTGGGAGCTGCAGCGATCGCCTCATCCACAGCCGCGATCGCTTCGTCAAACTGCCCCAGATCGCGGTAGCCCACTGCTAAGCCACGATTGGCCATATAGGTCGGCCCAGCTCTTTCTTCTAGCCGTTCGATCGCCTGACTCGGATCGGAGAACGGCAGGTGAACCGCCAAAATCAGATCCATAAACCCACGAATCAGATTAATTTCTGGGTCATTGGGATCGATCGCCTCTGCCTGACTGAAATTATCAAACACGATTTGCAAGCGGCGCAAAAGATCCGGTGTGGCGGCAACCAGCCCTTCATCCTGGGCAATGTAAGCCCCTTCCAAGAAATGCCCTACCGCAATGTAGAGATGGCCTCGCAGCGGGTCAGTTTCGACTAAGGCTTCAGCGCTTTCTCGGGTGCGCGTCGCCGTGCGCTGTAAAATATCCCAATCTTCTCCCAAAAATGCAATGGATGCTTGCAAGGCGTAGTTCAGCGGCTCACCTTCTTCAGCTTCGCGCAAAATCTCACGGGCTTCGACATAGTTGCCCTCCACAAACATCGCCTCAAAGGCTTGCTCCGTACGAGCGCCCACCTGTTTGGGTGCGCTGGCGCGGAAGGGATCAGCAAGTGCTGCATCCACCGCAACCGTGAGGGCGATCGCACAACTCCCGACGAGGGAGGCGATCCACCGTAGCCCGACTCGTCTGGGCCGTCTTGAATGCGATCGCTGCACAGAAGGGGAACAAACCTGTTGCTGAGATGGCTGAACGCTGACCATAAGCCTCCGTTAGTGATCCGTGGGTCGTAAGGATTGATGGTTGTAGGGATCGATATGACATCGATCGAATGATGCGACGGACGTCCGTATTGACGAAAATACGGTTGCGATTTGAGCATCGCCCGTCTAACCTAACTCAATCTTAGGGAGGATGACAGGCGGGTAGTGCCCAAATCCTTTGACGCAAAACTAACCCAGACAAGTTCCATTAGGAATTTACTGGTTATCTTAGAGGACGAGTGATCGTTCCTCTCGGTATCCTATGTCACATTACATACGCCAGTTTGCGATAGCAGGATGGCCCCGACGGAATTTGTCCGAATATTTGCCAAAATAGTATTTACTCAAAACGCCGACAAGGTATTTGTCTCCAAAGCGGTCACCTGGATCTTTACGAGCGTAACGACCTAGCTGACGCACGACGACCCACGTTTCTTGCCGTTTCACCCTGTGCCCGAATGCTGCGTGTTCAAAATTTGGCCTATCACCCCGCTGCGACTCCAATCCCCATTTTGGATGGGGTTTCCCTGGAACTCGAACCGAAACAAATGGGCATCATCATTGGGCCAAGTGGCTCTGGCAAAAGTACGCTCCTGGAAATTCTGTCGGGCTTAGCCAAGCAAACCTCCGGTGCGATCAAATGGCGCGATCAGGACTTGACCCCCGATGATTTGCGGCAAATGGGCGGGCTGGTGTTCCAGTTCCCCGAGCGCCACTTTTGCGGCAGCACCCTGATCGAGGAATTGCGGCTGGGGCATCCTGACATCAAGCGAGAACGGCTCAATGCAGCCCTCGAAGAGGTGGGATTGGCACATCTATCGTCCCAAACATCGCCGCGATCGCTCAGCGGCGGACAACAGCGGAGGCTAGCATTGGCGGTGCAACTGGTACGCCAACCGTTCCTACTCATGCTCGATGAACCCACCGCTGGCCTCGACTGGTCCATGCGCCAACAGCTCCTCAGCGTCCTCCGCAAGCTCAAAACCGAGTGGAGCCTTCTCATCGTCTCCCACGATGCTGGAGAACTGGCTGCCGTCGCCGATCGCGCCTGGACCCTCGACCACGGACATTTAACTCCAACCGTCATCGCCCCCACTGCCAAAGTCGAATCTTAGGCTGTCGATTTTAAGTTTTGGAATTCTTGCACATCCTAGATTGTGAATCTCAGCGTCAACCGACCCGCCCCTATTCGCGTTCATCTGTGTCCCGCGTTTCCCCCTCACCCTGCTAGCCCGAGGAGAATGCTTTCTCCCGGCGATCGCCATGCCTGATCCTTCTCCGTCTCACGCTCTACCAACCTTCGTAGACCTGTGGTCATCAACCTTAAGTTGGCAACCCAGCCCCCAACAACAGGAACAGTTTGAGCGCCTCTACCAGGAAATTCTGACGGGCAACCGCATCCTCAACCTAACGCGCATTACTGAGCCAGAAGCCTTTTGGGAAAAGCATCTGTGGGATTCATTGTGTGGCATTCAGCCATTGCTCGCATCCCCGGACGCGTCCCTACGAATGATCGACATCGGGACGGGGGGAGGCTTTCCGGGCATTCCAGCGGCGATCGCCCTGCCCCAAAGTTCTCTTACCCTACTCGACGCCACCCAAAAGAAAGTCCGCTTTTTGCAAGACCTCGCCATAACCCTCTCCTTGCCCCATGTGACGGGGGTGAGCGATCGCGCTGAAGCCCTGGGTCATCATCCGTCCCACCGTGCTAGCTACGACTGGGCTTTACTCCGAGCCGTCGCCGCTGCCCCGGTTTGTGCGGAATACGCTCTGCCTCTACTCAAGCTCAACGGCACCGCCATCCTCTATCGCGGACAGTGGACACCTGCGGAAGCAGACGCCCTCAATCGCGCGCTGGAAATTCTGGGGGGAAGGTTGATTGCCACAACTCCCATCACTACACCCCTGAGCCAAAGCCAGCACCACTATTTGTACATTCTAAAAATTGCCCCCACTCCTGAGCGGTTTCCGAGGGCGATCGGCGTTCCCAAGCAGCGTCCATTATGAGCGACCCTCAGCGACGACTAAATGTAGGGTTTAGAAGGACTCACATCCTTACATTTAGCGTTACTCCATTAGCTCTGAGGACTACTGTTGTGAGAGGCGCTTGACCTCTGCGCCGCCGAGCATCTTGTGGGTTTCTGCCAGCAAGGCAGGGATTTTGTCCGCGTGGGGGCTATTGTCCAGGCAGGACCGCAGGGCTCTGGGTCGAAGCTCATCGGCCTTGTTGCCAGGAAACCAGTGGCTCGCGTTGCCCAGCATGTTGTATCGAACTTTGGCATATTCGGTCATATCGTAGGCGATCGCCAAATTCCGCAACCACAAAATCACCTGTACATTCACATGCCCCGGCACCTCTTCCAACTGGGGCAGACCTACATTCCAGGTTTTGTACCAGTCCTTACCCAGTGCCTGAATAGCAGCATCTTCCAAACGTGCCAGAATCGGGGGCAGTACCTCATCCGGTCGATCCAGCAACGGTAGGGTGTTCAGGTGCTCATCAAAGTCGGCAGGACGAGCGGCTCCCAGGCTGAGGGTGTGAACCTGGGGATGACTGAGGCAAAACAGGTCATTAAACACCATCGGGCTTAGGGGTTGGCATAAATCCACCAGCTTTTGAGGCGGTTTGTAGAGCATGCCGCCCTTGTCTGATGGGCTAATGATGAAGACGCCCATGTCATGCCGGGTTGCAGCTTCGATCGCTGGCCAGTTTTGCTGGTTGATGTAGTACCAGTGCAGGTTGACATAGTCGAATTGATTGGTAGCGATCGTCTTCACAATCAAATCTGTTGGTGCATGGGTCGAAAAGCCCACATATCGGATTCTGCCCTGCTGCTGAAACTGCCGCACCACCTCTAGGCAACCGCCCGGTCGCACCGCCCAATCCAGTAATTCCGGCGTGTTGATGCCATGGATACCTAGCAGATCGACGTAGTCCAACTGCAGGTTTTTCAAGGACTGCTCTAGGGTTTCTCGAAAATCACGGACATTCTCCTTAGGCGACACCTTCGTTTGAATGATCAGCTGATCGCGGGGTAGTTTGGGCAAGATCTGCCCAAGCTGAACTTCAGATGTGCCATAGCCTCGGGCCGTTTCGATATGGTTGATCCCGACATCGACCGCATGCCGAATCGTGGCCTCCAGGTTGCGCTGGTTATCCTGCGGAATCGTGTTGTAGGGTACATCCTGCCATTTGAACTGATAGCGCATCCCGCCACAGGAAAAGACGGGCATTGCCAGCTCAGTACGTCCAAATCTGCGATACTCCATGTTCAGCGTTCGTTGGTTATTCCATTAGAGTGCGATGATTCCAAGACGACGAATAGCGCCGCCTATGGGAGATTGGAACACAGGAAGGCCAAAACCTGCAATCGCATCGTTCGCAAGATCTGCGACGTCTTTGCTTCTCACAAGCATTTATGGTGATAGCAGGTAAAATGCCATAGCTCTAAACCCCTGCAACACAATACGTCACCCCAGCCTTATGGGTTGAAATGGGTTGAGACTTGGGGCAGGGGGGTGTTTGCGGGCATATAGACCAGCTCCAACCGCAAGCCATCGGGATCGGCGAAGAGGAGACTGTAGTAGGTCATACTGCCATTTGCGACCGTTTGGGGGGTCTGCAAGATTTGAGCACCGATGACCTGGAGCCGTTGATAGATGCGATCGACCTGTTGCGCAGATTCGGCGGCGAGGGCAAAGTGATGCAAGCCAGGGGTATTGTCAGAAGCCGCGTGTAGAGGATCGGCATCGGAAAGAGTAATGGCTCCGGCCTGGGCAGACCACCACATGGTGTAGCGGTTGGTTTGGGCAACACAGGTGTAGCCGAGAGCAGTCAAAATCCAGTCATAGAAAACTTCAGAGCGGGGGCGATCGCTCACCTTCAACGCCAGATGCATGACGGCTCCCAATCCCACGACTAGCCCTCCGCCCGCTTCAGCCAGAACCCACGCAACCCAGCCGCGCGTGCGGCCTGGTAATCGTCTTGGAAGCTATCTCCCACATGCCATGCTTCAGAGGCTTCACAGTCATGCTTTTCCAGCCCTGCTGCGAAGATCCGAGCATCGGGTTTAGCGGCTCCCGCTTCTGAGGAAATGGTTACCGAACTAAAAAAGTCCTTGAGTTCCAGCACAGCTAGAACTTTATGGAGGCGTGTGTCGAAGTTAGAGAGAACCCCCAGGGGTACATCTTGATCGGCCCAGTAATTTAGAGTTTTGAGCGTGTCCGGGTAGACTTCCCAGGGATCGGCCATGGCAAAGTGGTCGTAGAGCGCACTAAAGAAACTGGCAAAGTCACTAAATTGATTGAGAACGCCTGCCTTTTGAAAGGTTTCAGCGGCGATCGCCCACCACCACCCATATTCCCGCTCCGGTATATCTTCGGGCACCGTCCCCGGAAATACCATTTGCCCTGCCGCATCGAAGCTGTCAAGAAATGCCAAATCCAACATTCCCGGGTCAACCTGGACGCCGAACTGCTCGGCGAGCTGGCTGTATACCTGGCCGACTCCACCTTTCACTCCAAAAAGTGTACCAACGGCATCGAAGAAAATGACTTTTGGCTTTTGAGCAGACATGGGTGTTGAACGTTTGGGTTTTGATTTTAGATTGGACGCTGCGCTTCTGCGTTTCGATACACCTGGAATGAGTTAATGGTAGGCGATGTGACTGCATTGTTCTCAAGATCCCTAAAAAGATCTGCCCTATCGCCGCCATGACGTAGCGCTTGAAACCATCTAGCCTCCCCTAACTCCTGGCTAAGCATATGGATCAGTTGCGGTCACGCTCAGCAGAACAACCCCTACCTGAACAGAGTCTGATAGTTTTTCTATTCCTCGTTCGCGCTATCAGCATCTATGCTCTACGCCGAAGTGCCTTATCTCTCTCCAGCGGCAAAAATGGCACCTGCCTGCAACCACAACTCTGGAAATAGGCCAGAGCATACATTGCCATCCTGTCGAAATAAGCGTTTCTGGAAGCGATCACCTTCCAACTGGCAGACTGTCAACGTCGGTTGCTTGGGCACCCCAATATAGTCTCGACCACCTAAACCCAAGTAGTCAGTAATCCAATACTCCGGAACACTAGACAGAGCATAATCTTCGACTTTGCGGGCATAATCATTTTGCCAGTTCGTGCTAACGACCTCGGCAATGAGTTTGATCGCCGCACTAGAAGTGATCACAGCTTGGTATGGCCAAAGCGGTTCCTGCACCAGTTGCGTTTGATCCAGCACAATGATGTCTGGGCGAAAGGTCGTGTCATCTGAAATGCGCATCAAGCACCGATGGGGAATGGTGTAGGGCAAATCAAGGCGATCGATTTCTACATTCAGTTTTCGAGCGATAAAACCGATGACCTGTTCATGTAACCCGGTTGGCTCCAAGTCAACTAGCTCCCCATCAATTAACTCATAGCGGTCTTGATCCCCGTACTGCGCAATGAATTCATCAGCTGTGAGTAGTTTTGGATTTGCTTGAATCATCTCCTCTATAATTTCCTCCTCTGTATCCAGATTCTTCGCTATGGCATCAGGCGATCGCCCGCACAGGGTTGAAATGCAAGTCAAGAGGGAGTCGAGAGCAAATCGCGCAGAGGCTTGGCAATCCAATTCAGACCGACACGGAGTTGGTGGTCGAAGGTGGGCATGCGATAGAGGTAGGCGAGACGGCGGACGATGTAGGCAAAGGAACCATCTAGCTTGACACCCATGCCCGTAAGGGTGGCATTGTCGGTGCCCAGCGCCATCATTTCGCCAAGGTGCTGGTAGCGGAAGGGCAAGAGGGGGCGATCGCTCAGCGAGGCCCAGATATTCCAGCCCGCGTAGTCGGCTTGCTGGAAAGCCGATTGCGCCGTAACAGGAACGCGCTGCCCTTCGGCATCATAATTTTCGGCAGAGTCACCCAGGGCAAACACATCGGGATAACCCTCCAGTTGCAGCGTGGGCGAAACAATCAATTGCCCCCGATCGTTCTTCTTACAGTTCAGGGGTTCAAGAGCTTCCGCCACCTTTGTGCCCACGGTCCACAGCACCAAGTCCACGGGGATCGAATCAACCTTGCTCTTATAATCCAGAGCAATGCTATCGGCAGTAACGTTAGTCACGCGGGTTTCCATGTCGAGCCAAATACCATAGCGTTCCAACGCTTTCCCAGCTGTCTCACGATTGAAGTCAGTCGAGGTCTGCAAAATTTTGTCGGAAAGCTCGACGAGGCGCACCCGTCCCCGATCGCCCAACCGATCGGCCAGCTTACAGGCCAATTCCACCCCACTATATCCAGCTCCGGCGATCGCTACCCGAATGCGATCGCGATCCGAGTTCTCCAACTCCCGCAGGCGCTCTTGCAATTGAAACGCGTCCTCAGTGGTGCGGAAAGCGAGGGCATGCTGTTCAACCCCTGGAGCCAGGTTCATCGGGGTTTCGCCTCCAAGAGCAAGGACGAGGCGATCGCACGTGATCTCAGGCTGGTCTTCCAGGAAAACCGCTTTCCGATCCAAGTCGATCCCCGTTACCTTTGCCTGCATAAAGCGGACGCCTGTGTTCTCAAGCAGTTCCGTGAAGGGGGGCGCAATTTCCCAGGTCTGCAGTTCTCCCGTCACCAGCTCATAGAGCAATGGGACAAAGAGGAAGCGATCGCGCTGGTCGATCAGTAAAATTTCTGGTCGATCAGTTGCAGTCCAAGGCAACTGGCTGAGGCGTAGAGCCGTATACAGCCCACCAAAGCCACCGCCTAAAATGCAAATACGGGAAGGAGTCTGGGTCATGGGTTCGCAGGGATGAACGACAGCGCGGGCAATGAAACGTTACACACGACTTTGTTTCAGCATAACGAAACGAAAGGTCTGCTGCCGCTTGTCGATTCCAGTTTTTTTGCAAAGCATGGCCATATTTCAACGCAAATCTATCGGAAGGCGTAGGTTTTGCTGAGACGCAAAGAGTAAGCCTTGCTGAAACGCTACATCCGACAACCAGACTTGCTGCCAAACTCTCCTCTTACAGACCAAACATGTTCATCCAGCCGCTCAAAGGCTAGAAATGGTTGTCGCCATCGCAAAGTCTTTTTCAGTCAGGCCGCCAGCGTCATGGGTGCTGAGACTAACGGTGACCTTGTTGTAGGAAATGGCGAGATCAGGATGATGCCCAGCAGCTTCAGCAGGATCAATGAGTTTGTTCACAAAGGCAACGGCTTCAGGAAACCCACCGAACTTACGAACAGACTTGATTGTTTTGCCGTCTAGCTCCCATCCCGAAAGTTGACTCAGACGGTTCTGGATTTCGCTTTCTGCCAGGAGTTGAGCCATCGTTTTTCCTCCAAAGAGTTCTTCTGTCATTCTTACAGAAACCTGTCTGATTCAGATGGTCAATCCCCAATCACACAAATAGAGGACAACAAATTCCTCCAAATACTATCCGTCCCCCCGCAGGTATGACCGAAGTCACGGAGCGGGAGGACGGTGTAGTGGGTCTACAGGTTGTACCTGACTGCCGGGAGGATCGCTAGGATCAGCCCAGCAAGCTTTTAGACGGATCTATCAGTTGCGTAGGCGTTACTTAGAGAACAGCCCCGGCACACAGCCGGTTTCCCACAACCTGATGACCCAATCGTTTACTACTATCTTGCATGGGCACCACCTCCTGCTTACTAAACGACAATTGTTGTCACGTCGCTCCTGCTAGGCAAAAGCTGTTTGAAATATAACACACTCCTTCTTTAAGGTGTATCGCTGGCCAAGTTTTTGAAGCGAGAGCTAGGAATGGGTGATCGCCCAAATAGGTTTATATCCGCATCAGGATCTGAGAGGTTAGCGATTTCAGCGCAGAAAAAGAGATTTCATCAGAAAAAAGAGTCTACTCCTAATATGCACAGGAATGACGCATTTCGTTGATGTTGTGGCCACGACGCGGCCACAACATCAACAAATTCCATCAGGATGACGCAAGTTTTGCGTAAGTCCTGATTTAATAAACTTGGGTGCCCCTTAGTCTGTGAAAAAAGGCGATAATGACGCCCAGCATCTCAGACATCTGTAAAGGTTTAGCTATTTTCCACCAGGCTGCATGGAAGTGTACAGCTCGGAAAAGATAGGATTACACCGTTACTCAGCCATGAAAAGGAGACATCATCACCATGGAAGGGGAATACGCACAATTAGATCGCTATTTGAAAAAGAAATTGTGGCGTCTGGCCGACCTGGAAACTCGAAAGCTGTTGTATGAGGCTTGTGGCATGAGTCCAGATGATGATATGCGACTTCCAGTACAACAAGTTCCCTGCGATGTGTTGGCTGCAATCGACCGTCTCTGGATGGGATATAGCCGCAAGCACTTTGGCTTCTCAGTGCAGCGCAAGCTCTGGTACATGTGCAAGGACAAGTATTATGACAAGACCGAAGCCTGGAATCAGTTCGGTAGCAAAGTCGGCTGGCGTGTCAATCATCTCTTCAAACAGAACTACTGGAAACCTCATAAAGAGCTAGATTTTAAGCTGGAAGCACCCGCTGGCCATCTACCTCACATGGGTGACCAGTTTGGAATGAAAACGGTAGAGAGCTTTGTTCAGCAAATTGATTATTGCTCGTCCCCACCGATACCGCCTGGAGGTTGAGCGTTACTCAACATGCCATAAACGACTGCTAAACATTTCACCGCCTAGAATATCGCGATGAGATGAGGCCCCACGCGGCTTGTGTTCAGCCAACACTCCAACGAGTTTGGGGATCACCCTGATGCAATACCCGGTGTCTCGCACTAAGACACCGGGTATTTCGCGCCCAGTTGACACTCTAGGCTGTCTAATTTGAGAAAACTCCGTCATCGCTTATATCAAATCCGGTTGAAGAACCCAACTATCGTTTGCACCCGCTGCTGTGCAGCGGGTGCAAACGATAGTTGGGTTCTTCAGTTGTTTAACTGGATATGGATATTAGAGGATCTTTGGGAAATTACGGATAGAAACCCAGGCAGGGAGATGCTCCGTAGTAAAAGTTGCGGAAAGGATGGGTTAGCTATCTCTAAATTTTGGGTGTTTTCACTTAACCAACTAGGAAGCTGCTTGGGCAAGATAGATGAGTTACGCAGAGCGGGAAGAAACATTCTCTCCCGTTCCTTTCGTTTGACAAAGTCGCTACGGCTTTTCTCACAAGGCGCAGCTAAGAATTTTATGCGGGTCACGGGCGATCGCCCTTCCAATACTCACCAGAAATTCTGGAAGTCGGGCGATCGCCCGTGTGGCTTATTAAGGCCGCACTCCCATTTCCCGCAGCGACATTGTGCGCATGAACCATTGGTTCTGTCAGGTCAATAAAATCCAGGGTGCAAGGACTATAAAACCATTTCTGTATCACGCCCCTGGCAGTATGGCTCCACAACTTTTGACGTGACTATAGTTGGTGCAGAGGATTCTAGCAATGACAACTCAGCCTTCCGACCATCCTTCTTCGCTCGTCCCTGGAACTCCTGCCCTCCTCCGTTGGGTGTGGATTCAGCCTTCCGATGTTTTAGATGTCAACAGTTGGCAAGAAGAAAACGCCACAGACACATCCACCGCACTTGATTCGTCGCAAAGCAATGATGGGTTTACCTACGGCAAGTCTCGTACTCGCGCCCTGGATATCCTGGCTCCGCTTCGAACCTACGTTAACAACCTGGATGTGCGGCGACCCCAGCTCGCTCACTTTATTTGTCGAAACGTTCCGACCCAGTGCCCGTTTGAACGCGACGTTAAGCTATTCAGGAAAACCCTCTTCCACATTCCACCCCTATGCAAGCTCAATCCCCTCTACGACGAGGTTGTAGAGTTACGGTTTCGGGCAATGTGCTATCTGGCAGATGAGTGCGGCGAGGATGTAACCCCCTATTGCTGAGCCAAGTTCGGGATCAAGCACTAGCGATTGCCGTTGCGGTTAGACGTATAAGTCGATCGTCGCGAACGGTCAGCTATCAATGGAATGAGTTCCCATAAAAGCAGGGCTTGAGCTATCGTACCAGCGTTGCAGGTAGCATGTTTCTCAATCGGGATCTGGCTGGGAAAACTCAAGCTGTTGGTCTGCATTGGGCAGACCAACAGCTTTGTCATAGCAGCAGATGGAATCACGTAGATTGTGCCGTGCGCATGGTGGCGGCTCCCACAACGATAGTGGGGATCAGCCGTGGGGATCAAGAAACAACGTCATTGACCTCGGCGCTGCTAGCAGTCTGCGGTAGTTCCAGGCAATAACCTGCACCATATACCGTTTTGATGAACTGGGGGTGGCGTGGATCGGGCTCCAGCTTGGTACGGAGATGGCGCACATGAACTCGGATCGTTTCGATATCATCGTCGGGATCGTAGCCCCATACCTCTTTCAAAATATCGCTGGGAGACACCGTTTGCCCATGCCGCTGAAGCAAGCAATGGAGCAGTTCAAATTCTAGGTGAGTCAGCTTCACGATGCGATCGAACCAGATAGCTTCGAGGCGCTCGGGCACTAGAGTGAGCGGGCCATAGTTAAGGATTTCGGCATGTTTGGCCGCCTGGGGGATGCGATCAGTGCGCCGCAGTAGAGCCCGAACTCGGGCCAGCATTTCCTCAACCTCAAAGGGTTTTGTGAGATAGTCGTCCGCTCCAGCATTGAAGCCTTCCACCTTATCCTGGGTTTGGCTCAGAGCCGTGAGCATCAGCACAGGAATGTCGGCTGTGCGCTCATCTCGGCGCAATCGCTGGCAGATTGTGAAACCATCCACTTTGGGCAACATCAGATCCAGCATGATCAGATCGGGCACCAGCTGAAGAGCCAGAGCTTGCCCTTTTACACCATCAATAGCGCGGCTGACTTCATATCCTGCCATTTCTAAATTGACCGAAACCAATTCGGCGATCGCTGGATCATCATCAATGACTAAAATTCGGGTCATGTTTATGGCGTTATTCTATGGACAGTGACAAAGCAATTCCAGCAGGGAGTGCTGAGCAGTGTGAGCCGAAAACCAGAATTAAGAGTAGAAATATTGCTCAGAGCGACTGGCTACGGCTAAGTCTGCTCTAAATTCTTAACTATGATTCTAACCTGGTGTACCAAAGTCTAAATTTTTCTCACCAAAGATGCACTCACCTATAGTTAGGTAACTTTATATTTATTATTCGTTGTAACCACCAACTCTTTCCTCAAATTACAAGCCAACCCTGAAACCTTAAGCATTTTTTAATACAATTCTTCACTCTACTTGTTTAATTTTTTATCACTTTTTAATGTTGCTTTTTTTCACTGCATTTTCCTTATTGTTTCTATTGAGCTGTGCCTATCGATTACGGCAAGTTGTTGCGGCCATCCCAGCCCTGTCTCCCTCTCCTTCCGAAAACCAATCGCTTTCGTCGCACCCTCCCGTTGCCATCATTGTTCCGGCTTATAACGAGGCTGACAATATTGCAACCTGTCTAGAGGCAATCCTAGAAAGTGCTCGGTTTTATCCAGGCTCAACCTCTATCTGGATGGTGGATGACCAATCAACGGACTCTACCTGGACGATCGCCCAAACCGTCCAAAACTCCCTCACAGAAACTGATCCCCCGCTTCATTTAGTCGCAGGACAGGACAGACCTAGCGATGAAATTTGGGTCGGCAAGAACTGGGCTTGTGCACAGGCGATCGACCAACAAACTGCAGCTGATCATGACAGCACCTACCTGCTCTTTGTGGACGCGGATGTGCGCTTAGAGCCGGAGGCGATCGCTGCAGCCATTGCTCAGGCAGACACAGAGGCGATCGATCTGCTCACCTGTTGCCCCGCCATTCAATGTGGCTGTCTGGCGGAATGGCTCGTGCAACCCATCATCTTCACGGTTATTCTGATTGGCTTTGATATTCGCGCAGTCAACGATTCCAAGTCGGAATCTGCCTTTGCAGCCGGGCCTTTTATGCTGTTTCGGCGAACCGCCTATGACAAAATCGGGGGGCATCGTGCTGTCGCCAGTGAAGTGGTCGAAGACGTGGAACTGGCAAGACGCATCAAAGGTGCAGGCTTGCAGCTACAGTTTCTCGCTGGCGCATCACTCATCTCCGTGCGAATGTATCGCTCCTGGGCCGACCTGTGGGAAGGGTGGACCAAAAATATCTATGCCGGCGCTCAGCGCAATTTATTTGGAACCTTGAGTTTAGCCGTTATGGTGCTTCTGCTCTGCACATTGCCCTGGCTGCTGCTTGGGGGTCTAGGGATCAAAGCACTCCTGCTGGACTGGGACAAGTGGGATGGGTTAATTCTGGCGCTACTCGGGTTAGCGCTGATGGCGCAGGTCGATTTGCGTCGAATTGGGGGGCGGGCCTCTGGAATGACGGCGCGTTATTGGTGGCTGAGTGGTTTAGGGGGTCTAGCCGTGGCGGCGATCGCCCTCGCATCTATCATCAAGACTGAGACTGGGTGGGGGTGGACGTGGAGGGGGCGTCCGTTGCAGACGGTTCATCAGAATCCGTTGGATTGATCTGCGTCTGGGGCACATCAATATGCGTCTGAGGCATATCAATAATGGTCTGATCCTCGTAATCCCAATTGATCGCCGTCGTCGTACGAGTCGGCTCTATCGCTGCAGGGGAAGAATCAGTCTTATTTTGCTGCGAGGCTGAAGGTTGAGCAGCTTTCACCGATGACGCAGCCTCAGAGCGACCACGCCGCCCTTGCCGCTGACGATTTGATAGCGGCTGGGAAGACTTCGGAGTGGGTTGCACACTGCTTCTCCCTTCAAGCGACATGTCCTGAAGCGGCAAGGTCATGTCACCGTCTTCAAACCGTTTCCGCCCAAGACTAGATCGAGGAGGCGTCGGGTTAGTTGAACGCAAATGGGATAGAAACGCGCGATTCGCTTGAGAATGATTTGGCGGAGAGTCGTTCGACTGAGTACCCCCCGATTGAGCACCATCCAGACGAGCATCATCGGGCTGAACATCGTTGCCTGCAGCTTCCTCTATTTGAGTGACAGCCGCAGGAGTCGCTTCTATACCATTTGCAATCCCAGGCGGCAGACCCACAAGCGGCATCGTCATCTCATCATCCAACATTGCTTGAGTGATAGCAGCATTCCCAGGCGTAACTGCTGCCGGTGGGCTGGACGAGCCTCGCGCCTTGACAGAGGGTTGAGAGGCGACTGGTGCTGGTCGATTAACCGAAGCAGCCGGTGTTTTTGCTAGCGGCCTTGTCATGTTGGCAGCATCGGGCGCCGCCGCCGCTGTCTGTTGAGGTGTAGGGGCAGAAGACGATGGAGCACTGGTTTCGGTCGCCTCTGGGGTCGGATGCGACTGAGGTGCAACTGGCTGGCGATAGGTAACGGCAGACTCGGACACTTTACGGCGCTTGGTGCGCTCTTTGTGAAGTTGGCTCTGCATTTGCAGGCAGCGATCGAGCCAGAGTCCTCGAAAATCCGCCGTATTCAGTACGCGCCCCGTCAGGTCGGGCACAGAGCGAATGCCTGATTCTTCACACCAGCGAACACAGATACGGTAGGCCTCCCAGTCCAATGGGTCTGTTTCCCAGCGCGCGATGATCCGGTCGCGCCCCATTAACCAGGCGGCCAACGCGCGGGTATGCCCATCGGTAATGACCAGGCGATCGCCCAACCGCCACAACGAGACGGCTTCCTGTGTATCCAGTTCGTGGCGGGCAAACTGCCACATCACCCGCGACAGCTTTTCGGCGCTGACATAGGGTTGGCTGGGCTGAAGATTGCGGAGTGAAACACGGAGGAGATGCACAGGTGTAATTCCTGGGTATTGAAGAACAAGAGGCCAGTAGGTAGGGCACCAACTGCAGGGTAGCGAAGAGAGTGAATTCAGAAAAGATAGGGACAACCCCTAGAATGCATAGATAAGAAAGAGATAGTCGGCAGAAACAACAAGAATAAACGGCAGAAATGGCAAAAATAAACGACAGAAACAGCAAAAATAAATATTGAAAGAAGATGTTAACTATCAGTAGTGCGATCCAAATCACGTCATCAAGACATGCAATGATTGGTCAAAGAAGGGTTGCAGCAGCAACAGGGAGATACAAGTATTCTGTCACTCTGATAGATGACTAAGCTAAGATGGAGAGCGTCTTCCAGGCCTATCGTCCAGTAGTATTATCTTGTCTATTTCTTACTCACCGTTTTTACCCTCAACACCAATAAAACGAACGAGCAAACCGATGGCAAGTAAAAATAAGACGCTTCATTTGAATTTTAGGCTGTAGGGGGCGGGAGAGACTGCGGTATGAGATACGTCTGTGTATTTTGTGGCTCAAATGGCACAGCTAATGCTGTCATTCAGCAGGCAGCAATCGCTACAGGCAAAGAGCTTGCCCAGCGAGGCTTGGGGCTAGTTTACGGGGGCGGAAAAGCTGGCCTAATGGGAATACTTGCCGATACTGTCCTACAAGCCGGGGGAGAAGCGATTGGTGTGATTCCAGAGTTTCTCATTGCCAAGGAGATTGCCCACGAAGGATTATCTACCCTACATACCGTTTCATCGATGCATGAGCGAAAAACTCAAATGTCATCCCTTGCAGATGGTTTCCTCACCCTACCAGGCAGTTATGGCACTCTGGAAGAGTTTTGCGAGGTTTTGACCTGGAAGCAACTCGGTTTGCACCAAAAACCCTGTGGTTTGCTCAACGTAGCACAGTATTACGACCCACTTCTGGCCATGTTGGACAAAGCCGTGGATGTCGGGTTAATGCGCCCTCGCATGCGATCGCTAGTCTTGACGGCAGCGGAGCCAGGAGAATTACTAGAGGCGATGGAGCGCGATCGCCCACCCCTGGTCAATCAATGGCTCAAGAAAGATACGCAGCTCTAGTGGACTGGAGAATGAGTCTTGCTTATGCCCATTTTGGGAGGCGGTTTTCGACAGCCAAAAAGTTTTTCTATACGAAGAATTAATGTTTCGTCAAACCCTAAGTGCCCAGCAGAATACCTGAGATAGCAATCTTAAATCGGATGGGAAAGGTAGGGCGGCACCCTACCTTTCCCATCCGATTTAACAAGTTATGTGAGATCGCTATACAGAGTATGGAAGCGTCGCTAGCGTGTCGCAGGCGAGGTTGTCAGAAATCGTAGATTTTATCCGTTGAGAATAGTCGCTCCAATACAATGCCACGGCTGAGCAACGCACTATGATGCAAAGGTGCATGGCGACACATGCAAGCAAGGCACCGAAGCAACCTATGGATTTAATTCTAACCGGAACCCAAATTGCCACTATTGTGAAAACGCTGAGCCTGGTAATGACCAGTGTGTGTCAGCTACTCGCCATTTTTGTCATCGCCACAGGGGTGACCAAAGCCCTAGTCATCTTTCTCCGGGATTTGCTCTTTCAAGCCCAAACTTCTGAAGCCTTTGAACGCAGCCGCCTGGCAATGGGGTACGCCTTTTCGCTTGGACTCAGCTTTTTGGTCGGAGCCAGCATTCTCAAAACGATGCTTTCCAGCCAATGGGATGATATTGCTCGTCTCGCTGCCATCATTGCGGTGCGCACAGTGCTGAACTATTTGCTCTTCCAATCCCCCAGCCAGAAGGACATTCGCCCCACCTTGCCGCAGGTTGCCATGACTCCCGTCAAAGTCAGCCAAAAGGCAGAAGATGGCCAGGAAGGAGCGATCGCCACCGCCTCGCAGGGTGTTTCTCGCTATCCAGAGCGTTAGGATCAAGAGCGAGGAAGTGGAGAATCCGCTATGACACAAGACATGAAACCACAAGATGTAACACCACAAACTCTGTCTAGCCAGGTTAAGAAGGGAACGACCGGGTCACTTGTTCTAGGCGCACTGATGATTGTGCTAGGCTTTGCTGCCATTAGCTTGCCGCTTGCAACCTCCCTTGCTTTTGCCTTCTGGATTGGCTGGCTGCTCGTCGGCAATAGCATCGTGACGCTAATCTATGCGGTGCAAACTCGGCAAGAAGGAGGATTTATCCTCAAGTTGCTGCTGTTCGCGTTGTACCTGGGTGCAGGACTTCTTCTGATCATCAATCCGTTAGAAGGAGTACTGACGCTAACGCTGCTCCTGGGGGGATTCTTGATTGCAGAAGGCGTTTCAGAACTGTTGCTGGCGTTTCAGTTGCGATCGCTCTCCTCCAATTGGGGATGGGTATTGTTGAACGCGATCGTGACGCTGCTGATCGGTATTGTGATTTTGGCCGAGTGGCCGCTCAATGCTCCCTGGGTCGTCGGCACATTGGTCGGTGTCAGCTTCATCGCCAGCGGATTTTCTCGCGTTATGCTCTCCCTGGCCGTCCGCAATGCGTTGGGCAAGTTGAGTGAAAGCGCTCAGTAGGCTCAGGTTTTGCTTTGCGTAGGAAGCGGAGGCATCGGTTTAAGCACTAAACCTGGGAGAGAGTAGGCAGTCTTACCCTATATGTAGGGGTAGGATGGTAAGAGCTACGCTTAGATGCCGATGTCTTGGAGTTTGTTGTTTGCCGATTCCAGCATGGTTTGAGCTTCGTTATAAACAGTGGTATCTCGCTGGACTTTGTTCAAGTCATTGATGATGGATTGCAGTTGGCTAGCAACCTGATTCGGGCTCATGGAGTCTGACTGCGCCAGCAATCGGTTCGTCTTTTCGTTGGCGATATCCATTGCTCTGACAGATTCCTGCTCCTGAACCAACCGCTCTTCAATGATGCCCAGGTTGGTTCTGTATTCGGCGAGTAGCTCTTGTGCGCGTCTGTAGCCTGTGTGGTCGGACGGCACTTGCTCTAGACGGGCGATCGCCTCTTTCCATAGCTCCGCAATCCGGGCCCAGGTGGTTGCCGGGTGGGGTGCACTTTGCCCTTGCTCTGCTGCACTCATAGCAAAGGATTGGGCCGCACTAATCAGGGTGTTCGTGCGATCGCCCCCCGCCAGAATTCCCGTCACATCAGTGTAGTCACGCTCAAAAGCGGTCAGTCTGGTTGCAGCCATGCGTCCAGCCAGGGTTTGCGGCGGCACCTCGTGGAGTTGATCCATCCCCGTTTGCCAACTGGCGATCGCCTGCTGCCTTTGCGCATCCATCGTGGCATCAGCATAAGCTTGTTTGGCCGCCTCCACAGCCTGTGTGCCCGTTTCGAGAAAGGTCAGCGCATTACTCTCCTGAAACACCACCGCCTCGGTGCGCCCAATCAGCCGCCGGGCTTGCTCATATTCATCAAACGTGAAGCGCCAGCTACAGCCAAACATGCCGCAATAGGCACGGGGGTAATAGCCCAAAAACCAGACCGGCAGATCATCCAAATGCGCCTGCGCCTGCGCCACTCTTTCGGCTCCTAACTCAATATCTGCTGCACTGGTCGCACTATTCACTAACTGATCGGCCTGCTCGACGAGGGCAACGGCACGGCGATAGTCATGATCCATCTTCATGTAGCTGGGCAGCAAAACGATGGGCATCGTCCGGGAAACGGGCTGGCGAATCATGGGATAGGGCAAATTGAGCAACCAGACGATGCCCGCTGTGAGCCCCGCCCCAATAATCGAAACACCCAAACAACCCAGATTCGGCAAAACCGATGGACGGTTCGCGTTTGCGGCTCGTTGCAACACTCGCTCCGAGAAGTTGGGCAATATATCTGTCACTGCCGATCGCATCTCGTCCATGGAAAGCGGCGCACCATTGGCCTGACGAAAGCGGCTGAGTCGTTCTAGGACAATATCAGCACGGATGGAATCGCCAGGATTTTGGCAAAGACGATGGACTTCAGCGGCCAGGATATCGTAAGCACGGTCGTTGAGTCGCGACATAGACCCTCTCCACAATTGAGCGCTATCAGCTACTACCGTCAGTATTCCCTTCCTTACGGAGAGAGTAGCCATGGTTCACGCACAGTTTGCACCTGGACTGTATAAAGTTCTACAAGCAGCATGTCAACCGTTTTTGGACGTTTTTGCACACCTTGGAATATTGAGATCACGGCAGAATAACGTGAATCCACTCATTTAGGCGCTCTTTGAAGATGGGCATTCTAAGCGTAGGACACGCATTCATTTAGGAGTGACTCTTCATGTTGAACCGAACCGTGAAAACTGCAATGCTGGCGGCTGGTGTTGTGGCGACAGTCATTGGCGGAAGCATCACACAGGCGCTTGCTCAAAGCCGTGATCTGTGGCTTTACGATGGCCAACAAGCTGATGTCAATGGTTTTTTCTTTGCTGGGGAATCAATTTTTGCCTGGTGTGATCAAGATTGCTACGATCTCGATTTGATTCTGCTCGATTCGCAGGGCAACTTTGTAACGCAGGACATCGCACTCGATGCAGTGCCCCAAGTGGTTGCTCCCTATGAAGGGAACTTCCGGGTACGTGTAACGATGCCAAATTGCAGCCATTCAGCAGGTTGTGCTGTTTGGGTTGATTCGGATGCAGGATTTTAGTGAGCGATCGCCAGATTAAATTCCGCGTATCAAAAATGGGTTGAAGCCCCCCAACTCATTTTTCCGAACCTGAGTTTCCTCAATTTCTATAGATCAGCGCTACGCACCTAGGTGAAACCCAATTATTTCTGGAAAGCCCTGCACTGTAGAGCTTTCCAGAAATATTCTGTCTTCGTCTAATATCAAATCCAGTAAAACAGCCATAAAACCCAACTATCGTTTGCGCCCGCTGCAATGCAGCGGGCGCAAACGATAGTTGGGTTCTTCAACCGAATTTGATATGAATGCGTAAAGCCATAGATGGCAGAATTAATTCCAGACAGGACTTTAAAGTAATCTCCGCAACAAAATCTTTATTTCACGTAGCACTACGCAGCTTGCTGCAAACGGTCAGACTGCAGGCTCAATCAAATTTCGGGCGATCTGGTTTGCTCTTTCAATGAGGCGAGGCACTTCGACCGTGAGGAGATTGCCTTGGTCAATCACCTTTTTGCCATTGATAAAGCTGTAATCAACGCGATCGCACTGGCAAAAAATGAGCGCGGCCACCGGATCATGTAGGGCTCCAGCAAACGCCAGACGCTCCATGTCAATCGCGATGAAATCAGCAGACATTCCTGGTGCCAGGGAGCCAATGTCATCCCGTCCTAGCACCCTGGCACCCCCTAAGGTTGCCACTTCAAGGATCTCGCGGGCACTGATGGCGGCGGCATTACAGTCCCGCACCCGCGCCATCATGAAGGCCATCCGTGCTTCTTGCATCAAATTTCCCATGTCGTTGGATGCAGAACCATCCACCCCCAGTCCTACGGGAACATGCTGATCTAGCATTTTGCGAATGGGAGCCATGCCACTAGCGAGGCGCATATTACTACAGGGGCAATGGGCAATCCCCGTTCCTGTTTTACTGAATTTGGCGATCGCCCCATCGCTCAACTGCACACAATGGGCATGCCATACATCTTCGCCTAGCCAGCCTACCGATTCGGCATACTCCCCCGGCAGCATCCCAAAGGTAGACAGGCTGTAGGCTACATCGGACTTGTTCTCAGCCAAATGGGTATGAAGGCGTACCTTGGGATAGGCTCGTGCCATCGCCGCCGACTCCCGCATGAGATCCGGCGATACGGAAAATGGCGAGCAGGGAGCCAGGGTGATTCGCAACATGGCATGGCGACCGGGATCATGATATTGCTCGATCAGCCGCTGAGAATCTTTGAGGATATCCGCTTCCTTCTCAACCAGAGAATCTGGGGGTAACCCGCCCTGGCTCTGGCCCACGCTCATGCTGCCACGACTGGCATGGAATCTTAGCCCCATCTCCTGTACCGCACGAATTTCATCATCCAACTGACAGTCGTTGGGCAACAGATAAAGGTGGTCGCTGGCCGTGGTGCATCCGGAAAGCATGAGTTCTGCCGCTGCAAGTTGGGCGCTGATGTAAACCCCATCCGAGGTCAGATTTGCCCAGATGGGATAGAGTTCAGTAAGCCACTGGAACAGATCGCAGTTTTGTACAGCGGGAATAGCACGGGTGAGGCTCTGGAAAAAGTGGTGATGCGTATTGACCAGACCAGGCAAGACCAGGTAACGTCCCTGCAAGTCGAGCACGTCATCAGCGGTAGGAGGAAGGGCGGTAGTTGTGCCAACTTGTTCGATGGTGCGATCGCGCACAAACACTGCTCCATTCTCGATCTCCCGACGCTCTCCATCCATCGTCACCAGGGTATGGATATGCTTGACCAACAAGGTTGCCATCGTCAGCCCCTCCCATCGCAACAAGCCAGATTATTGGCTCAATTGAATCATGGAGACATGAAGGTCATAAAGAGCTTTTGTCTTGGCTTGCACACATGGTTGGAAAGATTTGGAATGACATTAAAAAAAGCAGCCTGAGAAACAGGCTGCTTTCAAGATAATTGGCTAGAAGGGCGATCGCGGCGCTATCATCAATCGCCCTCAGCATTTTGATAGTCGTGAGACTACATGGGAGGTTGGGGTGCCGATTCCAGGAAGGAGAGTTGCTCCCGCAGCATTTGTGCCATCTGCATGTTGCCCTGCGCTTCGTAGAGATCTGCGGCTTGGGTATAGTCTGCGATGACGGCTTCTATATTGCCCATGCTGTAGTAAGTGTCGCCGCGATCCAGGTAGGTGAGGGGCTCTTCGGGGTTCAGCTCGATCGCCCGTGAAAAGGCAGCGATCGCCGACTCAAAGTCGCCACTAAACAAGTACTCCACACCTTCCACATAGGCCATGTCATACTCGCTAGCGGGCGTTACCATCAGGTCGTAGTTGCCGCCCTGCCCAGAAAACGAACGTGCCACGATGGTGTAAGTACCATCCGCTGGTAGGGTCGTGATGATGGTGGAGTTGAGGCTACGTGCTGAGTCATCGTTGAAGGCAATTTCTTGACCAGACGCATCGCGCAAAGCCAGAACGGTATCAAACTCGTCACTGGTCATGGCAATCTTGATCATCTGCCCGGCTTCGCCCTCGAAGGTATATTCATCCTCCATTGGCATCAGGGTTCCCTCTTCCTCAAACAAGACCTGAGCCTGTACAGCGGGAACGGCAGCCATCCAGGTTGCACCACCAAATGCCAGAGCCGACAACATGGCACAGCCAACTTGCCGAATTCCACGATTCCAAAGTGTCATTGCAGATTTCCTTTTTTCCAAACTCATATTCATTGATGCGCCATTTGACCTTTATTGTTCCCCGACTGACATGTTTCTTCACGGGGATTCCGTAGACCCAAAAGACGTTATGCATAGATCTTTGAGGCGATCGCGAAACCCCCTCGCAAGATCTATGGAAGATCACCCTAGGCGCATCTCATCCTTTCCATAACTCCATGCCACTCTATCGGCATTCCAGGAAGAATTTCATTTTTATTGCGTCAATCGAATTTGATAATTTGGGCGATCGCCTCAAACCCGCGCCAGAGTTACCCGCTCCGACTGATCCTGATACTTGCCACGCCGGGTTGCATAGGTCACTTCGCAGGGATTGCCTTCGAGGAAGAGCAATTGCACAACCCCTTCGTTGGCATAGATCCGACAGTCCGCACTAGAGGAATTGGAGAATTCCAACGTCAGGTGCCCCCGCCAACAGGCTTCGCCAGGGGTGACATTGGCGATGATGCCGCAACGAGCATACGTACTTTTGCCCATGCAAATTACAGTGATGTAGTCGGGAATTTCAAGCCGCTCTAGCGCCACGCCCAAACCATAGGAATGGGCAGGCAGAATGAAGTAGTCGCCATGCTTGTCGCTGTGCAATTGGGTGGGAACCAAGTTGTCGGGGTTGAAGTGTTTTGGATCAACGACTGTACCGGGAATATGGCGGAAAATGCGGAATTCCGCTGGAGAAAGGCGGACATCATAACCAAAGCTACTCAGCCCATAGGAAATGACAGGCACATCATCGAGCATCCGAACTTGTTGCGGTGCGAAAGGAGAAATCATCCCTTCGGCAGCCATTTGAGCAATCCAGGAGTCGTTTTTTATCATGGGAGGAATTGGTACTAGGTCTCACTGTTGGGGTTGAAGAGTCACGTCGCTGCCGGAGGCCAAGCTAACGGTTAGATTTGGAGCTAGGTTGGCGAAATATAGTTTCACGTCTAGACGATTGGGCGATCGCACAGAGTTAGAGAAACAGTCCTTTAGCAAAGTTGACTACTCAATATATAGCGGATTGCTCCCCAAAACAATGGTCAGCAGCTCAGGTATAGCGCTGGAGGACTAACACATTAATAGTAGGATGAAGGCGATCGCTCAGTTACCCTTGACGACCGACCGAGCCCTTATATTATTTTTTGGTGAAGAAGCAGGCTCCATATTTTTAGGCAACCTAGCTTATAGTTAAGCTACAGATTGATTTTATTAATTGCGATTTAATTGGGTAACGGACGGGTTGGAATTGTTACAGGTACGGTTCACAGAAGGTTCTGAAAGCATTTAGAATATTTTCTCTGCCTGGAACAACAGGCTTCATCACCGGATATTGCCATCATGGAGTTGGACAAGACCTCTCTGCAAGAGCTGCGCGAATGCTGTCGCGATGAAGCAGCATTCCAACGATTGTGTGAGGTTTTGTCCCAAAACTATGACATCAACCCATCGCAGCCCTCATCAAACAACCACCATCCTGATACGGCGGTTGAGCTGACGCCTTCAAATCATCCCAACACTTCCACTCAAGAAAGCGCAGCCCAGCACTATCGCGCGATGCTGGATGCTGTTCCCGACTTGATTTTCCGCATTAATGCAACGGGTCGATATCTTGATTTCAAAGGCAACGGGTTAACCCATGTTCTCCGCGAACATATCGTCGGCAAAACCCTCCCTGATTTACTGCCTCCAGATGTAGCCGATCTCTGTCACGAGGCCATTCGCACCGCGTTACAAACGGGAGAGTTGCAAACCTGCGAGTATGAGTTACTGGAAGCGACTGGGCGGCGGCATTATGAAGCGCGGGTTGCCGTTAGCGGTGTGGATGAAGTGCTCTGGATCGTGCGGGATGTGACGGAACGTAAGCGGGTAGAAGAAGACCTGCGAGCCAGCCAAGAACGCCTCAAAAGCTTTTTTGATGCCACCTTCGAAGCCGTTGCGATCCACAACTATGAAGACATTCTAGATGTAAACCCAGCAGCCGAACGGTTGTTCGGTTACACCTACGATGAAATAGTCGGTATGCCCGTACTCAGTTTGGCTGCTGAAAAGACGAAGTGGGCGATCGCCAACCGTTGGCAATCCCTCAATGACCGAGACCAGCCTTATGAATATGAGGGAGTCGGGATTCGTCGAGATGGCAGCACTTTCACTGGCATCGTTTCAGCCAAAGCAATTCAGTACCAGGGAAAGCCAGCGCGGGTTGTCAGCATCCGCGATATCACGGCGCAAAAAGCTGCGGAGGCCACAATTCTTCAGAATGAAGCCCGCAACCGTGCCCTCCTCGAAGCCATACCGGACTTAATGTTTCGCATCCATCGCGATGGCACCTATCTGGATTGCAAAGCGGATGAAAAAAGCACGCTGCTTTTGCCGATCAATGCCCTGCTCGGCAAAAGCGTTTATGATGTGTTGCCACAGGATGTAGCGGAACAGCGGATGATGCATGTGCATCGAGCACTCGCAACGCAACAACCGCAAAATTTTGAATATCAATTGCGGCGCTCGGTTATCCGCCCAAATCCATTGCTTGATCATCTGTATCAGAAGGCTAGCTCTCACGCAGATAGTTTGGAGCAGGATTCGGATTTGCGGGACTATGAAGCCCGCATTGTTGTGAGTGGCCCAGATGAAGTAATTGCGATTGTGCGCGACATTACCGAGCGTAAGCGTTCTGACGCCGTTATCCGTCTTTCTGAGGAAAAATTCTCTAAAACCTTTCGGTCGAGCCCTACCCCTATGACCATCGCCACCTTGATGGATGGATGCTTGATGGAAGTCAACGATGGGTTTTGCCGCACCTTTGGCTACCAGCCCGATGAATTACTTGGGCGATCGGTTCATGATTTGGGTTTGTGGGTCTATCCGCAGCAGCGCGTAGAAATGGTGCAGATTTTGCAAGAGCAGGGCGCTGTGCGGGATATGGAGTATCAATTCCGCCATCGTGATGGCAGTATTCGCACAACCCTCTTTGCCGCAGAGATCATCCACATCGGCGACGACGCCTGCTTGATCGATGTGCTGACAGACATTACCGATCGCAAGTTAGCCGAACAACAGTTGCTAGCCGCCGCCGAGCGCGATCGCCTGATCGGAGAAATTGCCCTGCGCATTCGGCGATCGCTCCAACTTGACGACATCCTCAACACCACCGTTGCAGAAATCCGCCAATTCCTTAAAGCGGATCGGGTTTGCATTGGCCATGGCACCCATGATGATGTCGGCATTATTGTTGCAGAATCGGTTGTGTCTCCATGGAAGCCTTCAAAGGGACGCATCGTCGATGACCCAGAGCATTTACAGGAACTAGAAGACGCCTTCGCGCAAGGGCATGCCTGGAACATCAGTGATACGCGAAAAATAACGGGTTATCCCAAAATTGCCGCCGACTTCGAGCGATATCAGGTGCGAGCCGCACTGGGAATGCCCATTTATCTCGATGATGAACTATTCGGCCTGCTGGTTGTCCATCAATGCTCAGCTCCTCGGCAGTGGCATATCTCAGAGGTGGAATTGCTAAAACAACTGGCCATTCAGGTCAGCATTGCCATCCAACAAGCCCGCCTGTACGGACAGGTACGTGACTTGAATACGGAATTGGAGCAAAAAGTGCGCGATCGCACTGCTCAACTGCAACAAAAGATGGAAGAGTTGCAAGAGCTCAACGAACTCAAAGACGAGTTTCTCAATGCGTTTTCCCACGATCTGCGAACCCCAGTGATGGGTATGTCTTTGGTCATCAACAACCTGCTCAATCAGCCAGGGGAAACCATTCCCATCTCCCGGATGATTTTGGAACGCATGCTGCAAAGCAACCAGCATCAACTCCAGCTGATCAAGTCTTTTCTGGAAGCACACTCAGCAGAAACCCGTGGTGTCACTCTCAATCCAGAACTGGTGCAAGTGGGGGCATTGGTACAGGTGATTGCGGCAGATCTGGAACCCCTGATGCTGAAAAACGAGGCAACCCTAACCAATCAGGTTCCTACAGATTTACCCTTAGTCACAGCTGATCCGGTACAGCTCCGGCGCGTTTTCGAAAACCTGATGACCAATGCCCTCAACCACAACCCACGGGGCATCACCATCACCATCGAAGCGCGGGTCGAGAATGGCTGGTTGCGCTGTATCATTCGCGACGACGGGATTGGGATGTCCCAGGAAACTTGCGATCGCCTCTTCCAGCGCTATGCCCGTGGGGCTCAGTCTCGTCACTCTACAGGCATTGGCTTGGGCCTATACCTTTGCCGCCAAATCATCACAGCCCATGGCGGACAAATCAATGTTGCTAGCCAGCCAAACCAGGGTGCCGAATTCTGGTTCACGCTGCCTCTGGCTATTTCTCCCAACGGCATTGCCAAAACCCGACCAGAATTCAAGGTGGGTTGAGCCGAGTAGCACCCTGACGGATTTCGTTGGTCTCGTTGCAATTTCTACCGCTGAACTTGCTTATCCTGAACGCAGATTAACAACAGACTCTCAAACCGTCGCGATCGCCCATATAGCAATCCAAAATCGGATGTGAAAGGTAGGGCAGGCTGTGCCCGCCCCACCTTTCACATCCGGTTCACGAATCACTTGAGATCGCTATATCTCCCACCTGAAAAGACTTACACCAGACATCAGGATACTTTTGGGTGGCTCAAGAGACTCGATTTTCCAGCAGCAGAACGTAGAGTTAGATCCGACCTCTGAAGCATCCTTTGCAGCTTTACAAATTACCTTCACAAGGCCATCTCTTTGCTTATTAATCTCACCTACGATATTCTTACCCTGAGCAATGATTCCTCTTTTTAAGATTGCTCTGAAAAAATAGTGAGCACCTTTGTTTTCTCTTTATAAAAAATTTCAGTGCATCCACTTAAATCTCTGTTCTTTAAAGAGTTCGTTTAGATTTTATTAGAGCGAAAATTATTCCGGAAAAGGGTACAGACTTTACCAGTTCTACATCTCAACTAAATATTACTCATCTGATTTTAAGGAATCAATTAAGAAATATCCCCATCGGTAGATACACGGTCGTTAATCAAAAATACTTACTAGTACAGTAGATTTGTTGTTCGTAGCGTCTCTCCTAAAGCGCACTCCAAAATTATGGCTGTATATCCCCTGAAATCTGTGGTTCCTCTAGCACAGGCAGCTTCAAGGAAATTACTGAAACTTGCTCAGGACAACCAAGCTGTCTTCAAGAAAGATGCAAACTTTTTTTGGATGCGAAATTTTGCCCGGTTTGAGGTTGTCAGAAATTGGGCAACCCGTGACAATGGCTCGGCTCAAGCATTCACTGAAAACACATTATCTGACTGTGTCAATACTGATGATTCCTTTGGAACAGTGGGTGAGCTGTTTCAACAAAACGGATATTACGAAGGTCTACATTTATCTCCTGACACATTAAAATCACTTCTAAATTTTGCTCACACAAATCCTTGCTATGCCGACCGGAATCCTAACCTGAAATTTTATGTAGATCAGCGACAGGCGTTTGAAGCGGAGCTGGGGCGCACGATTAAGCTGGCAGGCTACAGGGATGACCATGAAAACTGCCAAGTTTTTCAGAAGCTGAAGCGGGATCCGTTAATCTTGGCGATCGCCGCCAGCTACCTGGGTCGTGAACCCAAATATCATCGGGGTGAAATTGCCTGGAGCTTCCCCGGCACTGCCAGCGAAGCAGAAAAGTTGGCCGCCGCGCAGGTGATTCACTGCGACATCAACGACTATAAAACCATCAAGTTCTTTTTCTACCTGACAGATGTGGATAGCACAGCAGGTCCTCATGTTTACCTGCGGGGGAGCCACAAGAATCGCAAGCCGATGCACCAACTCCTGGGTCAGCGTTGTGCCAGTATCAAAGACGACACGCTGATGACAACCTATGGCGAAGAGAACGTTCGCGAGGTGTGTGCCGAAGCCGGTTTTGGGTTTGTTGGCGATCCTTACACCTTCCACAAGGGCATGACCCCGACTGAAAAGCCTCGCTTGCTGCTGCAATTGGAGTTTGGGGTGAATCGGTACAAGACCTGGTACTTCGACAGCAGTCCTTCCTAGGTGGCAAGCGCATCCCTTCTCAATCGCGATCATCACGCGGGCGATCGCCTAGCTCGGTTGCTTGCACCCACAAGATGAATCAAGATTAAGAATCTCTGCAAACTATAACAGCCCTTTTTCGTTGGCGATCGCTCTATCCCTTTTGTATGGGGAGTTGTGGCGATCGCCAACTCTATTTTTAGCTCGGCTCGCAGTCGCCACCCATGCCGATTCTCTGCGACAATCGCTTATAGTCCTTTTCCTTAGAATTAGAGTGTTTGCGGCTCAGATACTGAACGCAGTCACGCTACAAACGAACAACAACAACAACCAATTGGATTGCATGACAATCGACTTGGTAGTGGCAATCCGCTATCTTTTGATCTCCCGGTCACCTTAAGGCGTGTTTGAAGCGCTGAATTTTTTTGTGTGTGTTGCGCACGAGGGATCGCGGTATCCTCAAACGCTTCAAGCAGTGTCTTATTTCCACGGCGATTCATCCGATTAAGGGAGAGTTCATTTATGAAATTGGCTTACTGGATGTACGCGGGCCCCGCGCACATTGGCACCCTGCGTATTGCCAGTTCCTTCAAAAACGTCCATGCCATCATGCATGCGCCCTTGGGCGACGACTACTTCAATGTCATGCGCTCGATGTTGGAGCGGGAGCGCAACTTTACCCCCGTCACCGCCAGCGTGGTGGATCGCAATGTGCTGGCACGGGGCTCCCAAAACAAGGTAGTGGATAATATTACCCGCAAAGATCAGGAAGAATCGCCCGATCTGATTGTGCTGACACCAACCTGCACCTCCAGCATTTTGCAGGAAGACTTGCAGAACTTTGTCGATCAGGCACAGATGGAGGCCAAGGGCGATGTGCTGCTGGCGGATGTGAACCACTATCGGGTGAATGAGTTGCAGGCGGGCGATCGCACGCTCCAGCAAATCGTGCAGTTCTACATCGAAAAAGCTCGCAAGCAGGGCGATCTCGCCACCGAAAAAACCGAGCGCCCCTCCGTCAACATCATCGGCATTTCTACCCTCAGCTTCCACAACAACCACGACCACCGGGAGCTGGTGAAGCTGATGGGTGACCTGGGAATTGAGGTGAACGCGGTAATCCCCGATGGTGCATCGGTGCATGAACTGAAAAACCTGCCCCGCGCCTGGTTCAACCTCGTCCCCTACCGGGAGTTGGGCGGCATGACAGCAGACTATCTGCACACCGAATTTGACATGCCCTCCGTCCGCATCACACCCATGGGTATTGTGGACACCGCCCGCTGCATCCGTGCCATCCAGGTGGTCCTCAATGGGCAAGGGGCAGCGGTGGATTATGAACCCTTTATTGATGAACAGACCCGGTTTGTGTCCCAGGCCGCTTGGTTTTCGCGCTCTATCGACTGCCAGAATCTGACCGGAAAACGAGCAGTCGTCTTCGGCGACAACACCCACGCTGCTGCCATGACGCGGATTCTGGCCAAGGAGATGGGTATCAAAGTTGTGCTGGCTGGCACCTACTGCAAGTACGATGCCGACTGGTTCCGAGAGCAGGTGAGCGACTACTGCGATGAGGTGCTGATCAGCGACGACAATGCGGCAATTGCCACGGCGATCGCCCGCCTTGAACCCGCCGCGATCTTCGGCACCCAAATGGAACGCCATGTCGGCAAACGGCTAGACATCCCCTGCGGCGTCATCGCAGCTCCCATCCATATCCAAAACTTCCCCGTCGGCTACACACCTTTCGTGGGCTACGAAGGCGCAAACCAGATTGTCGATCTGGTCTACAACTCCTTCACCCTGGGCATGGAAGACCATCTGCTAGAAATCTTCGGCGGTCACGATACGAAGGAAGCCATCACCCGCGAAATCACCACGGACTCTGACCTCAATTGGAGCAAAGATGGTCTGACCGAACTCAACAAAATTCCTGGATTTGTGCGGGGCAAAGTGAAGCGCAATGTGGAAAAATTCGCGCGCGATCGCCAAATTACCACCATCACAGCGGAAGTCCTCTACGCCGCCAAGGAAGCGGTGGGCGCATAATGGAGCTATGAGAACAGATCTGCGACTTCTTTAAGAGAAGTCGCAGATCGAAGCCTTACAGCTAACCTCAAGGTATGTCTCCGTTAACCCTCGATCTCAGCCCAATTCTGCACCTCACCCATGAGCAATTCACGCGAATTGCCCTGGCGAACCCAGATTTGCGTCTGGAATTGACGGCAGAGGGAGCGCTAGAAATTATGCCACCCACTGGGGGAAATACTGGCCGCCGCAATAGCCAGCTGACCTATCAAGTGGAAGCCTGGAACCAAATCGACCAACTGGGCGAAGTGTTCGACTCTTCAACGGTGTTTCGGTTGCCCAATGGAGCCGAGCGATCGCCCGATGTCGCTTGGGTAGAACGTACTCGCTGGGATGCCCTTACCCCAGAAGAGCAAGATACCTTTCCACCCCTGTGTCCCGATTTTGTGATCGAACTCCGCTCCAAAACCGACACTCTGAGCAAACTCCAGGCCAAGATGCAAGAATACCTCGCTAACGGTTGCCGCCTGGGTTGGCTTATCGACATCCAAAACCAAACCCTGGAAATCTATCGCCCTAAACAGGCTCCCCAAATCCTGAATTCCCCTGCCAAGGTTTCGGATGAAGCGATTCTTCCTGGCTTCGTGCTGAATTTACAAGCCATCTGGGCAGTCTAGCTTTTAGATCTGCGACTTCTCACAGAAGTCGTGGGAGCCCAATGCCTTATGAACCTCGTCCAATTCTGAAACAACAATCATGCGGGAAGCTTGCCCTGGCTCCGCAATTGTTGATGCGTTTGGCGATCCGATTCCAAATCAGTCTCGTCATAGTGCAAATCAATTCCTTTCTGCTTGAGGAATTCCTCCACTTCCATACGAGTCGCCATGCCTAAAATCTGTCGGACTTTCCCTGCACTAATCACCTCATCTCGATACGCCTGCACCACAACTATAGCGGTGTGCAACCGCATTAAGCACAGCAACGGTTGTGTGGGGCGCGGCGCGCCCCACACAACCGTTGCTGTGCTTAATGCGCATAGCGCTATATTTCTATTATTTGCTGCTGCAGATTGCCCCACTTCGCAGTCAAATCCTTGATGACGTTATCCGGTAATGGAAGTTCGACCTGCATGGCTCGTTCCTGCACTTGCAATCGGGCTCGAATATTGATTCTCATTGTAGCCGTTCAGTCTAATGACGATTGGAACGGACAAAGCTGGAGCAACGGGCATAACTTACTACAGGAAGCGGCTTAGAAAGCGCTTGAGTCCGGCTTTGAGGTGGCGAATGAAGAGGTGGATGCGCTGCCGGAACAGCAGCGGAGAGGAGCGATGGGTGGAGAGATCGACGTTTTGAATAATGCGGGTTTGTCGTTCGATATCGCCCACTTCATAGAGGGTGTATTGTCCGCTTTTGCCGGGGATGTCGAGCTTACATTGACGCTCCACTTTAACCGTTTGCCAAATCTGCGTGTAGGCTTCTTCAGAAATGAGGATCTTGGCTCCTACGCGTTTCGTGGCCGCTTCGATGCGGCTGGCATAGTTGACCGCATCGCCGATCGCCGTTATCCGCCTATCCTTGGACGAAGATCCGACCGAGCCCACCACCACTTGGCCAAAGTGAATACCGATACCTACCTGCAAATGCCGCCGATAGAGGCTATCGAGATAACTATTGAATATTGACATCGCCTCCTGCATCTCAACGGCAGCCTGCACCGCTCGATGGGTAGCACCATCCGGCTCATCCAACCCAAACAGCGCCATGAGGCCATCGCCCATGTAGTTGTTAACCATGCCGCCACACTGCTCGATGATTTTGCCCATGCGACGGTAGTAGCGGTTGAGCACATAGATCACGTCATAGGCTGGAAGCAGTTCTGAAAAACTGGTGAACTGGCGCAGATCGGCAAATAGGATGGCAATTTGTTTTTCTTCGCCAAACGGACTAGCGACGTCATGGATGCTTTGCTGAGCATCCAGGGTCTCGGCATCTTCGGCATCAAAAGCGAGGCGGCGCAGCGTAATCCGACCCTCCCCAAAGATTTGAGTCTGGCAGGCGAGGCGAATGCGCGGCTCAAACCCCAGGCGGTGGGCAAGGCTCTGCTCTGCATCATTACGGGGAGCACAACAATCCAAACCTTCCACGATCCAAACACGACAGGTCGAGCAGCGGGCACTCCCCCCACACACATGGGTATGGGGGATTCCTGAAACAACGGAGGTTTCCAGAATCGTTTCAGCATCGTCTGCGGTCACGAGTCGCTGATCGGGAAGGTAGTAGATTTGCGGCATAGCGGGTGCGCGAGCAAGGGGTGAAGGAGTGAGGTAAGGGTGGGCAATACACCCTAGGTAAAGGATGGTTTTGGCAATCAGGAAATGGTTTTGGCAGGGCTAGTTGGGCGATCGCCCTTACTTCCTACTTCCGCTTGGGAAATCGGAATCCCGACAAATTCTCTGTATTCAGCGGGGGAGTGCTCACTCAGCCAAGCTAGAGTTCCATTACAGAAACCTCGTCTTAGGAGGGCAAGGTTCCAGTTGCACCATTGACGGACAGGAAAAGCCGCGTCTTTTGCAAGATTAAACCAACGTTCTGGACGATGCATTGCACATTAGGACGGCGGCGATGGGCAGCTCGATGAGCGATCGCCCAGCCTTGGCCCGATTACACCCTAAATTCCAGCCTACCCCAACCGTCTCGGGTAGTGGCATAACGCTACGCGCTTAGGTAAACTCAGTCATTTTCTGAAATCCTTTAGTGCGGGATTTCAGAAAATGATCCGGCCTAATCCCAATGCGCAAAGCGAGATTGAGGCAATGATTTTTGGATGGGCGGCCTCACCTACCCATCCAAAAATCAGTCCCATTGAGGCTTGCCCCATCGCGCTATTTTCTGTGGGATCAATTGCATCATTGGGTTGGCTAGTCCCTTTTAGAGAGGGCTAGAACCGCGATCGCGACTCCCATCTGTATCAGCCTGACCTGAGTACAGGACAAACATAGGTCGTTGCAAACTCAGCCTTGTCCTTGGCAGACACATCTGTTGATTTGGCCTATATCAACAAACCTGAAGTTTCATTGCGTTACATATCCAAACTCTTAGAAACACATCTCTCTCAAGGCTAGAGAATAAATTTTCCTAACCGACATTTCCCAACTGGATTAAGAGCGAGTTAATCTTAAGCTATGCAGTTGGGGTTAGAGGTTTAGCTATCAGATTCAATCCTCAAATCGCCCATTTTCTTAAGTTTCTAAGTCTTTAGAAAAGTTTTAGAATTCGATATCTCAAAGGGTGTCTTAAAGAATGAGTCGCTTCATTTTTCGCTCATTCTGGATTGATCCTTTCTAGGCTAATCCTCCTTCTCTTATTCCCGCTTTTGGAAGGAGCTTTGTTATGAGTGAAAACGTCTTCTCTGGCTCACGAAATGTGGCGATCGTGGGATCTTATCTCAGTGGCAAAACCACCCTTCTGGAAAGTCTTCTTTATGTGACAGGAAGCCTATCCAGAAAAGGGAAAATTACTGAAAAAAATACAGTAGGAGATGGATCGCAAGAAGCCCGCGATCGCCAGATGACCGTCGAAGTAAATGCCGTCAGCATTGAGCACGACGGCATTCGTTTTAATTTTTTAGATTGCCCTGGATCCGTCGAGTTTACTCAAGAGACCTACAATGCCTTGATGGGGGTCGACGCTGCAATTATTGTTTGTGAGCCCGATCTGCCAAAGGTGCTCACACTCGCACCATTATTTCAATTTCTTGATAATTGGGAAATCCCGCATCTCCTCTTTATTAACAAGATGGATCGCGCTCATGATTCATTTCCAACCATCATTGAAACGCTCAAATCGGTTTCCAGCCGTCCTTTCGTGCTGCATCAGGTTCCCATTGGGTTGGGCGAAAATCTGAAGGGTTATATCGACTTGGTAACGGAGCAAGCCTATCAGTATCACGCCGATGCTCCTGCCGACAGTATTCCTTTACCAGATGAATTGAAGGACGAAGAACAGGCTGCACGCGCCGAGTTTTTGGAGCAACTGGCCGATTTTGATGATCATTTGCTCGAAGAATTACTAGAAGATATTGAGCCACCCCAGGATGAGATTGAGCGGGATCTAAAACTTGAGTTGGGAGCCGATCAAATCGTTCCAGTATTTATCGGAGTGGCCGAACAAGACTTTGGGGTACGTCCCCTATTCGAGGCCCTACAGCGGGAAGCACCCGAACCGGAAACCACAGCAAAACGGCGGGGCTTGGATGCAGACGAGGAGCAGCCTATTGCCCAAGTGCTCAAGACCTACTATTCGCCCCAGGGTGGCAAGCTATCTCTAGTACGGATTTGGAGTGGCGCGCTGACCGATGGCATGAACCTGAACAATATCCGCATGGGCGGGATGTATCGCTTGACCGGGCAACAGCAAGAATCGCTCAATCAGGCAACAGCGGGCGATATCGTTGCTCTGGGACGGATGGATGGGGTGCCAACGGGTGAAACGCTTTCCTTGGATGCGGACATGCGCGAGTTAATGCCCAAAGCGCAGGCGCTCTCTCCGGTATATGCGCTGGCGATCGCCCCCAAAGACCGCAAAGACGAGGTGAAGCTCACCACCGCCCTAACCAAGTTGCTGGAAGAAGATCCTGCCCTGTTCTGGGAACAACATGGTGATACCCATGAAGTCATTCTTTGGGGCCAAGGCGACATTCACTTACAAGTGGCGCTCGATCGCTTGGAACGCAAGTACAAGCTGCCCATGAGCACCCACGCACCTCAGGTGCCTTACAAAGAAACCATTCGCAAGGCGGTCACGAAAGTTCATGGACGCTACAAGCACCAAACCGGTGGCCATGGGCAATTTGGGGATGTGTATTTAGATATCCAACCCCTACCTAGAGGCGATGGTTTTACCTTCAGCGAACATATCGTTGGTGGTGTTGTGCCTCGACAGTACATTCCTGGGGTCGAAACGGGGGTGCGTGAGTATCTGGTACATGGACCACTAGGCTTCCCAGTGGTCGATGTGGCGGTAACGCTGCAAGATGGCTCCTACCACTCTGTCGATAGCTCCGAGCAAGCATTCAAGATGGCCGCTCGCATTGCAATGCAGGAAGGGATGCAGAAAGCTGGGCCACAATTGCTAGAACCCATTCTCTCCGTTACGATTTCTGTGCCAAATGACGCCACCTCAAAAGTTTTGCGGTTGGTGAGCGGACGGCGCGGCCAGGTGATGGGCTACGATGCCAAAGCCAAATGGCAGGGCTGGGATGAAGTGCAAGCCCTCCTGCCCCAAGCCGAAATTCAGGATCTCATCCTGGAGTTGCGATCGCTCACCATGGGCGTTGGCTTCTTCGAGTGGACGTTCGATCATCTCCAGGAAGTTCCTGGCAAGATCGCCGAGCGGTTGTTAGCTCGAGTTGGCGACGAGAGTTGATGCGGTAGCCGTTGAAGACCCGACTCAATCATCCTCAAGAGAAAGCAGATCCCGCTTGGATCTGCTTTTTTGATCGAGAAGAAAATATGGCGACTACATCGCGACTGTATTAGTCTCAAATCCGATTGAAGAACCCAACTATCGTTTGTGCCCGCTGCGTTGCAGCGGGCACAAACGATAGTTGGGTTCTACGGCTATTGAACCGGATTCGATATTAAGGAAAGGTTAGCGCTCAAGGGGATACGAGAGCGCTAACCGGGCAAAACCAAAGCGAGCATCAGCGGGGAACATCACACTGATGGGAGGATAGAGCCTGGGAACGAGGGCTCCGATATTCCAGATCCTGGCGCGGGGCTTGGGAACACACAGCAGGGGTGGGGTAGCGGCTGTTGACCACGCGGGGGAGAACCGCTCCAAATCCAGTGCTAATGAGGGCGATCGTCACCCCCAACACAACCCCTTTCATCCCCCCAGACATCCGCAGGTCACTCGTCGAAGCGGGTGAGCCCAGTTTCTGTGCCTGCGGATCGGCATCTGCTTGCTCCCACATGACAGAACCATCTGGAAAAACCGCAACGGGCATTGGATCGTATGAAGTAGATGCAGACTGACGATCGCCGAACGTTGGGTGATGGGATGTCATGAGCGCTTTCCTGGGGTAGAGGATGCAATTAGTATCCGGCGTTCTTCGGATTTCGCTGGTGATAGAGCACAGGCAAACTCCGTGATTTTCCCGAGGCTTTGAGGTGACACCGGATCTCACTGCTTTGTGATGCATTTCGCGATCGGTTGTGTGTCGGATCACACCGTCTTCGTACACTTCTTCACAGAGCCAGGAACTGCAAGGGCTGTAGCGATCGCCCGACCCACTCCCCGAACCTATCCAATCAGCGCTAAAGTAATGAGTGAGTTTGAATGTGCTCTAAGATTTAATCCACACCGTTTACGGAATCCTGTCGCTCTAGACGGAAGTAATTAGTTTTTTGACAATCCACGCTTTTAGAAAAGGTTGGAATCCGCTATGCCGCGATCGCAACGCAACGACAACTTCATCGACAAATCTTTTACGGTGATGGCAGACATCATTCTGAAAGCGCTGCCGACGAACCGCAAAGCGAAAGAAGCCTTCGCCTACTATCGGGATGGCATGTCTGCCCAGGCGGATGGGGAATATGCCGAAGCCATGGCCAACTATGAAGAAGCCTTGACGCTGGAAGAAGATCCCAACGATCGCAGCTACATCCTCTACAACATGGGGCTGATTCATGCCAGCAATGGCGAGCATCAAAATGCACTGGAGCGCTACCACGAGGCGCTTGAACTCAACCCCAAAATGCCCCAGGCACTCAACAACGTTGCCGTTATCTATCACTATTTTGGAGAACGGGCTCAGGAAGAGGGCAAAACCGACGAAGCCAACGCCCACTTTGACCAGGCGTCAGAATACTGGCAGCGGGCGATTCGCCTTGCCCCCAACAACTATATTGAGGCGCAAAACTGGCTGAAAACGACGGGGCGATCCAAAGCCGACGTCTTCTTCTAACATCAGACCCCTATTGCTTTCTTCAACTCTTCGTAGCATTTGGATTTCGGTAGATGATTGATCGCGAACAGGTTCGGAAAGTTGCACATCTTGCCCGTTTGGAGCTGACGGACGAGGAGGAAACGCAGTTCAGTGGTCAGCTCAATAGCATTCTCGACTACTTCGAGCAACTGAGTGAACTGGATACCAACAACGTAGAACCGACAGCCCGTGCCATTGATGTGGTCAATATGACCCGTGTCGATGCGCAAGAATCCTATGAAGCGCGCGATCGCATCCTTGAAGGGGCACCCGATCGCGACGACGATTTCTTCCGTGTTCCTCAAATCCTCAACGAAGGTTGAGCCGTTTCAGGCTAAAACTTCCGCGTAAAGATGGGCGATCGCGCTCCTGCTATCGGATTCTCTTCCTTTCTCTCAGTTGCAAAGTATTGCAAAATGCTGCCGTGGCTACCGCCTAGACTGAGAGGTAAGCTACGGTGGGAACGTTGTTATGCCTGGGAATGGCTATGACCCCTTCTGATTCTCCGCCACCCAAAAAGTCGGTCAATGTGTGGAAATGGGTGGGCATTGGTTGCGCTGGATTGCTGGTGCTCGGCATCGGAGCGATCGCCGCCGCCGTCTACTTCTTCCAACGCACCGTCAATATGTCCTTCGACGCCGACTCCGCTGAGCAGGTCGCCAACGATATCATCGACTTCGAGATTCCGGGTGGCAGCGAAGGCTTTATGTCAATGGACATGGGCATGTTCAAAATGGCAGGCGTCTTGAGTGCAACCAACCCCGAAGGCACGATTCTCCTCGTCGGGCAGATTTCTGAAACCGCGATGCAGGGCGACCCAGAAAGCCTGGAACAGGCCATGCAAGATAGTATGGCAGACCAAACTGGCAGCTTCCAGGTGCAAGAGCAACGCCTGGAACCCCGTGAGCTTTGTGGGCAAACCGTGCAAGCCACCATCCTCCAAGGGGAGCAAACGGTCGGTGGTCAAACCGTTCCGGCTCTTACCTACCAAGCCTTTACTACCTACAATGGCGAGGGTATCTTCGTCTCTCTTACCACCAGTGGTGACGACGCCGAGACCCAGGCAAACAGCATCTGGGGTTCCTTAGCCTGCAAATAATATCAAACCCGGTTGAAAAACCCCAATATCGTTTGTGCTCGCTGCGTTGCAGCGAGCACAAACGATATTGGGGTTTTATGGCCATTTAACCGGATTTGATACAAGCAGCAAAGCATTCATATTGTCAGTAGAACCAGCTTTTAGCTTGAGAACTGCGGTTCGACGCCCAGGTTATGGAACATAAAGGCATAGACATCGGCAGTTTCTTCAATACCTTTGGTGAGATTGCTAGCCCCATGACCGGATTTGGTGCCGATGCGAATGAGCGTGGGATTATCGCCAGAGTGGCGGGCTTGCAGGGTGGCAGCATACTTGAAGGAGTGGGCCGGGACAACGCGATCGTCGTGGTCGGCAGTGACGATCAGCGTAGCGGGATAGGGAACATCGTCGCGGATATTGTGCAGGGGTGAGTAGGCGTAGAGGTAGGCAAAATCCGTTTCATTATCGCTGGAACCGTATTCCGCAATCCAGTTCCAGCCAATGGTGAATTTATGGAAGCGCAGCATATCCATGACGCCAACCCCAGGGAGGGCAACCCGAAACAGATCGGGGCGTAGGTTCATCACGGCTCCCATCAGCAAACCGCCGTTAGAGCGTCCTTCGATCGCCAATTTTTCGGGATTCGTATAGCCCTCGGCGATCAAGTACTCGGCTGCTGCAATGAAGTCATTGAAAGCCGTGGGACGCTTCTCCCGAATCGCCGCTTCATGCCACGCTCGTCCATATTCACCGCCGCCTCGGATGTTGGCGATCGCCACCAGCATTCCCTGCTCCAGCAACGCAATGCGATTGGCGCTGAAGGCGGGCACCATCGAGGCATTGAAGCCACCATAGGCATACAAATAGGTGGGGGTTGTACCTGAAACCTCCACACCTTTCTTGTGAATCAAAAACATTGGAATTTGGGTGCCATCGGTGCTGGGATAAAACACCTGCTTCGCTTCATAAGCATTGGCATCGAAGGCAATTTCTGGAGCCCGAAAGACGGTCGACTCTCGGGTGGCAAGGGTGTAGCGATAGATCGTGGGAGGGGCAATGTGGGAGGTAAAAACATAGAAGACAAAATCATCGTCCGCCTGCCCCCCAAACCCGCCAACGGTGCCCAATCCAGGCAGCTCCACCTCATTTTCTAACGTTCCATCAGGGCTATGGACATAGACGCGCGTTGTCACATCCTTCAGGTACGACACAAACAGCTTGCCACCTGCATAGCTCACACCCTTCAACGGTTCTGGCCGCTCTGGCAGAATGGTTTGCCACTGATCTTCGACAGGCTTTTTCGGATCAACCAGAACCAGTTTGCGGTTGGGGGCATCCTTATCAGTTGTCATCAGGAGGCGATCGCCCAAATTATCCACAACACCAAAGCTCTCGTCGGTAATGGTTGCAATGAGGGGCGAAAACTCTGTTTCTCCAGCAGTTAAATCTTTGACATAGAGAGCATTGCCTAGCTTGGGCTGGCCGCGATCGGAAATCGACAACATCACAAATCGCTCATCTTCCGTGAGATAGACGAAGTGAAAGCGCAACGGATGATCGGGGTCCTCGTAGATCAATTCATCCTGGGATTGCTCGGTGCCCAGGCGATGATAGTAGACCTTATGAAACTCGTTGCGCGACGACAGTTCGGTGCCATCTTCGGGGGCATCATAGCGACCGTAATAGAAGCCATCGCCACACCAGGCGGGATAGGAGACCTTCACCCATTCCAGGGTTTCGGGTAGGGTTTCGCCCGTATCGACATTCAGAATGCGATAGCGTTGCCAGTCAGAACTCCCCTCGGAGACCGCATACACCACGTACGTTCCATCTTTTGAGGGGCTAAATGCTCGCAGAGCCGTGGTCTGGTCTTCAGAAAAGGTATTGGGGTCGAGGAGCAAGCGCGGCTCTCCATCTAGGCCATCTTGCACATAGGCAACACTCTGCTCCTGCAAGCCATCGTTTTTGAAGAAGAAGAAGCGATCGCCCCGTCGTGTTGGCGTGGAATAGCGAGGATAGTTCAGAATTTCCTGCAATCGCGCCTTGAGTGCGCCTCGATAGGGAATGGTCTCCAAATAGCCAAAGGTGAGGTCATTTTGCGCCAAAACCCAGGCTGCAGTTTCCTCCGAGCGATCGTCCTCCAGCCAGCGATAGGGGTCAGACACCACCGTTCCAAAGTAGATATCCGTATGGTCGACGGTGCTGGTAGTGGGGTAGCTCAGCTTTTGTGAGGTAACAGTCATAGGGCAATCCTCCAATAGGGGAGACGGGAATAGACGTTCCTTCCCCATTGTGCCTGAGCGCCCCACTGCCTGCCGATGCAAAGCTGTGGAAAACTCTGTGGAAAAGCAGCGCAACCCAGGATAGGTCGCCATGACTGAAAGACTGATCAGCGCAAGCGTTCATCGTTGTGAAAAAGAGACTCCAGCCATTTCATTTTCTGTTGATTTCGGCAGAACAGCCGTGAATGTATACAGGGCTTTATTGACGGCTTGCTCGGCGAATTGCATCAAATCCGGTTGAAGAAGCAAAATATATTTTGCTTCTTCAACCGGATTTGAATATTACATTTGGAACTTCCACGGTTGTGGAAATTGTTCAATCACTCAAGCGATCGCTCATCGGAAGAGGCTTACGTTGTCGGCCTCATCAGCAACCTGGCTGGATTGAGCCTGATCGAGCGATCGCACATACGCGCTGACCTCTGCCGGCGATCGCAACACAATCAACTGCTGCGTGTCAGACAATTGTTGCAGTTTCCGCACAATTTTGGGACGTTTTTTACGGGGAAAGTCCCAAACATATTTGAGAAATGGCCAATTCAAATGCTCTGGACAGTTCGCAGCCATATCGGGGCGCGTGGTACCGCGATACTGCCACCACCGTTTGCCAATGCGCCAGAGGCATAACCAGTGGGGTAGATCCAAAAAGACGATCGTATCGGCGTGGGGTAGGCGCAGATCCAGGGTTCCGCTGTAGTTGCCATCCATGACCCACGTCTCTTGCTCCAGCAACGCGGCCACGGTCTGTTTCCAATCCTCGGACTCCGACTCGACCCAACAGCTCATCCAGAAATGCGCATCAAGGTGCAGCAACGGCAGGTGCAATATGGCCGCCATTTGCTGAGCTAGCGTCGATTTTCCGGCCCCACAACAGCCAAGGATCATCACCTTCTGCATGGTTTACTCCTACAACTTGAGATTTTGGATTTTGTCGTGAGCCTTCGATAGTGAACTCAGCCGCACTGCTCAGCCGAACAATTTTGGATTAAACGGTCTTTCCTTTGTGTCTTTGTGCCTTTGTGGTTCAGTTGCAAGCTTCACGTGCCGTCTTCCATATAGGCTTGGCAGAGCTGGCGGAAATGCTCACCGCGATGCTCAAAGCTGGGATATTGGTCGAAGCTGGCACAGGCTGGAGACAGCAGAATAGCTGAAGCATTGTTGAGCTGAGCCAGTTGCACGCTGCGGGGAAGGGCGCGATCGAGGGTTTCAACGATTTCGTAGTTGAAGTAGTCCGCCGCCGTCAATCGGGTCGCGAAGGCAGGAGCCGCTTTGCCAATGAGTACCACCGCTGCGGCTTTTTGCCGGATGCAGTTGAGCCATGCGATATCGTCACCTTCCTTGGGGTCGCCACCTGCAATCAGAATGGCAGGCGCTGGCACAGATGAGAGCCCCACATAAGCAGCATCGTAGTTGGTGGCTTTGCTGTCGTTGATGAAGGAGATGCCGCGCCAGGTCGCAACATGCTCCAGGCGATGAGCGACGCCAGGAAAGGTTTCGATAGCATGGGCGATCGCCTCCTTTTCAATTCCTGCCAGCCGTGCCGCCAGTACAGCCATTAGTAAATTTTGCTGGTTATGCCTCCCTACCATTTGCAGGGCAGCAACAGGAACAATGGGTTTACCCAGCGCGATCGCCCAACCATCTTCCACATAGGCTCCGATATCGGGATTCCCCGGCACGCTGGCACGCCCTTCTACCCGCGTCCAGTGGGCCTCTGGCCAATGGGCGGCGGCTTGGTTGAGATGCAAATCATCACCATTGAGCACCTGCTGGTGGGACTGGTGCAATAGAGATGCTTTGATGCGGTGATAATTCTCCAGGGTGTAGTGGCGGCTGAGGTGGTCAGGGGTAAAGGTGGTCCAGATGCCAATGCGCGGGGCCAAGCTCGCCGAAGACTCGATCTGGTAGCTACTCACCTCGGCAATCACCCAGTCTGGTGATTTCCCGTCTTGCAGCGCATGCAACGCCACCTCACATGCCGCAAAACCAATATTGCCACAGGCGGGTGCATTCAGCCCTGCGGCTTGGAAAATTGCCGCCACCAGGGCCGTGGTCGTCGTTTTGCCATTTGTTCCTGTAATACCAACCCAGGGAACATCCTTGAGCGCCTGCCAAGCCAGTTCCATTTCACCCATGACTTCGACGCCCTGCTCTCGCGCTTGCTCCAGAGTCGGCAGATCCCAAGGCACACCAGGGCTGACCACAACCCGCGATATCGAGGTATCGGGAACAAAGCGGTGTCCCAGTTGTACTGAAATGCCCTCCGCCTCCAGCGCTTGCTGGGATTTTTTCAACGTCTCCGAATTGCCTGCATCACTGAGGCTGACCTGCCACCCCTGCCGTTGCAACAGCCGCGCCGCCGCCATTCCAGACCGTCCTAACCCAATCACGCAGGCTTGAGGCATAAAAATAATTGCTAAGAAACATAAACACCAACCGAATCCTCATTCTAAGGCGATCGCCCCCAAACACCTAGCATCAAAGGGCGCAATCTTGCAGCCAACCCGAAAGGAAACTCCCGGTTTCATCCTTTGTCCCATGTCACACCCGAGCGTTGCAAATAAGCCTTTAGTGAGGCGTTGGTCGCAAATTGGGATCACGGAGGTCGTATAAAAAAGGAGCGATCGTCTACATTTCGTTCTGCTAAGGCTGAGCCGATCGTCTGGTGTTCTGTTTTACAATCCCAACAGAAGTCGGTGTTATCCAGTACACATCCTCTAGCATTGTCCCACTTCTGGATGCGTCATCAGAGCACCTATGCGCTTGCTGTTTGGTGCTATTGGGGTTTAAGCAACCTACGGCCCTTGTGGCTGAAGACGAATTCAGGCTTTTGCTGATTATTGTCGTCGCGCATAGGTGACATCTCTTATGTCCAACGTCCTCGAAATTGCTCAACTCGGCAACCCAGTGCTGCGAGACATCGCACAGCCCATCTACAACGTTCACGATCCGGCTGTGCAAACGTTGATTGATGATTTGCTGACAACGATGCTCGAAGGCAATGGAGTCGGCATTGCTGCGCCCCAAGTTGGGCAGTCCCGCCGTATCCTCATCGTCGCCTCCCGTCCCAACCTCCGCTACCCCAACGCCCCGACGATGGCACCCATCGTCATGGTGAATCCCCACCTGCTTAGCCATTCTGAGGAAACCACTACCGACTGGGAAGGGTGCCTCAGCATTCCAGGCATGCGGGGCAAGGTCAAGCGCTACCGGGCGATCGAAGTGGAATATATGACCCGCACTGGCGAGATGGAACGGCGCGAATTCCACGACTTCATCGCTCGCATCTTTCAACATGAGTTTGATCACCTAGGCGGTAAAGTCTTTCTCGATCGCGTCGATCGCGTTCAAAACCTGATAACAGAGAAGGAATACCTGAAGCAGAGCGTGCCTACGAAGGTGCAAGCCTAACTGACGCAGAACGACTCCTCATACCAAATCCGCAAAGCAAAGCCTCGAGCTATTGTTTATGACATGCTGGCTAGCCAGCATGTCATAAACATATAGAAACGGTTTTTCTTATCCGGATTAAGTATCAGTCCGGCATACGGTCACGAACTCGCGCACCAGGTCGGTCACTGGCAGCGTCAGTGACGGGCGGCTCGCAACGCCAACACCAAATCGCTCGGCAGTCGCTATCGTTGGCCAAACAGGGTCAGCAATAGGAATGCGCGCGACCATCCGGGGTAGCACATTGCTCTCATATTGCCAGAGACTTATGGCGTTGGCAGACTCCGTAAAGAGGTCAAGCTGGAGCTGCTCGTCCGGCCCGATCAGACCAGCACGGTAGAGGACAATCTGCCCGTCTTCGGGATCGCACGTCATTGAAAACCGAGGCTCGGATCGAGCTTCGCCAAAATGAATGCCACCGCGAGCACTTTGCCAATCGCCTGGGGTCAAGGGTCGCGTAGCCAGGTCATTATCAGGCTCCGTAGAGTTTGCTCCAGCGTCCTCGGGGGTGTCGCTTGGTTCGGCTGTGTTTTCTGTGGTGCCTTCACCAGCAGCATCGGGCTCAGCAGGCGCGCCCTCAGGCGTTTTGGCGATCGCGACATCGCCGGTTGGGAGGTCTGCGAGGTTCGCCGTAGCATCAGGCTGAACGTCCTCAGAATTTGCAGTCGGAGGACTTTCGGCACAAGCCGTGAAAAGCAGGGCAGATACAACAAGCGTGACGCAGTAAAACTTAGGCATAATCATTCAGGCGATGCAAGCCACATAAATCGGAGCCAGCATTTACTTAGACGCCGCAGCATACTCTAAGTTCCAAGGCTCTAAAGACCCGCATCAAATGCTCTTTAAGAGCATACAAAATGGAGGTTTCAAATAAATATTTATTGTAAGCTACTCGCTGGCTTTTCGCCTCACGTCACGTTGCTCAGTTCCTTGAGATTTTGATAATGACAGGAGCAAAATACCTAATAGAATTAGACTCGCTCCAATTAGACTCAGAATGGGAAACGGCTCTTTGAGTAGCAACACAGCAATCATCGCAGCAAAAATTGGTGTGAGCAAATTCAAGGTTGTTGTCAAAATCGGTGCAAGATGCTTCGCAGCATAGCTATAGCAGAAAGTAGGAACCACCGTAGACAAAGTCCCTAGCCCTAGAACGATCCAAACTACATTCAACTGCCTAAAATTTAGTAGCCATTGTGGTGTAGTAAAAACGGCCATCGGCGTCACAACGATCGAACCTAAGATAAACGTTGTAAAAGCAACCGAAATCGGATTGAGAGTCTTTCTTTGGCGCGTGTAATGCTTGAACAAAGCAGCGTAACCCAGCGTAACGCAAGCAGAAAGAAATGCAAAAAACAACCCGATTAAATACGTGGACTGCCCAAACGTACCCTGAAGTTTAGGTAACACAAAAAGGATAAGTCCGACAAAAGCCATCAACGCTCCAAGTCCTTCCCAGAGTGCTACAGGTTTGCGCATGGCTGCTTTCACAGCTAAGCCAATCAAGGGAGACAGCCCAACCACCAAAACAACATCACTCACAGGTGCGAGTTGAAAGGCTCGGACAGCAAACAAATAGTAAAACACCATCAAACTCGACAAACCAAGCCCAAGTGGTGTTCGAATGAGTTCGAAAAATTGCATTCTCAGCAAACGATTCGTCAAAAAAATCGGCAGGGTTACAAGAAATGCAACCCCGAGCCGAAGCGATAGAACTTCTAATGTTGTAAAGTCTGGCAGTAGCTTAACGAATGTACCAGTGAGACCCCATCCTAATGCGGCTAAGCAACCAGCGAAGAGGGCAGAGTTGCGAGATGGATCCATATTGTCTCTGTAAATGTCCGTTTGAATTGACAGAAAAGTGCGAAATCATGCGGCAGGGTAGCCACCATCAACATACAAAATCTCACCCGTGATGTACGAGGATGCTTCACTGGCTAAAAATAAATAGGCACCTAAAAATTCATCCACCTTTCCTCGCCGCCCCATGGGAGTATAAATCAATAGTTTTTCGCCTGATGGGTGATGGGATCAAACTCAAAGCGCTCTTTGCTCTCGGTCTCTCCATACACATTGAACGTCACCAACGGTTCCTCTCCGATCGCTTGGATACTGTGAATCGCGGCGGGGACAAAGCTAACCACATCGCCTTGGGTCAACGTCTGTTCTGCAACGCAGACAACCTTGTTAGACCACTCGGGTTCGGGCGATCGCTTCCATAGGGTGTTCTTTTCTTGCCCTTGTAGCACCGCCACAATCCCCCATGTGCCATGGTTATGAATTGACGACTTAGCACCAGGAACATGGGTTTCAACTTGCACCGTCAAGGGAAACCCAATTTCATCGTAGAGGTTGAGGAAGGCTGCTTCTGCCGCTGGGTTGATTTCAGGGCGCTGGGTTTGCAACCAGTAGGAATTGAGCACAAGTTTACGCACTAACCGTCGAATATCGGGTAAACACTCGCATTGGTGAACGGTTGTAGCCTGGTTGAGGCTATCTTCTACTTCAGTCAAGAACCGATAGAACCGATAGGGGGTTTCGAGGAGATCCCAGTCTCGAGGGGTCGGGCATGGTTGGCATTGCCCGTCTTCGGTGACTGACCAATCCTGACTCACATTTTGCTCCTAGACACACGCAACGACAGCAGCACACTGCTGTTATCTTCCTCCAATTATCGGCCTTAGTCAGTCCAGCAGGTTATCTAATCCGCAAAATTCCGGTGATGCAGGATCCAAGTATGAATTTTTCCCGAGAAGGGGGGCGCTGCCCCCCTTCTCGGGAAAAATTCATACCCTCACCCAGCAACGCCAAAATTCCAGCACAGATGAAGATTTTGGAGGGCGATCGCTAGGAACGTCGCTCCAAAATCTTTCTAATATTGGGTAAAGCCGCTTCTATGACTTCAGGCTGTGGCGTTGTTTGTTGCCAGCTCTCACGCATTGCAAGGCGCTCTGACCATGCCTTAAGGCGAGGATAGATGTCTAGAGGGAAACCCAACATGGGCAATGAAGGCACTAGCGTTCCGGCAACAATATCGGCCAACGTTAACTGTTCTGCAACAAAGTAAGAATGCTGGCCTAATAGATTCTCGTAAAATTGCAGTACCGCAACGACTCGCGCTTTTGCCGATTCAAGCTTCCGATTATCAACCTCTAGCCCGACTAATGGCCGAGTTAACGGCAGCGTAGCAGGTTGAAGCTCATTCAAAGCCACCATCTCCACCATCCGAACCGTCGCAATCTCTTCGGGTTGGGTAGGAAGCAGTGGGCGATCGCGATACTTCGCTTCCAGATAATCTAAAATTGCCAACGACTCAATGACGCGAAATCCATTCTCCACAACGACAGGCACGCGCTGGAGTGGGTTCACGCCTGTGAAGTCATCACCAAACTGATCGCCATCCAAATTCACCAAAATTGGCTCGAACGGGATCTGCTTTTCTAGCAATGCAACCCAGACTCGACGTGCATTGACAGAAACTGGATTGTAGTAGAACTTCAGCATTGCGATTTTTGTTGGAAAACTGCGCTTTCATCGAAGCTTCGAGGTGTAACACCAACTCAAATAGAGTGCATCCCAGTTTTGCAATAAGCATAAATATTCAGACTCGAAATCCCTTTAAATCAGAGGCTTTGAAAATCTGTCTCAAGTTTGGACTTGCAAGGCTGGGATACACTCCTCAAATAGGTTTCTCATCAAAAAACTTTTTGGTTACTTGGTAAAAGGAATAGTCCTACAGATTAGACCTGTACCATTATGCTCCATGTAATTACCATCATATTTTACGATACTTAGTATAAGTCGTATATAAAGGTTTTCTAGTCTGAAATAGACGTCAAACATTTCATCAAATTCATGAGTACCTCTATGAATTACATTATTTCTGATCTTGATGAAATCAAATTCAGGAAAAAGATCTTCATATTTCACCTCGAAATATTCAAGCATATTCTGGAGATTGGCACCGAGGTTACCAATCATATTTAAGCTACCTGAATCAAAAAAGGAGTGCACCTTTGTTTTGAAAATTTCATATTTTTGAGAGGTATCCTCTCCCTTAAGATCTGATCCTTCCTGATCAATACATTGGAAAATAGCTTTTTTGACGGCTCTATACTTTGTTTTTGAAAGTAATCGATTAGATCTTGTTCTCTGGATCTCTTTAAACTCCTCATTTAGTGATTCGAGAGCAGTACATAGCAATACAAAATCAGTTGCCAAAATTTTAGATTCAAAGGTCTCCAAGTACCATGAAAGAGATAGTAGTAATGAGCTTCTATACTCTTCTAGATTGAATCTTTTCCTAATCAACTGCTCTAAAAATAATTCGAGGTGAGGAGCCTGAATGACGGTAATAAAACCTTTTGCCACTGCCCTAGAGCGTGAGCCTCTCCAATATTCTGTTATTTTGAGGATATCTCCATTCCTTAGTTCACTTCTTTGATACGCTTCATATATATTTCTACCAGAAGCAAAGGAAATCATAAAAATCAAGAAATAAGCTAAATTCTCTTGTTCTTCAATCGATAGGTTACAGGAAAAAATAGACAATTCAGAAACAACATTTGCTTCTAGAACATTTTTGTAGTTATCGTTCACTTTCTCTAATCTTAATACGCCATTCTCCTGTCCTATAGACATCTGAATGTGATGAAGTGGAGCAAAGGCAACAAGACCATAAACCGTCTTGACTGAATGTTCCATCGAAGTCAGCTTATCTTCACCTTCAAGATATACTTCCTGAAGAAGAATATCTGGCTCAATGCTTGTATCAGGAGAAACTGTCGCTCTTATTTTCAGGATTTTTTCTCTTTCAATTTCTCTCTGAATTTTATATTTACCTTTGTACGCGGGTCGCACAATAGAGCATTGCTCAATTAAAGTAGTATCTCCAATACTACTAATTTCTTCAATGCTTAAACCATCGTCTTGCTCGCCGTGAATAAGAACTGATTCAGATGCCATCTTTGATTGAACAGCATTATATAGTTTTTGGCTCGTTCGGAGTAAGACTTCACCATTTGAGCAGAATATAACTTTTCCATTTATATCGATAGGTTTATCTTCTTGAGTATCAGATTTAGAAAACTGTCCAGCAAATAAGTTTTCCTGATAGATTTTCATAGAATTTATATTGAATGCTCTAAATTCATTGCACCAATCACTAAGACAGCGCAAATGTTTAGCAGAGGTGCAGTTTTTGTCTAATCATCATTCTCACCTAATCCTCGATACAGGGCACTCAAGCTGTAGTGATCTATATCGAGGATTAAGTGAATGACTTCAGTATATTGAACCCTTCAACTATATTGTCTGAATCGTTTGACTTCTTTATTCTTTAGCATCTAGTTATATACAGAATGATCCGACCCAGCTCCCGAGGAATTAGTTGAGGAAGTATGATATCGTTCCAATTCTCACACGATTAAGGGGTATCTCCTGGGAGAATCCAGGCTCTTGGGTTGTATTCGAAGCCAATCTTGGGGTAATAGTCGTTGGCTTGGGGAGCGGCTAACAGGATCATGGTACATTCGCGGCCAAGTCGTTGTTTGGTTTCCTGGACGAGCTGCTTGCCGATGCCTTGCCGCTGGTATTCGGCATCGACGGCCAAGTCGGCGAGATAGGCCACGGCGGCGAAGTCTGTGAGGGTGCGTGAGATGCCGACGAGGCGATCGCCATACCAAGCCGTAATGATGAGGGACGCGTTTTTCAACATGGCCTCGAAGATGTCGGGGCGATGGATGGGGCGTCTGTCGCCGAGGGTCGATCGCTTGTAGAGGTCGATCGCCATCTCGACTGAAACCTTGGCATCATCACGAAACACAATATCCATAATCTAGTCTTCAGCGATACAGTAGCTGGAGGTGTCGAGCATAGCCGTTGTGTGTAGATGCAGAGATGGGCAACAAGGTGCCTCAGGCTAGCACTGATTCTGCAAATTAGGAGTGTCGATACAAGGAACAGCCCCTTTTCTGCGCCTGTGCTTACCTATCCAAAATCAATCGTCCAGCGTCAGAATAACGGCCTTCTATAAAAAATGTAGATTATAGCCTTACGTATTTAGATTAGGACAGACCACTTTTTGAAAGCCTTGCGCTGCAGGGCTTTCAAAAAGTGGTTGGTTTTTATATGCTCTACGAAAAGCTCCCTAGCCAAGTGACGAGGGAGCTTTTTAGAACTAAGACGCAAGTTTGATGCGATTAGTCGTCGCCAGAAGCGGCGCGAGCCGTTGCAGCTTCGTCAGGGTGGATGCCGAGGCGTGTGAGGTTGATGCGTCCGCGTCCATCGATTTCGCGCACTTTGACCACTAGCTCTTCGCCGACAGAGACCTCATCTTCGACCTTGCCGACCCGATAGTCAGCCAGTTGGGAAATGTGGATCATGCCCTCCTTACCGGGAAGGAATTCGACGAAAGCGCCAATGGGGATGATGCGAGTGACTTTACCCACATAGACATCACCAGCGGAGAGCTTCTTCGTCATGCCTTCGATGATGCCGCGAGCCTGCTGCGCCTTGGCTCCATCGGTGGAGGAAATGGTAACGGTGCCGTCATCGTCGATATCGACTTTCGCGCCCGTTTGCTCGGTAATGCCCTTGATCGTCTTACCACCGGGACCAATGACCAGGCCGATCATGTCGGGATCGATCTTAATGGTTAGTAGGCGTGGTGCAGAGGGGGAAAGCTCCTTGCGAGGTTCCGAGAGCGCCTCATTCATCTTATCCAGAATATGGAGCCGTGCGCCCCGTGCCTGGTTAATAGCATCGGCAATAATGGCGACGGGCAATCCCGTGATTTTCATATCCATCTGGAGCGCCGTGATGCCAGTTTCGGTGCCTGCCACCTTAAAGTCCATATCGCCCAAAAAGTCTTCGATACCCTGGATATCGGTGAGGATGCGAACCTCTTCGCCTTCCTTAATCAGACCCATAGCGGCTCCGCTCACGGGTTTGGCGATCGGCACACCCGCATCCATCAGCGACAGGGTAGAGCCACAGACCGAACCCATGGATGTCGAGCCATTAGAGGACAGCACTTCAGACACCACCCGAATCACGTAGGGGAATTCCTCTCTGGGCGGTAGCACAGGAAGCAGTGCCCGTTCGGCCAAGGCTCCGTGACCGACTTCGCGGCGACCAGGCGATCGCATCGGCTTCGTTTCACCCACCGAGTAGGGAGGCATGTTGTAGTGGTGCAAGTAGCGCTTCTGCTCATCGGGGTGCAGGTCGTCGAGTTCCTGCGCATCACCGGGAGTTCCTAGGGTGACGATCGACATCACCTGAGTCAATTCCCGCTGGAACAATGCACTGCCGTGAACCCGAGACGGGAGCAAGCTAGTGCGGCAGGTAATTTTCCGCACTTCGTCGAGTTTGCGGCCATCGACCCGCATCCCTTCCTCAATGATTTGGCCCCGCATCAGCTTCTTAGTGACGCCTTTGAACACCGTGGGCAGTGCTTTGGGGTTGCTGTCAGCCGCCACGCGTACCGCATCGTCTTCGGCGAGTTCGGCGATCGCCTCTGCAACGGTTCCCTTCACCTCATCCAGCTTCTCGTCCCGCTGGGGCTTGGTGTATTCGTAGTGCGCCAGGATTTCTTTGATCGAGCTGGTGCTTTTCTCGGTGATGAAGTCTTCCAGGGTGGAATCCACTTCAGGCGGATCGAGGTGGATGATTTCAATGCCCAGTTCTTCTAGCAGATTGCGCTGTTCTTGGATCAGGTCGCGAACCGCTTCGTAACCAAAGTCGATCGCCTCGATCATGTCATGTTCGGGCAACTGGTTGGCTCCAGCCTCCACCATGATGACGCCATCGGGGGAACCGGCCACGACCAAATCCAGGTCGCCCACCTCAATCTCGTTGTAGGTGGGGTTAATAATAAAGTCATCGCCAACTAGGCCGACCCGCACCGCCGCCATCGGGCCATTGAACGGAATCTGAGCCAGTAGCGTGGCGATCGAGGCTCCGGTCACTGCCAGCACATCGGGGGGAACCCGCTCATCCATCGATAGCGTCGTCGCGACAATTTGAATGTCGTCCCGCAACCATTGGGGAAACAGGGGACGCATGGGTCGGTCAATCAAGCGGCTAATCAATGTAGCCTTTTCGGGCGGACGCCCTTCTCGACGCAAAAAACCGCCGGGGATGCGCCCAGCGGCATACAATCTTTCTTCGTAATCCACCAACAACGGCAAAAAGTCGATGCCTTCTCGTCCTGAGGATTGCGTTGCGGCTACCAATACAGCGGTTTCTTCGGATTCGACTAGTACCGCCCCACCGGCCTGCGGTGCGAGCAGACCTACCTTCAGCCGAATCTCTCTTCCATCGAAAGAGATCGACTTGTCTATTTCTCCGATCATCGAATGCTTTATCCTTTTTCGTCTTTCTTGTTTTGTCTGTGGAAAATCCTAACACCGAACTTCAGGGGTGTCTCGAATTTTGACTGGAAGCCCTCGTTCGCTCGCTGGTGAATTTATTAACGATTCAGGCAGAATGCCGTGTTGTCGAGTTGTGTAGCAGCCACGGAGCCAAACCATTCAGTGAAGATTTGTGAATGGCGATCGCTCTCCAAAAACGCATTGACTGCCTGTCGCCAGGTTGGATCCTCTGCTGGTAATGCTAGCCCATAAAACTCGCAGGTGAGCGGAAATTTGGGCACAAACTCATACGCGGACAGATCCAGCCCCAGTTGCTGGGCTTCACCCAATAGCAGAATGTCATCTTCGGCCAGTGCCGCGATCGAGCCATCGGCCAACGCCTGCAAGGCATCCTGCCGCGCTTCGACCCCCTCAAAGGCAACAATCTCCGCCTCGGGATACGCCTGCCGCACAAACGCCTCGGTGTTGGTATCGCGCACTACACCCAGCCGGACATCGGTGAGGGCAAGATTCGGGTTCACGGGCTCGGTGCTGCCATTGGGTATCAGTAAGCGGGTGCCAGCCGCCGCGATGGGTTGCGAAAACTGCACTCCCTCCAGGTCACTGCGAATGCCATTCGGGCCACATTCCAAATGCACCGTCCCTTCGCGAATCAGGGTGTAGCGATTGGTCACGGTGGATGGCAACTCACTGGGCACAACCCCTTGCACAATGTTCAATTCTTCGCCCAAAAATTCGGCCAAGCCATTGACTAAATCAACGCAGTAGCCCGTCCAGCGATCGCCCGCTGCACCCACATCGCCCGTGGCTGTACCGTCGAGGAAGCCAAACGGCGGTGCATCGCGCCGCATCGCAACGCGCAAGGTTTGATCCGTGGCAATTTGGGTCAGCACCGCTCGGTCGGGGGGCACCGTTGCCACGGAGGAGGGAGCCTCCAGGGGATAGAGGGGCGATCGCCCATAGGCCGCTTCAACATCCTCGGCGGAGAGGGAGCGGATCAGGTCAAGCTGCATGGGCGCATCGGCACTGAGGTGATCGGCATAGGCAGCGGTGAGGTAAGGCAACGCCTCGGGCTGTTCTCGCAAGTGCGCATTCAAAAATGCCAGGGCAATCACCTGGTAATAGCGCTGCCCGAACTCGCCGTGGGAACCAATCAGGAAGGAGGGAATGGAACTGGCTCCGGCGGCTCCTTCAGGTTTGGTAGAAAAGTGGGTTCCTGGATCGAGCATCGCCAAATACCGAGGCTCGTTTTCCAACCACATAAATGGATAGAATTGCTCCAAGACCGCCGGAGCCAAGATGTCTTGACTGCCCGACACCACCATTAGAGGAATATCGACCTCTGCCATTCCATCCGGGCCAAAAAGCCCGTAGCCAAACATATGGGCGGCGATCGCCACTCGAACCCGCTCATCTTGCAATTCATAGTTCGTCGGTGGCAAAAACTGCGCCCGACATTGCAAGTACAACGCCGCGCTGAAGATACGGTTGGGCTGCTGACAAACCTCGCGCAGGCGAGCGATATCAAAGGTGGCACCCCCGAGCGCTAGCGCCGCTGTGGCACCGAGGGAATCGCCGATCACGGCGATACGTTCCAGATCCAGCACGTCTTGCCAGCGCTCATCGGCTTCGACCAACCGCTCCATCTCATCAATTAAGAAAGAGATTTCCTGGGGACGGTCAACAAATTCCACTGGGCTCAGCAGCGTATTCAACTGCCCCTGCAAATAAGTCTGGCGATAGGCCAGGTTGCTGCCCACATGATCGGGAGCCAACACGATATAGCCATGGGAAGCCAGATGCTCCGCAAGGAAGATGAAGTTCTCCTTGAGCGCTCCAAACCCATGGGAAATAATGACGATGGGGGCAGGAGCCGTCAGTCCTTCGGGGACATAGAAATCCACGTCATAGTCATAATTCACCGTCAACCCTTCGCGGGTTTGACCGAGAGCTGGGTTGTTCACTGTCACCGTTCCCTGCACCCAGGAGAAGGCCCCAGGCAGGCTGAGGTCAGGCAGTTGCGCCAGATCGATGGGCTCCTGCTCTGCCGCCTCTGTCGCCGCCCGACTACGAACCGCCGCGATCATGGCATCGTTGTACTCGCCATAGTCAACAAGCGATAGCAACAGAGCCAACATCTCCTCAACTTCGACCTCTACCCGCTCGGTGGGAAAGGCCGCTAGCGCATCCAGCGCCGTCCAGCCATCCTCATCCGCCTGCACCGCCGCATTAATCGCCGCCGCGCGAATCGCGTTGAACCCATTGACCTCTGGGCTCACACGAATAAACTCGCTCACCTGAGAAATCACATCTCGACCCAGGGGCGAATAGCTAATGTTGCTAATGCTCACCGCATCGAAGGGAATGGGGCGCAACAGCACTTGCCGAAATGCCTCGCGGGCGGGCTCATCCAGCCCATTGGTAAACAGCCGCAAATCGGAACGAACTTCCCCCGTTTCAGCAAACACTCGCAAAGATTCTATCGACACGCTCACCGTCGCTGGCCCCACGAGATTGAGCTGTATCTGCTCTGCCGCCTGTCCGGATCGGGGTATCCAAGCTTCGGCCACACCCCCCAAGCTCAGAGTGAGGGCGATCGCCACCCCGCGCCGGAACCATCTTGTCCATCGTTGCAAACCAAAGGCTCGTTTCATGCTCACACCTGACCCGTTTGACATTTGATTCGTTTGATAATGCTGATTGACTGATTGACCCCAGAAGCTCATTCCCATAGCTCCCAATCCACAAAGCCCAATCCACAGAGAAAGTAACGCCCCAAGTCTTCCCAGCCAGGACTCGTACAAATGACACCGGGCTGAATGCCTGTGGAAAGCGATAGGTTTAGCAGTTCCCCAAACATCTCACCCAGCCGCAGAGAAACGTTGAACTGCGTCCTCTGCTCAAACCTATGGGCTACTTCTCGATTTCATCCGTAAATTCCAGTGAATCTCTCTAAAGAATTTTTAATAAGGCGCACGTTAACCCCAGATGGCCTATCGGTAGAGGCTCTGAGGGAAACCCCGGCCTCGATTCAACGCATATAAAGGATTTGTGTATGCCCAGGAGGCTCTGGCAAAGCAGAGCTTAGGGAAAAAGGAAGAATATTTGTTGTTACCCATAGCACCATTCATTTCGCGCTGATTCGAGTTTAATCACGGGTGTAAAGTGATGCACCCACCGACCGGATTCTCCTGAACCAGCCGACCGGATTCTCCTAAACCCACCAACTGGCTAACGTTTCGGTGAGGGTCTGGAAATAATGGCTTTGGCCGTGTAGAGAGGCAACTTATACCAGTTCGCAATCATTCTCTAAAGCCTTTGTAGAGTCGCACTCGGATTCCACAATAAGGAGCTCGGCATGATGAAAAACCAGATTTTTGGGAAGACGCGCGGCGGCGGCGCGCGTCTTCCCAAAAAATCTGGTTTTTATTTAATCCATAATCCTAAGGGTGACCCTTATTTTTATGGATATGGATGTTATCGAAACGCTCAAGGCAGATTACAACCGCTTTCCGAAAGATCAGACCTACAGCCTCTATGCCGAGGATGTGTACTTCAAAGACCCAATGAACGAGTTTCGGGGGCGCGATCGCTACCAAACCATGCTGGGCTTTATCGACACCTGGTTTCGCAACCCCCAACTAGACCTGCACAGCATCCAGCGCAACGGCAACGAGATTCGCAGCGATTGGACTCTTTATTGGACAACGCCCCTCCCCTGGCAACCACGCATCCAGATTCCAGGCTGGAGCGAACTAACCCTCAACAGCGATGGACTGATCAGCTCTCATGTGGACTACTGGAAGTGCAATAAATGGGATGTTGTAAAACAACATATTCCTGGCTTGGCCAATTAAACTTGCATCAGACGTTTTTGCAGGAACCCCATGAAACGCCAGCCGCCCACGCTTCAACTCTCTGGACGGGCTTATCTGATGGTGGCGATCGCCATCTTTGGAGCCGCCAACGCCATCACCCGCAAGCTCACGGAAATTGGCGAGCAAAACCTGATCGCTGGGCGCAATCCGATCTCTTTCTGCAATGTGCTCTTTGTTGGCAACCTCTGCGCTCTGATCCTCATGGCGGTGTTGCATCAAAAGCAATGGCGCATGCCCATATTGCGCCAGATCAATCCCAGGCAATGGTTGACGCTCACTGTTCTTGCCGTTCTCACCGCAGCGGTTGTGCCCACACTGATTTTCACGGCGCTTTCTCTAACCGCCGTCAATAACGTCATTTTGATTGGGCAAATCGATACCCCCCTCGTATTGGCCCTGTCCGTATTGCTCTTGGGTGAACGGGTGAATGGTTGGGTCGTGGGTGGCGCACTGCTCGCCTTCGTCGGCGTGGCGCTTACCGTCCTCCTGCCGTCTCCCAATGAAGAGGTGATGATGACGATGGGCATGGGCATCGATATTGGTTTAGGCGCATTTCTAACGCTGCTTGCCGCCGTGTTCAAAGCTGTCTCCAACCTCATCAGCAAAGTCAGTTTGGCACAAATTCCCCTGGGCATTTTCAACGTCTATCGGATGCTGGTGGGCACCATCACTTTCTTTTTTGCCACCATTATCCTGTTTGACCCCAGCCACTTCATGGATGTAGCCTCACCGTTCTTGTGGCAGTGGATGCTGCTCTACAGCGCTATCATTATTGTCGGCGGACAGTTTGCCTGGTTCACAGGTTTGAAGCTCAGCACCGCCAGCGAAATTTCCCTGGCAACAGCCTTCACCCCCATCGCCGGAGTTCTCGCAGCCTATCTGGTGCTCGGCGAAGCACCTACCGCGGCTCAGTATATCGGTGGTGCCGTCATCCTCATCGGCATTGCCCTCAACCAAGTCGGTGTGCAACGGCTCAATGCTACGGTTCCCGAGCAACAACCAACGCCACAGGAAATGGAGGAGGCGATCGCCTTCAAAGGCGTTTGAAGGTGCTTCAAGATAGCGAAGGATTCAACCGTTATCTCAAATCCGGTTGAAGAACCCAAATATCGTTTGTGCCCGCTGCAAAGCAGCGGGCACAAACGATATTTGGGTTTTACGGGTGATTAACCGGATTTGATATTACTCTTCCGGTGATTGTTGGGAGTCGGGATAGAAGGGAGCGATCACGGCTGCAATTGTCGCGGCTCCATAAACAATGCCAATCGGCGGTTGAAAACCGGGTACAAGCACAATTTGATAACATTCAAATTCCCAATTCGCTCTCAACTGTTCATCGCTGAGTTCATCGCTGAGCCTTTCAGAGCTTCTCTCAGGGCGTGCGACTCTTCGCTCCCACAACTGATCAGAACCAAGATTGAACGCCAAAAAATAGATCGTCCATACTCCAGGATCAACAAGAATCTCTTCGCTCGGCTCATTCAAATACAGCACATTCGTAATGCCAACTCTGCCAGAGTCAATTTTCAACGGCAATGCAATGACTCGTTCGGCTTGATCAAAATCAGGTACTTTTGATGAGGAATAAACCTCAATCCAATGATCAGGGCAATCGGCCCAGCCGCTACAAAATACATGAGCGCCGCCCATCCAACCATGACGCCGCCGAGCATCGCATTAAGCAGTAGCGTTTCATTACTAAATGTTGCAGGATCACCATCCAATGGCCATTGCACCAGATCCAACAGCAGCAGCCATGGGCCGCTGTAGGCTTCGACGCTAGCAGCAAATGCAACAAGCCCAGTAATTCCAGTGACGACGCAGCCAAGCTTAAACCAACGTGAGTTCGGGATAAGAAAATCTGGCGGTTGAAACCACGACTAGCGGAGCGAAACCCGCCTTCGCGGGTTCTCAAACTACGAATTTTCATAGTCCGCAACGGCGGACTTTGTTCTGATAGCCGCGACTTTAGTCGCCAAGGCGTTATCCCGAACTCACGTTAAACCACGCAACAAAAAATACTCTATTCATATCGCTATTCCCACGTTTGTTAAGACCTTTCCAAACTTTGTAATCGAGTAATTTTACATACAATCTTAGCTCAGTAAGAACAGCCTAGTATTCTGCTCTTTTCGCGTATCAGACGTTTACTTAAGCCTTTGACACAATGCTCTATATCCAAGCATATTCATCGGCATGAGTACTCATAACAAATTCAGCCCTCATCCAGCAAAAGGCTCCAGGGAGCGATCGCTCCCTTGCACAAACAACGAGGTTTTCCTATCATGAATCACCATTGACATACTCCAGAGTATGTCTCTATAGTGAGAGTGAGCAAGGCAATGGAAACGAAGCAACAACTCATGACAGCGACACTCAAATTGGTCGCTCGACAGGGATATGAAAACGTCAGCATCGACGACATTGCAGCGGCGACGGACAACACCAAAGGCGCGGTGTATCACTACTTCCGTAGCAAGCACGATTTGTACAAAGCGGCGCTCGGATGTTTGGCGGAACAGTTGAGCACAATGTCTTTGGTCGATCTCGATGAGACGGGGGATGTGAAGGACTTTCTCAAGGAAACGCTGTGGAATTCGTTAGATGTCAGTGCACAGCCGAATATCATAAACGGCCTTTCCATATCCGACCTGTATTACTTGTTCTTTGATGGTATTCGTCGCTTTCCCGACATCAAACCGCGCCTTCAAGCACTCAATCGTCAATACATGAGCAACGTCATTGAGCATGTCAAACACCAATCGGCAGCAGGAGACGAAAGCACCACGGTGGCACTTCAGTTTCTTGTGTGGATCGAGGGGCTCAATCTCATTCAGGCCATGACAGGTGGCCTCATTACAAAGGATGACGTCAGTGCCATGGTCGATCGCTTCTTTGACTAAATTTTTTTAAATCGATACATACTCTGGAGTATGCCAAGGAGATCATATGGAAGATCGCAGATTTGAAGCAGTGGATTTCGCAGAGGTTACAACCGAGCACCATCAACTCCAAGACGGACGACGACTCGCCTACGCACGGTACGGAAAACGGGGCGGAACACCGGTTTACTATTTCCATGGGTGTCCTGGCTCGCGCTACGAAGCCTTGCCAAGCGATGAACCTGCTAGCGCGTGGGGATTTGAGGTATTTGCCTTCGATAGACCCGGCTGTGGTCAATCTTCCCATGCAGAAGGTTATCGCATACTCGATTGGCCGCGCGATGTTGTGGACTTCGCCGATGCTAGGAGCCATGCGCAATTTGGCATCATCGGTCTTTCGGGAGGGGGTGCTTATATCAATAGCTGTGCCAATGCGATTCCCGATCGCCTCCTGTTTGCCTACGATCTCGCGGGATGGGCACCCGTCGGGCAAATCGAGGAACTCCAAACACACCTTGCACCTCTCGATCGGTTCTTGTTGCGATGCGCCTCATCATTCCAATTGCTTTTTCAGCTTTTCTTCTCACTCGTCGGTTTTGCAGCGGCGCGTTTCAGCGACGATAGCTTCGCCAAATCGCTGCGATCGTCGATGGGTGACGATGATCAAAACCTCATTCTGGGCAACAAACACATGGCTCACTTCTTTCGAGCCCTGGTTAAAGAGAGCTTTGCGCAGGGGAGCCGTGGGCCATCGGATGATGCGCTTCGCTGTTACAGCAACTGGGGGTTCGATTTAGGCGACATCGATTATCCAGTACAGCTATGGCACGGCACAGACGATAAATTCGCCAGCTTCGAGCTTGCTAAGTATAAAAATAGGGTTATGCAGCACAGCTCGCTCACGGTGTTCGAGGGGCGCGGTCATCTTTACTTCGCAACAGTACACGACAAGCTGTTCGCAGAGATCCGAGAGTCTTTGCCTTCTGGGAACTGAACTGAGCTGACGCTTCCGCGCGAGCATTGCCGCAACCATCAGTTCTTACGCCCCCATGGAAAGGAAACCACAGACGAAAAAACAGCTAAGACCTGCAAAATACTGATGTTGAGTGATACTCAAATATTCTGCCGCAATGGATATACGGCCATAGGCAGTTTTAGTGAGATCCGATCCCGTGCACTACCCCTGTTTACCAATGCCGTAGAGTAGCCCAGCGCCGAGTGCCAATAAAACTAAGGCTACGTAAACAGTATTCGAAACCCCAGAAACAATACCCGTTGCTTGTAGCAGTAGTAAAACAGCAAAGAAAACGAGGAGGATACCTCCGCTATACAGACTAATCGTAGTTATGAGGTTGGGTTTTCTGCGGCTCATCTGCGTTGCTGAGTTCGAAGATAACGTTACAACCATACCCTATTGGGGCGATCGGTCATCCGTCTAAAGGTGCATGGATAACAAGGTAGCAACTTGATCCTGGTTCAGTTTTAGGGTTCAAAGTCTATACAAAACTTCATATCAATAATGTGAAGCACAGCATCGCTAACGGGCGATCGCTATAGGGCGTCTTAACTAGGTTCTGCAACAATTTGACGGTATTTTCTACCGTGTTAGTCGCTTTTGCAGATTCTTCAATTACACCGCTCAAAATACCATCCTGAGCAAAATAGTCGTTTTGAAAGCCAATCAGAATCAAGGCAGTATTTTTTGGAGTCATCATTTGAAATTAAAGGGTTTAGCCAAATTACAGAGAAACTATAGCGTTTCTCAATCTAGTGAGGTACAGTAACAGCAATGCGTAAACCATCCCTTGATGTCGTCTAACGTTACCTGGTCGAAGGCTTCTTCAATGGCTTTATCTAAATTTGGATAACTCCTGGCT
>JADEXA010000143.1 GCA_015207365.1 Vacuolonema iberomarrocanum LEGE 07170
TATAGCGTTTCCTATTCTAGTGAGGTACACTTAGAATAGAATGTTTATTTCCTAGGGGACGACTTGAGGTGCAACCCTATTCGCTTGACTTCCGTAAAAAGATTATCGATATCTACGTTAAAGAAGCACTTTCACAACGACGCCTTGCTAGGCGTTTTGGTGTGGCGCCGAGTTTTATCCAAAAGCTTTTAAAGCAGTACCGTGAGACCGGTTCTGTTGCCCCTAAAAAGCGGACGCAGCAAACGCCAACGAAGCTGAATACAGAACAACTCGCCGTTCTTCAACGGTTAGTGGAAGCGCATAATGATGCCACATTAGAAGAACTGAAATCACTTCTGGCGGCTGAAACCAGCGTCCAGGTTAGTCGCTCGACCATCGATAGAATGCTGAAAAAGTTGGATTTCACGGTAAAAAAAAGACATTCCACGCGGATGAAAAGGAAACTGACCGGGTCCAACAGAAGCGGGTAGAATTTTGGCAAACGGTACAAAGCTTTTTGGCTAAAAATCTGATTTTTATTGATGAATCGGGTTTGAATTTGGCTCTGACTCGCCTCCATGCTCGTTCGCCTAGAGGGCAGCGAGCCCATGGGAGCAAACCCCAAAAACGCGGGAAAAATGTCTCGATTATTAGCGCGCTCGGATTCCAGGGTGTGTTGACGAGAGTGAGTCTCTTCGGTGCCATTGATAGCCTTACGTTCGAAGCGTTTGTGGCTCAGAGATTAGTGCCTCAGCTTTGGCCTGGAGCCTGTGTCATTCTCGATAACTGCTCGATTCATTTAGGCGAAACGGTTGCCAGATTGATTCGGCAGGCCGGGGCACATCTTCTTTATTTACCGCCCTATTCGCCTGACTTTTCTCCCATTGAGAATTGCTTCTCTAAAATTAAATCGATCCTGCGCTCTATCAAAGCCAGGAGTTATCCAAATTTAGATAAAGCCATTGAAGAAGCCTTCGACCAGGTAACGTTAGACGACATCAAGGGATGGTTTACGCATTGCTGTTACTGTACCTCACTAGATTGAGAAACG